>CAZZAD010000077.1:0-12112 GCA_964652055.1 uncultured Burkholderiaceae bacterium | reverse complement strand
CCCGCGGGCCGGCGACTGGGGAGCCCCCACGGGCGCCCCGCGCGCCGCGGTCGATGCGCGTGCTGCCCCGAACGATCTGCAAGTCGGCCAGACCGGCAAAATCGTCGCGCCCAATCTGTACATCGCTGTTGCCATCAGTGGCGCCATTCAACATCTGGCGGGCATGAAAGACAGCAAAGTCATCGTGGCGATCAATAAAGATCCTGAAGCCCCGATTTTTTCCGTAGCGGACTACGGCCTGGTGGCCGATTTGTTCGAGGCGGTGCCGGAATTGGTGAAGGCGCTGGGGTAATGCAACCCTCGTTGCAACCCACGTTGTCTTCACCGTCATCCCCGTGCAGGCGGGAATCCAGCCACCTTTCGTTATGCCGTATTGGATCCTCGCCTGCGCGGGGATGACAACTTCAAAAAGCGACCCCGTTGTCCGACCACCACGACTTCGAACACTTTGGCCTTGATCCGCAGCTCCTGACCGCGATCAAGCAGATGGGCTACACCACGCCTACGCCCATCCAGGCCAAGGCCATTCCCATCGTGCTCAAGGGCGGTGACGTCATGGGCGCGGCGCAAACGGGCACCGGCAAAACGGCAGGCTTTGGTTTGCCGCTGTTGCAACTGCTGCTGCCCCATGCCAACACCAGCATGTCGCCCGCGCGCCATCCGGTGCGGGCGCTCATCCTGGCGCCCACGCGCGAACTGGCCGATCAGGTGGCCGAGAACCTCAAGCAATACGCCTCAGCCTGCCCCCTGCGCGTGGTGTGTGTATACGGCGGTGTGGACATGAACCCCCAGACCGAAGCCCTGCGCAAAGGCGCCGAAGTGGTCATCGCCACCCCGGGCCGTCTGCTCGATCACATCCAGCAGAAAAACACCTCACTGGGACAAGTGCAGATCGTGGTGCTTGATGAGGCCGATCGCATGCTGGACATGGGCTTTTTGCCCGATATCTCGCGCATTCTGAATTTGTTGCCCAAACAACGGCAGAGCCTGATGTTCTCGGCCACGTTCTCCGAAGAAATCAAGACGCTTGCCAACAACTGCCCGCGCGACCCGGTGCTGGTGGAAGTGGCGCGCCGCAACGCCACCGCCGACACCGTCAAGCAGGAAGTCCTCCACGTGCACGACTCGGAGAAGACCGATGCCCTGCTGCATATCCTGCGCACGCGCGGCGAGGGCGGCGCGCCTCTGAAGCAGGTGCTGGTGTTTGTGAACGCCAAGATCGAGTGCCGTCGGCTGGCCAGCCAATTGCAGAAGGCCGGCATCAATGCCGACGCTATTCATGGCGACAAAACGCAGGACGAACGCACCAAGGCGCTCGATGGCTTCAAGAAGGGCGACATTGAAGTGCTGGTGGCCACCGACGTGGCCGCGCGCGGTTTGGACATTGTGGAGCTGCCTGTAGTCATCAACTACGACGTGCCCTTCAACGCCGAGGACTACGTGCACCGCATTGGCCGCACGGGTCGGGCCGGCGCCAGTGGCCTGACCATCATGTTCATGACCGGCGCCGATGAGCGCGGCGTGGGCGCGATTGAAAAACTCACCAAACAAGACTTTGGTGCGCAACCGCTGGCGTTTGAGCGAGGGGAGCGTTCAGAGCGCTCACCGCGTCGTGAGCGAGGATCGGAACGAGGTGGCGAGCGGGGTGGGGAACGTGGGGGTGGACGCAGTAGTGAGCGCAGCGCAAACCGCGGCTACACACCACCACCGGCCAAACCTCTCGACGAGTTTTTCACCAAGCCTTACGAAGCAACACCTACGGCCACCGATGCCTCGGCAACGCCGACAAAGCCTGAAGAGAAACCCAAAAGCAAACTGGGCAAAGTGGCGGCGTTGTTGGGTGGGTTTAAGCGCTGAAGAAGGGTGGCCAATTCACATTGCACGGCGTGAATGGTCGGAATTAGCCTTGATAAGTTGTCCCCTATCCATCACCATTGGTGCGGGATTTGGCAAGGAGCGGCAAATGGCACAACTTGATCGCATTACTCAGCAACCTGAAGTCATGGGCGGAAAGGCGTGCATTCGTGGAATGCGCGTCACCGTCGGCATGGTGGTCAGCCAGATTGGTGCGGGCCACAGCGTTGAAGAAATTCTTGCCGACTATCCCTATCTGGAGCGCGAGGACGTAATGCAAGCATTGCGTTATGCCGCTTGGCGAGCCGAAGAGCGCGAGATTGTGCTGGCCCGTGCATGAAGTTGTTGGTCGATATGAATCTGTCGCCGCGCTGGGTCAGCGTACTGGCGCAAGCGGGTATTGAGTCAACGCACTGGTCAACCCTGGGATCGGCCAACGCTACAGATGTGCACATCATGGCTTTTGCGCGTACTCATGGTTACGTGGTGCTCACGCATGACCTCGATTTCAGCGCGATTCTGGCGGCCACCCATGGCGACAAACCCAGCGTGGTCCAAATTCGTGCAGAGGATGTCAGCCCTGACGTGATCGGTGCGCCGGTGATTGATGCGTTACGTCAAATGAGTGCCGAGCTGGAAGCCGGTGCGTTGCTCACGGTGGAGCCAAGTCGCACTCGACTGCGATTACTGCCATTGCAAGCAAGACATTGAGCTTGTGCTTAAGCGCTCCTATCCAGCGCCTGCTCCAAATCCCACAAGATGTCATCGATCGACTCAATGCCGATCGATAGCCGCACCATCTCCGGCAACACGCCTGCCGCACATTGTTCTTCTTCGCTGAGTTGCCGGTGTGTGGTCGAGGCCGGATGTATCACCAGTGACTTGGCATCACCAATGTTGGCCAGATGCGATACAAATTGCAGGGCGTCGATGAACTTCACGCCAGCCGCTGCGCCGCCTTGAATGCCAAACGTCATCACGCTCGATGCGCCGGGTCCACCGTCAACGGGGCGTAAATATTTTTTCGCCAGTGCGTGATACGGGCTCGATTCCAACCCTGGCCAATTCACCCACAACACGCGCGGATGCGCCGTCAGAAACTGCGCCACCTTGCGCGCGTTGCTGACGTGTCGGTCCATGCGCACGTGCAAGGTTTCCAGCCCTTGCAGCAACTGCCAGGCAGACATCGGCGCGAGTGCTGCACCATGCACACGCAGCACTTCCATGCGTGCCTTCATGGTGTAGGCAAAGTCGCCAAAGGTCTCCCAGAACTTCACGCCGTGATAACCCTTGCTGGGCGCCACCATGTCGGGGAACTTGCCGTTGCCCCAGTCGAACTTGCCGCTTTCCACGATCACGCCGCCCAGCGTGGTGCCGTGGCCGCCGATGTATTTGGTGGCCGAATGCACCACGATGTCTGCACCCCACTCGCAGGGCCGACACAAATACGGCGAGGGCAGGGTGTTGTCCACCATGAGCGGGATCTGCGCCTCATGCGCAATACGTGCTACGGCTTCAATGTCGAGCACGTTGATCTTGGGGTTGCCCAGGGTTTCGCCGTAGACCAGGCGCGTGTTGGGTTGCAGAGCACGCGCAAAATTTTGTGGGTCGTCCGGGTCCACAAAGGTGGTGGTGATGCCCATCTTGGGCAAGGCCACGGAGAACTGCGAATACGTGCCGCCATAGAGCAAGCTGGACGAGACGATGTGATCGCCGGGCTGCACAATGGCCAAAATGGCGGTGAGCTGTGCGGACATGCCGCTGGCGGTGGCCAACCCCGCGCGCCCGACCTCCAGTGCAGCTACGCGTTCTTCAAACACCGCCACCGTGGGGTTGCTGATGCGCGAATACACGTTGCCGAAGGTTTGCAGATTGAACAGGCTCGCCGCGTGGTCGGCTGAGTCGAACACGAAGCTTGTGGTCTGGTGTATGGGCACAGCCCGCGCGCCCGTGCTGGCATCGGGCAGCGCGCCGGCGTGCAGGCAGAGGGTTTCAATGCCAAAGCGGTGGTCGGACATGGCTTGTTCCAAGTGCGGTTGAGTTAACGCAGGCAAAAGTAAAACGGTTGAAGTGAATGCGGACGCACGCAACCGTCGTCGCCCCGGCGCAGGCCGGGGCCCAATTGGGGGCGCTTTTCACTTGGGCATTGCATCGCAAATTGGCCCCCGGCCTGCGCCGGGGCGACGACGTAGTGCGCGTGCGTCTTTCCCTTCCGCGGCGCCAGCCGACAGCGCATCACGCTGTATCTGACTCTCCCGGAGGGAGAGGGAAGTTAAAAGCCCCTCTCCCTCCGGGAGAGGGGTTGGGGTGAGGGAACGCCGCCGCAACGAAGTAAAAGATGTGATCAAGAGACAGGGCCTGCGCCGGGGCGACGCGTGCTGATCGACAAGTTGGGCCTCATCTAGTACGGCAACTGCCGCGGCCGCTTGGCCGATACCAAACCAGTGTTCACGCCCACCCAGTTCAGTCCGCCAAATAAGCGGCCGTGTTCAATTTTCACGCAGCGGTCCTGCACCACGGTTAAACCTGCCGCGTGCGCCTTGGCAGCGGCGGCTTCGTGGGTGACGGTCAGTTGCATCCACAGGCATTTCGCGCCCACGGCAATGGCGTCATCGGCCAGCGGCTCAATGTCCGCGCTGCGGCGAAAACAGTCCACCATGTCGATCGGCCCCGCCGCGGCAGCTGCGGCGCGCACATTGGGGTAGCAGCGCTGCCCCAGCACTTCGGTGTATTTCGGGTTGACCGGAATCATGGTGTACCTGTGTTCCAGCAAATACTTGGCCACGAAATAACTGGGCCGGTGCCACTCATTGGATACACCCACCACGGCGATGCGATGGCAGGTGTTCAGGATGCGCCGCAAGGTGGCGGCGTCGGTGTGATCGACCATGGGAGAAGAGTTGTCGTTACAGAGGGGGCGGCGAGTTTATCGGGCACCTGTCATCTGCAGACCAGCGTTCGCGCCACAGCGGTATTGCTGCCGCATAAAACGCGGCGAGCGAATCAGCGCCCAGCGGTGCAAAGCCCAGGTGCTGCCAGGCGCGTTCCAACTCCTGCAGCGGTTGGGTGTCATCGAGCGCACGTGCGCCGGTTTGTTTCGATAACTTTTCACCCTTCGTGTTGGTCACCACGGGCACGTGCATATAACGCGGTGTGGGCAGATCAAGCTGCCGTTGCAGAGCGATTTGCCGCGGCGTGTTGTCCAGCAGATCGGCGCCGCGCACCACATCGGTGATGCCCTGGTCGGCATCGTCCACCACCACCGCCAGCTGATATGCCCATAAACCATCGGCGCGTTTGAGCACAAAGTCGCCAATTTCAGATTCCAGCCGCTGGGTGATGAGCCCTGCAGCGCGGTCCTGGAACGAAACGGGCTCATCGGTCACGCGCAGCCGCCAGGCCACCGCGTCTGTGCCGAGGTGATGGACATTGCGGCAAGTGCCGGGGTAACGCAGCGAGCTGCCGCTGGCGTGCAGCACATCGCGCCGCGTGCAGGTGCAGGCAAATACGGCGTCTTTGCCCTGCAATTGCGTCAATGCCTGGGCATAGGCGGCGTGGCGTGTGCTCTGGCACAGGATCGGTTCATCTGAAACCAGTTCAAAGGCGGTCAGGGTGTGCACTATGGCGCGGGCCGCGCCGGGCATTTCGCGCGGGGGGTCCAGATCTTCCATGCGCACGAGCCAAATGCCCTGGTGTGCGCGTGCATCGAGCCAGCTGGCCAGGGCGGCCACGAGGGAACCGGCATGTAGCGGGCCCGTGGGTGAGGGAGCAAACCGGCCCCGATAGAGGGTTGAACCGGTGTCGGACTGGCTTTCAGACGCTGGGATAGCGGCATTCCTACCCGGGTTATCTGTGTTCATGCGTGCTGCCTATGCCAGTAAGGTGGACGTTCCGATTTTCCGGCCGGCCTTCAAAACCTGCTGTTCAATGAACGAACCCACCGATCAATCCTCGTCTGAGTTGCTGCATCAGTCCCTGCGCGTGGCGCAGTGGAGCGGGATGGCTGATCTGGGCTTCGGGCTCATGATCCTACTGATCCTGGTGCAGGAGGGTCGGCTGGGTGCCGCCCTGATCTGGTGGACCCTGCTGGCCGTGGCGGTGGTCGGGCGCATGGCGCTGGCGCGCATGATGTTGGGTGACGATGTGTTGCGTTTTGAACGTGGCCCCAAGCTGTACGCACTGGCCGCTTTTGCCGAATCGTTCATGTGGACGTGTGGTCTGTTGCTGGTGCCGGTGGCTGCACCCTGGGGCGCGGCGCTGCAGATTGCGGTCACGGGCGTGGTGATGCTGTGCGCGGCATATATCTTCAACCATCGGCTCATCACCTGGCTGGCGTATGTGCTGCCGCTGGCGGTGGGGCAAGCCCTGTTTCTGTCGCGGCATGAAGTGCTGGCCATTCCCCAGGTTCTTGCGGTCTGGCTGCTGACGGTGGTCGTCGGTGCGTTGCTGGCCTGGGGCATGCGCCGCTCGGTCGCATCGTTGCTGTTTTTGCGTGAGAGCGCACAAGCCGTAGCACTGGACGCACAGCACACCCTGGCCGAGCTGGTGCACAGCCGGGAACAGTTGCGGCTGGCGCTCGAAGCGCTTGAGGTGGGCGTGTCTGACACGGTTTATGAATCGGACAAGCGCTACTACGCGTACTCATCGCGTTATGCCGAAATCCTTGGCTATCGGGATCGGGATGCCTTTCTGGCCGCACATCGCTTTTCGGCTGCGGTGCATCCCCAGGATCGGATTCGTGTGCTTGATGCGCGCAAGGCCCATCGTTATGAGGGCGTACCGTTTCGGGAAGAGTTCCGCATACGTCGCGCCGATCAGTCCTACATCTGGGTCATGGGACGTGGCGCCACCGTACGTGATGAACAGGGGCATACCACGCGCTTTGTGCTGTCGATAGTCGATATCACCGAGCGACGCGAAGCCGAACTGGCGCAGGCCGAAAGTGCACGGCAGTACCGTGCGCTGCTCAACGCCTCGCCCTCACTGATCTGGACTTGTGATGCGCAAGGGCGGCTGACCTTCGTGTCTGAGCGCGCCTGCCGCCTGATGTACGGCTACGCGCCACGCGATGTGGTGGGCCGGTTTGTGACTGAATTCAATGCCCCCGGCTTTAGTCGGCGCGATTTTCTGCGCCGCATCCGGCCCGCATTGAAAGGCCAACCGGTCTTTGATGCCGAACTGCAGCAGTTTTCAGCCAGCGGTGAACGGGTGAATGTGACCGTCAGTGCTTTGCCTACCCGGGATGAGAACGGAAAAATCGAATCCGTGATCGGCGTGGCCACCGACATTACGGCGCTCAAGCTACGCGAACAAGAACTCAGCGTGACCTTGCGCAATCAACAGGCCCTGTTTGATAGCGCGGGTGAAGGCATTGCCTTCGTGCGTGGCGGGCTCATCGACAGCGCCAACCGGGCGCTGGCCAAAATGCTCGGCGTCACCCGTGAATGGCTCGATCAACGCCCCGTGTCTGAAATTCTTGCTGCGCCCGAGGTGTGGGATGGCATCGTTAGCGCCACGGTCGATGCGGGCCAGATTCGCGAGGCCGCCATCCATGAGGTGACGTTGCGCGCGCCCGATGGCTTGGATGGCGCTGACATGGCCGACGCCGGCGGGCGCATGGTTTGGTGCCAACTCACCTCACGTCTGATTCAGGACGGCGCACGCTCTGACAGCGTCAACGGCGCAGGCCGCTCGATGATCTTGGTGCTCACCGACATCACGGCCCTGAAGCGGCGTGAAGAACTGGCCTGGTACCAAGCCAACCATGACGAACTCACGGGTCTGCCCAACCGCCGACAGTTGGTGGAACACGCGCGCCGTCTGCTGTCGGTGGCCCTGCGGCAAAACCGCCTGTCTGCCGTGTTGGTGCTCGACCTCGATGGCTTCAAGGAGGTCAACGATGTGCTCGGCCACGCCAACGGCGATGCACTACTGCGGCGCGTGGCGGTGCGCTTGTCGGCCGTACTGCGCGAATACGACATCGTGGCGCGCACCGGGGGTGATGAGTTTGTGGCCCTGCTGCCCGAAATTGAATCCGAGACAGTGGCCGTGATGGTGGGCGAAAAAATGATCGCCGCCGCCACCGAAACTCTGGAGCACCCCGGCGGCTATTTGCGCATACACGCCAGCGTGGGACTGGCCCTGTTTCCGGCCGATGCCCAGGAGTTCGACGCCTTGGTCCAACGCGCCGATGCGGCCATGTATGCGGCCAAGGCGGGAGGGAAGAACCAGCTCAGGTTGGCTTCGGAGCTGGGGGCGGTGGGGAGTTAGTCGCGAAAACCTTTGAAGGGGATGCCGCGTGCGACTTCGCCAGCAATGACGGCCTCAAACTTTTTTTGACTTATTAACCGTCCCTTGGCTAATTCAATGCGCTGAATGTCGGCTGTAATTGTCTGGATACTGGTTTGGTCGCCTCTGAGCGTTGCCGCTGCGAGCTCACCGTTCAGGTCGATTATTCGGCGTTGCATGTTTTCCATGACCTGACGGTTTGCCGTGTCCTGTGATGCCTTGTATTTGGCAAAGCTAACCTGGGGGTCATTGCGGCTATCAAGTTCACGGTCCAGCTTGGTTACCTGTTGTTTGTTGCCTACCAAGTTCGCTCGTTGAATTTCATGTTGTAGTTGGCCGATGGTCAGATCCTTATTGGCGGGGATTGATCCATCAGGTCGAATACCGCTTTTCTTGTTCCTAACAGTGGTTGTTGCCACGTCACTCAATATTTCGGTCAGGCCGCCTGCGGCCCTCGTGCTTGCGGTGCTGGCAAAAAACGAAAATGCGCCAAGCGCAAACCCGGAGGCAGTTTCCGCGTTAACGCCTTTTACGTGCGCCAACAGGCTCTCAGGTGTAACGCTGTTTACAAGCTCGGTCTTGCGATTGCGCCATTGGGTGTTTAGCTCAAGCACTAGCTTATGCACGTCCACACTGCCACTGGTGATGGCTTTTGCTGCGGCAGCCACCTTTCCGGGCAGCGCCAAAATGTTCTTGTAGCCCTCGACTTCCCCTGAAGCCCATTCGGTCAATGCGTTCTTGGCGGGCGTAAACAGTTGATGCGTCATTTCACGCGCCAGTTGTTTCTCTAAAGAAGTCAGAGTAGGCGCGGTGCGGTGCGTTGTGTCATGCAAACGGGCAGATAGTGCAACCTGCTGGCGCAGGGCGCCGACTGCATTCTGGGCGACGTGTGTTGGAGTGTTCCGTCCCTGATCCAGAATGTTCCGACTTGAAACCTTGACACTGTTTGTTCCTGAAAAGGGGCTGGCAGAGGCGGTGAAATTCACGCCTGACGTGTCTGGTGTTTTAAAAGGATTGGGTGCAATTGAAGCGCTGAAGCTGATTTTGTTGGCGGTGCTCATGTCTTCCCCCGAGTGGTCTGAACGATGCGCAAGTGTGCCCAGCGGCACGGTGGCCACGCAAGAGCCATGGAAGATTTTTCTGATGGTGCCATGGGTGTTGCGGCGGATACGCGACACCTATACCGGGCCTACTTTTGCGGCGCACCAACAAAAAGGCGGGCCTGCTTGACGCAGACCCGCCCAAGAGCTTCAGATCAAAAGGGATCGGTTGCTCAGAGGAGACGATGGACTCTGGTCAGACCAGGGCCAGTTCAGTGCGCAGGCCCGAGCTGGACCAGGCCGGCGAGGTGGCCGGACCGTTGGCTAGGGCGTGTGCATTTCCGGTTTGCTGGGCACGTATTGCAGCCCAGTCGGCGCGGCGGACTTCAAACACAGCATGCGAGCGTGGGCGCTGCGTGCTGGCATCGAGCGATCCGGCGGGCGCCACTTCGATGAAACCCACGTCATTGAGCATTTGCGCAAAGGCGCTGTGGGATTCCGGGCAGCGTGCATAGAGCACCTGGGCATCGAGCGCGCTGAACATCAAATCTATGGTGGCGGTGATGGCTTCTTGTGCCAGGGTGTCGGCCATGTAGCGTGGGTGCAGAAACCACTGCATGAGCCATGCGCCCTTTTGCGTGAGATGAGAGGTGAGTTCAATCCAACCCACAAACTCCTGCGAAGACTTGCGGTGCACGCCCAGCGCGTAACGGCTGCCGCGATTCCAGTCGCTCAGTGCGCGGTGTACGCGTTGCGTGACTTCATCCAGGCTGTGCGGCACGGCGCTGGTCCAGCAGCGTGCGTAATGCGGGTGCGTGACCGCGTTCCAGATGTGCATCACGTCTGATTCTTCCGGGCTGCGCAGCACGCAGTGCTCGGAGAACCAGCGAAAGAGTTTGGGCAGTTGTGAGTACTTCCGTGTGACGGGTGTGTCTGTCTTTGCGCTCAGTGTGTAGTTCATGGCCGTGCTCCCAGGTTCCGTTTGGTTCCTACTCGCCCTATTCACCTCATCCCCGCACGGCCCTTTTTTTATTGCGAACCGGCGTGAGGCATAGTTTGGGCATCGGCTGTTTGAACTAGACCTTGAATAACCGGCGCTTCATCTGGGGTTCACGAAAAGCTTGTCAGTGCAATTCCGACAGCTTGAGGTGTGCCGGTGTGTAAATGAGATGTTTTTTACTCAGCCAGCAGGACTTGCCTCAGGAATGCCGCCAAGTCTTGTATCTCTTCGGCGCATACCGAATGCTGCATGGCGTAGGTGTGCCAATGCACGGCGTAACCCAGCCGGGTCAGTTGCTCGCGTGAGGCGGCGCCGCGCTCCAAGGGCACGATGGGGTCGCTTTGTCCGTGTGCCATGAAGATGGGCACGGCCCCACTGGCAGCCGCGCGTTCGGTTTCAAACGGTTTTGCCAAGGGCAGGTAGGTGGACAGGGCCACCACTGCCGCCAGGGGTTGCGCCTGCCGCAGCCCGGTGTGCAGTGCAATGGCGCCACCTTGAGAAAAACCGGCCAGCACGATGCGGTTAGGCGCAATGCCACGTTCCACTTCACGTTCGATGAGCGCTTCAATCTGTGCCTGCGACTCACGCACGCCGGCTTCATCTTCGCGTCGCACGAATTCAGCGTCGATGATGTCGTACCAGGCCGGCATGACGTAACCGCCATTGATGGTGACGGGGCGCTTAGGTGCATGGGGAAATACGTAGCGCGCGGCGGGGGCCTGCAGGGCTTCGAGTTCTTTGACCAGGGGCACAAAGTCATAACCATCGGCGCCCAGGCCGTGCAGCCAGATCACGGCGCAGTGAGGGGCGGGGGTGGTGGCCAGTTCAACGCAATCGAGCATGGGGATTCCTTATTTCTTGGGTCGAAACGCTTTAACGACAGACTCGTGAGTGAGGACGCATGGGCCGCCGATCAGATCAATGCAATAGGGCACCGCGGCAAAGATGCCGGGCATCTGCACCTTGCCTTCGGCATCACGCAGGCCTTCGAGTGTTTCCACGATGGCTTTGGGTTGACCGGGCAGATTCAGGATCAGCGCGCTGTGATTTTCAATTTCGCGCAGCGCACCCACCTGCCGCGACAGGATGGCGGTGGGCACAAAGGCGAGCGAGATGCGCCGCATCTGTTCACCAAAGCCGGGCATTTCGCGCGTGGCCACGGCCAGCGTGGCCTCAGGCGTGACATCGCGCCGCGCCGGGCCCGTGCCGCCGGTGGTGAGCACCAGATGGCAGCGCTGCACATCTACCAGTTCAATGAGGGTGCTTTCAATGGTCGCGCGCTCGTCGGGGATGAGCCGTTCGATGGCGCGCCACGGCGAGGCCAGTGCACGTGTAAGCGCATCGCGTAGGCCCGGCAGTCCGCGGTCTTCATACACGCCGCCAGAGGCGCGGTCGGACACGGATACCAGGCCGACGATGAGTTCGTTGGAAGGGGCAGCGGTCATGCGGAAGGTTCGTTGGATTGTGAAAGGGCGCCGTGCAGCCAGCGGTACAGCTCGCGTGCATGTTTGGGCGGTAAGCCCGCCGCGTATTCGCGCCGCGCACTGCGGATGGTGGCGCGCAAATGTTGAATGTCCAGGTGGGGGTGATCAGCAATAAAGGCGGTCAGCGCGTCGTCGTCTTTGAGCAGTGCATCGCGCAGCTGTTCGCTACGGTGCATCAGGGCGACGGCGGCGCGTGAATCGCCCGTGATGTCGGCCAGCTGTTTGGCAATGTCATCGGAATCGACCTTGCGCATCAGCTTGCCCACGTACTGCAACTGCCGGCGCCGCCCTTCATGGGCGGTGATTTTTTTGGCGGCAAGGATGGCGGTGCGCAAGGCTTCAGGAAGCACCAGGCGTGCCAGGCGTGCCGAATCCAGCGCCACCAGCGATTCACCGAGCTTTTGCACCGCATGCATCTGGCGCTTGAGTTCGGATTTGCTGGGGCC
>CAZZAD010000076.1:11888-12120 GCA_964652055.1 uncultured Burkholderiaceae bacterium | reverse complement strand
GCCGGGGCGACGAACGTTGTAGGAACTTGTTGGAGATTTATCGGTAGGGTGGTAATCAAAGACCCCGCCCCTACTCCACCGCCTTGACCATATCCTCAATGACCTTCTTCGCATCGCCAAACACCATCAAGGTGCGGTCCAGGTAGAAGAGTTCGTTGTCCAGCCCCGCATAACCTGTGGCCATGGAGCGCTTGTTCACGATGACCTGGCGCGCTTTGTAGGCTTCCAGAAT
>CAZZAD010000076.1:8238-11845 GCA_964652055.1 uncultured Burkholderiaceae bacterium | reverse complement strand
GGCATGCCGGCGATGGGGCTCTTGGGATCTTTGGCAGCGGGGTTGACCACGTCGTTGGC
The DNA here is from genome assembly GCA_964652055.1 of uncultured Burkholderiaceae bacterium. Taxonomy (GTDB): domain Bacteria; phylum Pseudomonadota; class Gammaproteobacteria; order Burkholderiales; family Burkholderiaceae_F; genus CAZZAD01. Next base: position 11,786 of record CAZZAD010000076.1, on the reverse strand, counting down.
GCCCAGCACCAGCACCACGTCGGTGTCGCCAAATTCGGGGTTGATGTCTTCCATCTCAAACACCTGGTCGTAGGGCACCTCGGCCTCAGCGAGCAGCACGTTCATGTGGCCGGGCATGCGGCCTGCCACCGGGTGGATGGCATAGCGCACGTTGATGCCCTTTTTGCGCAGCTTGTCGGAGAGTTCTTTCAGCGGGTGCGGCGCACGCGCCACGGCCAGACCGGAGCCGGGACCACACACCACGCTCTCGGCATTGCTCAAGATGAACGCGGCGTCATCAGCCGAACCACTCTTGACGGGGCGCGCCTCGGTTTGCACCGCCGCGATGCCGGTCTCTTGTCCAAAGCCACCCAGAATCACGTTGATGAACGAGCGGTTCATCGCTTTGCACATGATGTAAGAGAGGATGGCGCCGCTTGAACCCACGAGCGAGCCCGCAATGATGAGCATGGGGTTGTTCAGCGAAAAGCCGATGCCCGCCGCGGCCCAGCCCGAATAGCTGTTGAGCATGGACACCACCACCGGCATGTCAGCCCCGCCGATGGGAATGATGATGAGCACACCCAACACAAAGGCCAGGCCCAGCATCGCCCCAAAAGGCAGCCACTGCTGCGTGGCCACGAACCAGGCGCCACAACCCAACATCGCCAAACCCAGAATGAGATTGAGCAGATGCTGGCCCGGAAACATCACCGGTGCCCCCTGGAACAAACGGAACTTGTATTTGCCCGAGAGCTTGCCAAAGGCAATCACCGAACCGCTAAACGTGATCGCCCCCACAAAGGCGCCAATGAAGAGCTCAATGCGGTTGCCCATGGGGATGGGCACGCCTTTGCCCACGATATTGAACGCCCAGGGCTCGGCCACGCAGGCCACGGCAATGAACACCGCGGCCAGGCCAATCATGGAGTGCATGAAGGCAACCATCTCGGGCATCTTGGTCATGGGCACGCGCTGCGCCATGACCGTGCCCACACCGCCGCCCACCACCAGACCCAAAAGAATCCAGCCCAGCCCCAGTGTGGCCATCTGCGGTGCGAGCTTGTAGATGAGCGCGACCGTGGTCACGGCCGCAAGCGCCATGCCCACCATGCCAAAGGTGTTGCCCAGGCGCGAGGTGGTGGGGTGCGACAAACCTTTAAGCGCCTGGATGAAACACACCGAGGCGATGAGGTAGAGCAGGACGACGAGATTGAGGCTGAGGTTCATTTCCCCTCCCCCGCCTTTTTCGGCTCTTTCTTTCTAAACATTTCCAACATGCGGCGCGTCACCAAAAAGCCGCCGAACACATTGACCGCTGCCAGCGCCACGGCGAGCACGCCCATGGTTTTGCCCAGCGGCGTTTCGGTGAGCGCTGCGGCGAGCATGGCGCCCACGATGATGATGGCGCTGATGGCGTTGGTCACGCTCATGAGCGGTGTATGCAGCGCGGGGGTGACGTTCCACACGACGTGGTAGCCCACGTACACGGCCAGCACAAAGATGATGAGATTGATGACGGTGGGGCTGATGGTTTCCATGGCGATCCTTACGGCTTGCGTTTGCTCACGGCTTGCGTTTGATTTCGCCATCGCGGCACAGCAAACACGCCGCCACGATGTCGTCGTCCAGATTGACCACGAACTGGCCTTCCTTGTCGAACACCAGCTTGAGGAAATCGAGCACATTGCGCGCATACAGCGCCGATGAATCGGCCGGCACCGTGGTGGGCAGGTTGGGCACACCAATGATGTGCACGCCATGGCGCGTGACGGTCTGGCCCGGCTCACTCACCGCGCAGTTACCGCCCTGCTCCACGGCCATATCCAGCACTACAGAACCCGGCTTCATGCTCTTGACCATGTCTTCGGTCACCAGCACCGGCGCTTTGCGGCCGGGGATCAGTGCGGTGGTGATGACGATGTCAGCCGCGGCAATGCGCTTGGCCACCTCGGCCGCCTGACGCTGCATCCAGCTCGCCGGCATGGGGCGCGCATAACCGCCCACGCCTTTGGCGATCTCACGCTCTTCATCGGTTTCAACCGGCACATCGATGAACTTGGCGCCGAGCGATTCAATCTGTTCTTTGACAGCGGGGCGCACATCGCTCGCTTCAATGACCGCACCCAGACGCTTGGCAGTGGCAATCGCCTGCAGCCCCGCCACCCCCGCGCCCAGCACCACCACACGTGCCGCTTTGATGGTGCCAGCGGCCGTCATCATCATGGGCATCAAGCGGCCGTAGGTGTTGGCGGCCAGCAGCACGGCTTTGTAGCCCGCGATGTTGGCCTGGGAACTCAACACATCCATGCTTTGTGCGCGGGTGGTGCGTGGCGCGGCTTCGAGGGCGAATGCGGTGAGCCCAGCGGCATTCATGGCTGCAATGCCCTCGGCATTGAAGGGTTCGAGCAGGCCCACCAGCACGGCAGACTTTTTCATCTGGGCCAGTTCATCGGCCGTGGGCGTGCGCACTTTGAGCACCATGTCGGCACCCAGCGCATCGTTCTGGCTACCGATGGTGGCGCCCGCCGCCACGTACGCCGCATCGGGCGCACTGGCGGCGACCCCAGCACCCGATTGCACCACCACGGTGTGTTTGCTTGCGATGAGTTTCTTGACGGTCTCGGGTGTGGCGGCAACGCGCGTTTCACCTGAGCGTGTTTCGGACGGAATACCGATTCTCATCTTCTGCTTCTCCCGCCTGATGTAACGGCATGCGGCACAACTACCGGCCTCTAGAATCTTGTCCAGCTTATTCTTCTTTTTGCCTTATTCAACATGACTCATCCATGGAAGCCCCAGGTCACCGTCGCCGCGGTCATTGAACGCGATGGGCGATTTCTGTTGGTCGAAGAACTGACCGATGACGGTCTGCGTCTGAACCAGCCCGCAGGCCATCTGGAGCCGGGTGAGTCGCTCATCGACGCCTGCGTGCGCGAAACGCTTGAAGAAACTGCACATGCCTTCACGCCCACCCATCTGCTGGGCACGTATTTGTGGCGTAGTGAAAACACAACGACCTACCTGCGTTTTGCTTTTGCGGGCACGTTGGGCGCGCACGATGCCGCACGACCACTCGACGAAGGCATTGTGCGCACGCTATGGCTCACACCCGATGAGCTGAGTCAACGAACCACAGCACACCGCAGCCCACTGGTCATGCACTGCGTTCAGGACTATCGCGCAGGGCAGCGCTTCAGCCTGGATGCCGTGCGCACCCACGCCACTGCACTCGTTGGGGCCGCGTCGTGAAGCCGGGCCGCGTGGTGGTGGGCCTGTCGGGCGGGGTGGACTCGGCCGTCTCGGCCTATCTGCTCAAACAGCAGGGCTATGAAGTCATCGGTCTATTCATGAAAAACTGGGAAGACGATGACGACAGCCAGTACTGCTCCACGCGCGAAGACTGGATTGACGCTGCATCGGTAGCCGACGTGATCGGCATCGATATCGAAGCTGTGAACTTTGCCGCCGAATACAGGGACCGCGTGTTCGCCAGCTTCCTCACCGGATACCAAGCCGGCCGCACCCCCAACCCCGATGTGCTGTGCAACGCCGAGATCAAGTTCAAG
>CAZZAD010000076.1:7383-8228 GCA_964652055.1 uncultured Burkholderiaceae bacterium | reverse complement strand
CGACAATGCACTGCGCATGGCCGCCGAGCACATGGCCACGGGCCACTACGCCCGCGTGCGCGAACTGGAGGGCCGCTACGAGCTGCTGCGCGGACTCGACCCCGGCAAAGACCAGAGCTACTTCCTGCACCGCCTGAATCAGGCGCAACTGGCACGCACTCTGTTCCCCGTGGGCGAGCTGCACAAGCGCGAGGTACGCGCACTGGCCGCAAAAATTGGTCTACCCAACGCGGCCAAAAAAGATTCCACCGGAATTTGTTTTATTGGCGAGCGGCCGTTTCGTGAATTTCTCAATCGCTACCTGCCCATGACACCCGGCCCCATCAAAACGGTCGAGGGCCACGTCATCGGTGAGCACGTGGGCCTGGCCTTCTACACGCTGGGCCAGCGCAAGGGCATCGGCATCGGCGGCCTCAAGGAGCGCGGCGCGGCCAAGGGCGGCAGCGAGCACGCGCCGTGGTTCGTGGCCCGCAAAGATATGGCCAGCAGCACGGTGTGGGTGGGGCAAGGCCACGATCACCCGTGGCTGTTGTCCACGCAACTTGCGGCTGATTCGGCCTCCTGGGTAAGCGGCGCAGCGCCCACCGTGGGCACGCAGTTGGCCGCCAAGACCCGCTATCGCCAGAGCGACGCGTCCTGCGTGGCCACGCAGATGCAGGGAACGACTTTTGAATTGGCGTTTAACGAACCGCAATGGGCGGTCACACCCGGGCAATCGGCCGTTTTGTATGCCGGTGAGGTGTGTTTGGGTGGCGGCGTCATTGCCACCACCCAGGCAAAAGACGCATCCAAACAACAGCTTGAGACCTCGGTTTGACGGGCCCGCATGCAATGCGGCTAATCCG
>CAZZAD010000076.1:0-7373 GCA_964652055.1 uncultured Burkholderiaceae bacterium | reverse complement strand
CAGCGGACTTTTAATCCGTTGGTCGCAAGTTCGAATCTTGCACGACCCACCAACTATACCATGGAATGAAGTTGCCGTAATATTTGGGTTCGTTAGCTCAGCCGGTAGAGCAGCGGACTTTTAATCCGTTGGTCGCAAGTTCGAATCTTGCACGGCCCACCATCTTTTCTCTGTGAAGCGCACCATGCATTTGCTCTTGGTTCTCGCGCTTGCATTCTTTGCCACCCAGACAGCCCACGCACAGGACAGCGGCTTCACGCTCTATGGCGGCTGGCGCTTTGGCGGCAGTTTTCAGCAGGATGATCCCAACGCGCCCTCGGGCACCACACCTACACCCACCGTGCCCGCCCGGTTGCGTGACCACGCGGCGCATTCCCTGGCCCTGGACTTTGGCCTGGATGCCAAACGGCAGTTTCAAATCTTTGTCAGCCAGCAACGTACGCAACTGACCCTGGCGCCAGGAACGGCAGCAGGAACTTCACTGCCGCTACGCATGGTGCACGTACATGTGGGCGGCACGAATTTTTTTGATGAGCCCGAAGGACATTACGGGCAAATCGGTCACGGGCCCTACATGGTGGGCGGCCTCGGACTGTCTTATGTGACTCCCGGGCTGGATGGATATTCGTCTGAGACTCGTCCCTCCATGAACCTGGGGTTCGGCTGGATGCAGCCCCTGGGGCCCAGGCTGGCACTGCGCATTGAAGCGCGGGGTTATCTGACCTTGCTCAAAGGCTCGGGCAGCCTGTTTTGTTCCGGCGGCTGCACGCTCAAGGTGAGTGGCGACACGCTGGATCAGGCTGAGGTGATGGTGGGCGTGACGGCGCGGTTTTAGGCTACTGCCCCGGCCGCGCATAGGGCCGCTGACGGATCCACTTAGTGGCAATCCACTTCTCCCCCGCCTGCACGGGACTGCCGCCATGCAGTGAACGCGGATCGAGCTGGTTGTCGTCCGTGGTGTAGGCGAAGTACACGGCGTTGCCCTTCTTGGGCAGCACATCGATGCCTACTTCAGGAAACACCGTGGAGCCGCCCGCTTCCACATCATTCAGATACATCACCAGCGTGGCCACCCGCTGCCCACCCATGGCCAGAACTTGTTCATTTCCCGGGTGCGTCGGGTCAAAGTAATCAAAGTGCGGCTTGTATTCAGCCCCTGGCACGTAGTGCAGGATTTGTATGGGCTCGCCGTGATCTACGGGAAAGCTGATGAGATCGCTGATGCGCGACTCGATCCGGCGCACCAGCTCGTTTTCACCGCGCTGAAAGTGCCCGCCCCGACTGGTGCGGTCAGGATGCACGTCATACGCACCCGTGGCCGTATTGACCACCGTAGAGCGCGTGAGCTTGGGTTCAGCCAATGCCACCAACTGATCACATTCTTCGTTTGACAGCAGTCCGCCAAACAGAATGATGCGTGGCGCATTGAGGACAAACAAAATGTCGACCTTGCGGTCTTCGGTCTCAATGGCGTTTGGGCTTTGAGACAGAATTTCATGGGTCGTAGGCGGCGCGCCAACGTGCTCTACAACAGGTGCTGCAGACTCAGACGGTTGCGCTGCAGAGGGCCCCGGTTGTGATACGTACGTTTCATACGCCAGCTTCACCGCACGACGCGCGAACTTGGGCGGGTGACCTGCCGCGCGCATCGACTTCTCAAGGTCATCGCGCAGACAACCTTGTTCAAAAGACTGCTTAAGCCATGCCTTCAAATCAGGTGCAAGAGATTCGTACTGCATTCACCACTCCGTGAACTGAACACCGCGACGCAGGATAACGCCTTACGTCCATTGCCCTGCCTACTCCAAAGCGCCCGCATTGAGCTGCACCATGCTCACTTCGCGGGCTATCCTGCCGCGCAGCCTTTTTGCGGAACCTGACCATGTCGTCCCCCTCACCCGCCTTGCCTCTACTTAACGACAGCGCGCTTCTCAAAACGCAGGCCTACATCAATGGCCAATTTGTAGAGGGTAGTCACGGCCACTTCGCCGTACACAACCCCGCTACCGGCGCGGCGCTGGCGCAGGTGGCCAATTGCGGCAAAGAGCAGGCGCACGCCGCAATCGCGGCGGCCAAGGCGGCGTTTCCCGCGTGGCGCACCAAGACGGCCAAAGAGCGGGCGGCCATCCTGCGCAAGTGGTTTGAGTTGATGCTGGCCGCGCAGGATGATCTGGCGCGACTCATGACGGCCGAGCAAGGCAAACCGTTAGCCGAAGCGCGCGGTGAGATTGCCTACGGCGCCAGCTTTGTGGAGTGGTACGCGGAAGAAGGCAAGCGCATCTACGGCGACACCATTCCTACGCATGCCAACGACCGGCGCCTCATCGTCACCAAAGAGCCCATCGGCGTTTGCGCCGCCATCACGCCATGGAACTTCCCCAACGCCATGATCACGCGCAAGTGCGCACCAGCGCTGGCCGCGGGTTGCACGGTGGTGCTCAAACCGGCCGAGCAAACGCCGCTTTCGGCTTTGGCGCTTGCGGAGCTGGCGGTACGCGCAGGTTTTCCGCCGGGGGTGATCAACATCGTGCCGGCCGATGCCGAGCATTCAATTGAAGTAGGGCAGGTGTGGTGTGAGTCGCCTGACGTGCGCAAGCTCTCGTTCACCGGGTCTACGGAAGTGGGCCGCCTCTTGATGCGCCAGTGCGCACCCACGCTGAAAAAACTTTCGCTTGAACTCGGTGGCAATGCGCCCTTCATTGTGTTTGAAGACGCGGATCTGGATGCGGCCGTTGAAGGCGCCATGACGTCCAAGTACCGCAACTCAGGGCAAACCTGCGTGTGCGCCAACCGCCTCTATGCACACGCAGCGATTTACGACAGCTTTGTGGAAAAGCTCGCCACCAAAGTTTCTGCGCTCAAGGTGGGCGACGGGATGGATACGGGCGTCATGCAAGGGCCATTGATTGACCGCAATGCACTGTCCAAAGTGCAGGCGCACGTGGCCGATGCAGTGGCGCTAGGCGCGCGCGTGGTCACCGGGGGCAAGCCCCATGCCTTGGGCGGCACGTTCTTCGAGCCCACAGTGCTTGCCGACGTCACCGCCCGCATGCAGCTCGCGCGTGAAGAAACCTTTGGCCCGGTGGCACCCATATTCAAATTTTCAAACGATGCTGAGGTAATTGCCGCCGCCAACGCCACCGAGTACGGCCTGGCGGCGTACTTCTATGCGCGTGATGTGGGCCGCATTTTCCGCGTGGCCGAGCAGTTGGAGTACGGCATGGTGGGCGTGAACGTGGGGCTGCTCGCGGTGGACGCTGTGCCCTTTGGTGGTGTGAAGCAATCGGGCTTTGGGCGCGAGGGCTCGAAGTACGGCATCGAGGATTACCTCGTCATCAAGTACCTGTGCATTGGGGGCCTTTGATGGTCGTTGGGTTGACGGGGTGGTTGGGCCTGGCCACCTTTGCGCTTTCACTCGTGCTGATGGTGCGTACGCCGCGCCTGGCCGCGCTCTTTGGCGGATTGGATCAGCAATACCGTGCACACCACCTGCTGGGGCTGATCGCCTATCTGGCCATCCTGACGCACGTGTTAGCGGTGGCTGCCCCGGCGGCGCGCGTAGGTGACTGGCGCCTGGCGCTCACGCTGTGGAGCGCCGGCAACGTGGCCACCACAGGCTGGCTGGCCCTAGGGCTGCTGGTGCTGCCTTTGTTTGTGACGTTCTGTTTGACGACGATTCATTTTGATCGCTGGCTCACCTGGCATCGCGCCATGGCGTTGGCGTTTGTGCTGGCCCTGAGCCATGCGGCGTTTGCCAACGCCAACACCCTGGCGCTGGTCACGGCGGCAGTGATCGGTCTGGCGGCACTGGCAACGCGCTGGTGGGGTTATGGCGCACGCGCAGGCCAACGTTATGTGGTGACCCAGGTCACACATCCAGCCCGCGACGTGGTGGAGCTGGAGCTGCGCGCGCTCGATCAACCTCTACCCACCCTGCCCGGTGCCTATGTGTACGTGGCGTTTTATCGCGGGCCTGACTACCCGGGTTGCCAGCGCTACCACCCGTTTTCCATCAGCGCGCATCACGGCAACGGCCTGCGTCTGAGCATCAAGGCACTGGGCGACTGCACCACGCACCTACAGCACATGCAGCTGGGTGTGGCGGCGCGTGTGCAAGGGCCCTTTGGTGCGCTGTTTCACGAACATGGCACGCAAGGTAAGCAACTTTGGATCGCTGGCGGTATAGGCATTGCGCCTTTTCTGGCGCAGCTCGCTGAGCTACCTGTCAATGCCGATGTGCGCTTTGCCTACCTTTACGCAAGTGATGTCGATGCATTGCATCTGGATGAAATTGCCCGTGCCCAGGCACGTGTACCGAACTTGCAGGTGTTGACCGCGGCCACGGGCGCGTCAGGTAGCGCCGTGCTTGCAAACTGGCTGGATCAGATGGCGGACTTGACGCAACGCATTGCATTCATCTGCGGCCCGCCCGGCTTTATTGATGCGGCCGAAAGCGCCTTGCGACAACGCGGGCTACCGTCGGGCACCATTCACGCCGAACGTTTTGACTTTAGAGAGGGCTGACCCATGAAACCCACCGCCTGGATCTTCAGCACCGCCACCGTCACCTTTGTTGCAGGCGTCGCCGCTGTGACTGCACTGAGCTGGTTTGCCCCACCCACGGCGCAAACCGCGGACAAAACCTATCGCCTCAGCGACGTCGCCCGCCACGCAAAACCCGAGGATTGCTGGATGGTGATTGACGGTCAGGTGTACGACTTCACGGCCTACGTGGCACAACACCCCACACCCCCAGCCATCATCACGGCTTGGTGCGGCAAGGAAGCCTCGCAGGCGTATCACACCAAGAACGTGGGCCGGGCGCATTCACCCTATGCGGATTCGCATTTGCCGAAATACCGAATTGGAGTACTGGTTCTGTAAAAAATGGCAAACAAAATCAACGGGCAGATGTTGAGCCGCGCCGTCTGGGTGAACGACCGGAGGTCAGCGCCGTTGCGGCAGCAGGCCGCTCCGCAAAGCATCCTGTGACGTACTTGTGCAAAACACTGGTAATCAATGTTTGATACGGCACACCTTCCTGGAGCGCCTTGACCTGAATATCGCTCAGGTCACTTGAAGACAGTCGAATGTTGATGCGCCGATCTTTTATGGCGGTAGCTCGGGCGGCAGCCTTGAACTTCGCCAGCTCAGCCCGGCTGGCCACGGATTTGAGCTTGCCCTTTTCATAGGCAGCAAGAACGTCCCGTTCATAAGCATCTGTCTTAGGCATCGGCATCACCTTGTGTCAAGTAATCACGCGTCGCTTTGCGGCTCGGAATAATGGTCTTGAGAAAGAAATAGTCTTCTTCCTCTACGTAAGGCACCAAGTAAACGTAGTCATCAAATGCCACGACAAGGATGTTCTGACGTGGGTACTTCGATGAGTTTGGATGACTCAGAATGTCGAGCAACCCACCTGATTCAATGGCCACCACCACCGCTTCAAACGTGACCCCACGATCTTTCGCAAGGGCATCGTTCTTCTCAGGACTCCACCGAAAGGGCTTCATGGCGCGATCGTAGCCATCTGTGTGCCTTTTGTCACCATTTTATCTACAGTGGCCACTGTGTCATCACAACACCCGGCACGCCTCGTCAAAGGCCAGGCGCGGGTTGCGCGGATACACCTGGGCCGGGTCGCCCCGCCCCACGTTGCAAAGAAAGTTGCTCTTCCACTGGCCGTCGGGAAAAAACTCGGCGTCGAGCTTGGCGTTATCGAACCCGGACATGGGCCCGACATCAAAGCCCAACGCCCGCGCAGCCAGGATGAGATAGGCCCCTTGCAAAGAACCATTGCGCAATGCGGTGGTTTCAATATGCGATTGCGGTTTGCCTACAAACCAGCTGCGCGCATCGGTGTGTGGGAAGGTCTTGGGCAGCTGTTCGTAAAACGCCAGGTCATAGGCCACGATCACCACGCACGGCGCCGCCAGCGTCTTGTCCAGATTGCCCGCCGCCAGCGCCGGTCGCAGACGCTCACGCGCCGCGCGCGTGAGCAAAAACACAAAGCGCGCCGGCTGCGAGTTGGCTGTGGTGGGGCCCATCTTGGCCAGGTCGTAAATGGCGCGCACGTCGGTCTCGGTCACTTCCCCACCAAAAGCGTTGTGGGTACGCGCCGTACGCAAAAGTTGATCAAGACTGGCCGGATCAAGTGCTGCCATGACGCATCAATCTCAAATCACCACCTGTGACCCAATTTCGATCACACGGTTTGGCGGAATCTGCAAGAACTCGCTGGCCGGTTGCGCGCTGCGCAACATCCACCCGAAAAGATGCTTGCGCCAGGTGGCCATGCCGCCCGCGTTTTTGATGCGCACGGCCTGACGCGAAAAGAAAAATGAGGTGTTCTCGGGTGAGAGGTCAAAGTCATGGTGCCGACCCAAGATGCGCGCCATGTATTCCACGTCATAAGGGTCAAGAAACCCCAGCTTGATCTTGACGTGCCAGCAGCCGCTGCCCAGGTCGATCAGTTCAGCAGATTCCGACGGTGCCACGTGCGGCACGCTTTCGGGCAGCGCGGTCAGAAATATCGCGCGCTCATGCAATACGCGGTTGTGCTTGAGGTTATGCAGCAGCGCATGCGGCACAAAATCCGGCTCAGGAGAGAGGAACACGGCGGTGCCTTCAACCCGCGTCGGCGGATAGGTGGTCAGGCTTTTAAGAAACGGCACCAGCGCCAATCCACGCCGCTGCTGTTCAGCACGCACAATGCCGCGCCCTCGACTCCAGGTGGAAAACACGACATACAGCACGGCCCCGAATGCCAAGGGGAACCAGCCCCCATGCACCACCTTGACAGAGTTGGACCCAAGAAACACCAGATCCAGCAGCAGCAACGGTATGAACGCCGCCAGCGTCATACCGCGCGACCAATCCCAACGATTGCGCGCCACCAGCATGGCGCCTAGCGTGGTCACCACCATGGTGGCAGCCACTGCAATGCCATAGGCCGCTGCAAGGTTGGATGAATTTCTAAACCCGAGCACCAGCGCCACCACCACGATGAGTAGTAACCAATTCACCAGGCCGATGTAAATCTGTCCGGCGCTGGTTTCAGAGGTAAATTGAATGCGCACGCGCGGCAGGTAACCCAACTTGACCGCCTGTGCGGTCATGGAAAACGCCCCGGAGATCACCGCCTGTGACGCAATGACCGTCGCCATCGCTGAGAGCAGCACCAAAGGTAAACGCAGTCCTTCGGGCGCAAGTAAAAAGAAAGGATTCTTGGCGGCAGCGGGGTCAGCCAACACCAGCGCACCCTGACCAAAGTAGTTGAGCATGAGCGCGGGCATCACCAGCCAGAACCACGCCACGCGAATGGGCCGAGCACCAAAGTGGCCAATGTCGGCATAGAGGGCCTCGGCCCCCGT
>CAZZAD010000075.1:0-12194 GCA_964652055.1 uncultured Burkholderiaceae bacterium | reverse complement strand
TCGTTTTCTCATCCCGACATTGTCCACAATTCAGCGAAGATCATGAACGGGCTCTAAGAGGCGCATGGTTGCGGTGCAGTTTATTGAGCTTTCGTTATTGCGCGATACCGTTTTCCCTCCCTTGCAGGGCGCGGGGAGGACGCACGCGCGCTTTCGTCACTCGCCCCGGCGCAGGCCGGGGCCCAATTTGCAACGCATGGCCGAAGTGACAAGCACCCCAAATTGGACCCCGGCCTGCGCCGGGGCGACGATTTTTTTCCATCAGCATGCTCGTCAGCGAGTTCACCGCAGGTTCCTGGGTAGAGGTTGGGGTGAGGAATCCCCCGTCACAGAACGGTCACATGGGCTTGGGATCATGCGCGACCCCGCATTTTTCCGAGAACGACTGAATGACGCTCCCTTCCTCTCCATCGACATACACCGTGCTGTTTCTGTGCACCGCCAACTCGGCGCGCTCGATTTTGAGCGAGTCGCTGCTCAATGGGCTGGGTGGTGATCGCGTGCGCGCCTTCAGCGCAGGCAGTCACCCGGGTGGCGTGGTCAATCCCTATGCCCTGGCCCTGCTGCGCGAGCAAGGGCTGCCCACGGAGGGGCTACGCAGCAAAAGCTGGGATGAATTTGCTGCGCCGGACGCGCCGCACATCGACTGCGTCATCACGGTGTGCGACAACGCCGCCGGCGAGGTGTGCCCGCTGTGGCCCGGTGCACCACTTAAAGCCCATTGGGGCGCGCCTGATCCGGCAGGTGCCGAAGGCTCCGATGCGGACAAACGCCGCGCGTTCCAAAACGTCTACGCCCTGCTGCGGCAGCGGGTGGAGCGCTTGCTGGCGCTGCCGCTGGCCACGATGGAACGCGCCGAACTCAAAGCTCAGCTCGATGCCATCGGTGCCGCATGAGCGCACTGCACACCCGCCGTACCCAACGCCTGGCCGCTGAGGCCCTGGGCTCAGCCGCGCTGGCCTGCGCCGTCGTGGGATCAGGCGTGATGGCCGAGCGCCTGGCCGACGGCAACGCCGCGCTGGCCCTGCTGTGCAACGCACTGGCCACGGCGGCGGTGTTGTGGGTGCTCATTACGACGCTCTCGCCCCTATCGGGAGCGCACCTCAATCCCGTGGTGAGCTTGGTTCAAATATTGCGGCGGCACCTCACCCCCGCTGAGGGCCTGGCCTACATCAGCGTGCAATGCGTGGCGATGGTGCTGGGCGTGTGGCTGGTGCATCTGATGTTTGATTTGCCGCTGCTGCAAACCTCCACGCACGGGCGCACGGGCACAGGGCAATGGCTGGCCGAAGTTGTGGCCACCTTTGGCCTGGTGACCACGATTCTGTTGGCTGCCCACCTGCGCAGCGAACGCCTGCCCGCGATGGTGGCCTCTTATATTTTTGCGGCTTATTGGTTTACCGCTTCAACTTCATTTGCCAATCCGGCGATCACCCTGGCCCGCTCGTTCACTAACACCTTTGCCGGCATCGCCCCAGCGGACGTCGCTGGCTTTGTGCTCGCGCAGGTGGTGGGCGCTCTGATCGCTTGGGCCATGGTCGCGTTGCTGACGCGCTCTGACACCCCACCGCTGTCACATTGATTTCAAACTGGGGTCAAACCCCGGTCATATGAGCGCGGAATCATCCCGCCTGCTGATGCGCCACAAGATGCGCGCGGCAGGAAGAGGGAAACGTGTTTGCACCTTTACGTCATTTGTCTTCGCCCATGCCGCCTGCGCGCCAGGTAGGGGCTCATCACGGCACCTCACTGGACGGCGTGGCGCGCGTGCTTGATGTGCTGGAGAGCGCCCCATCAACCCACGCCATGCCCACGCCGCAGCCCAAACCTGCTGCGGCAGCGGCGCGTTATCGGTGGAACAAAAAAGTCGGCACTTCGTCCTGGTTTCACGACAACGTGCGACACAAGCCCGCGGCCCCGACCGCTGCTGCAGCGACACCGCACGCCCCCCGGTTGCCCATGCCTGTGGCGGCGCTGCGGCTGCAGGTGGCCCTGGGCGCGCTCGATGAAGGCCCACACATGCCGTCGCGCATTACGCCCGGTCAGCCCCGGGGGGAAGTGGCGCAGGAGATATTCGAATACGCCCAGACGCTGCGCAAGGACCTGGTCTATGCCCGTCACCTGGCACAGGCTGCGCCGCAGGTCATTCAACAAGGCCTGGCCAAAACCGTGGCGCCGGTGCACACACTGCTGCGCGGCGGACCGCAGGCGCAACAACTCGTGCAGGACATGAAAACCGGTGTGCATCTGTTGTTCAACGATTTCGACCGCGTGGCCACCGCCGTAGGGCACGCAGTAGCTCAGGAGCAGGACCACATTGCAACGCTCAAACTCAACGGGCAGCTCGATGAGGCCGCGCAGCGCGAACTCGATCTGGGCCTGAGCACGCTGGCCATGGCCATGCCCGGCGTGGGTGCGCTCTGGGCTTCAGGGCGTGTGGCCCTGGCCACCGGCCAGGTGGCGCGCGTCGTGGGGCAATTGCCTAAGGTGCAGGGCTCGGTCCACCAGGTCATCGCCAAGGCCAGTCGGCATAAGGCCGGGTTCATCAAGTCGGTCAAGGCGGGCACGTTGGTCGCTGCTGCCGGGGCCGTAGGCAGCGCAGCGCTCAGTGACGATGCCGTCAAGATTTACTTCGACCGCAGAAGCCACCAGATTCCAGCCACGCTCTATGGCGCGCCACGCGATGTCAAAGCGCTGACCGTGAAGGTGGGGCCCATGAGCGCCTCGTTCTGGGGCGGCACCAATGTCACCGTGGGCAACCCCATCGGTACGGCCGAAGTGCGGCGCGCGGGCAAGCGCAAGCGCGTGCAAAACCAGGTGGTCAATGAGCAGCATCAGACCGGATTGCTGCTGGGTGCGGGCCTGCACTTTGGCACCAACCATGCTTCGGCCTATGGCAGCCGCATGCTGCAGCTCTTTAACGTCACCACCACCGGCCGGGCTGATCCCACGCCGGAGAGCAAATCCCTCACACGCCTGGCCACACAGGCCGATGTGTCATGGATCTACTGGAACAGCACCGATGCTCTGGCGCTGGGCCCCATTGCACTGAAGGGCCGCAAAACCAAGAAGGGCAAACACGCGGCGGGCGCGTTATCCAATGACGGGCGAGGGCGGCTGGGCGCTGCTGATGAACGCCAGTCCAAATACAAGACGGCCAACACCAACCCCGCCTTCGGCAAGCCAGCGCTTGAGAGCTACGCACCCAGCATGACGTTCAACCCGCTGGGCGGGCTGACCCGAAAGGCCGCCAGCAAATAGAGCACCCGAAAAAAAACACCCCGCCGGTCACAAACCGTCGAGGTGCTTTCGCAGCGGCCTCAGGGCGCGTCGCCCACGCGACGCGCTGGTACCGCATTCATACGACTACAGCAATAACTTCAGCGCACAACGCTCTGTTTCAGAGCGCCAACGCCTACACTGCTGCCGCTATGGGTTGGGTGCGATCCCTTGCAGGATCCACACGACCCACAGCACACTGCGCTTCGATTTAGTAGAAGCTGACGGCACCGCTGCCGCCACCGACCAGGGCCAGTTCCAGTGAGCCCAACTCGATGATGGCCTGGCTGGTTTGCTCGGGCTGCATGGCTTGTACTTCTTGGTTGGCAGCAGCGAAGGTGGTGTCGAGTTGGGTTGCTTGCATGTCTGTTCTCCAGAGGTGATGTTTGATATTTAAGGGGCAGGTTGCTTGTGCGAACCGTGCAAAGCGAAATTTAGGCCGTAAATCCAGGCCAATTTGATCGATACACCCCTCAATGAGCGATACGGAGCCACGTACTGACACTGTGACCACTGTGCCCGATTCGGACGGTTCAGCAGATCTGGACCGGTCTGAACTGGACCGGATCTCGGCCCGGCTTAAGGCCGAGCTGGCTGCGCCCTCGGACGATTCCCTGGTCAAGGTGGCCCAGGCGCACATGCAGTTGCGCGGCCTGCCTGCGGGCCTGATTGATGCGCAGCGAGTGGAGTGTCTGCTCGATGTGGCGCAGTTCTTCTATGTGTCGGGCCGCACCGTGCTGGGGCTTGAACCCGCACAAATCGCCATCCAGTACGCCCGGCAATTGCCCGACCCCGCCCTGCTGCGCCGGGCCCTGACCGTGCACGGCGCCTTGTTGGCCGACAGCGGCAACCTGCCCTCGGCCATTGAGAGCCAGGCCGAATCTTTGGAGCTGGCCATCGCCTTGAACCAGACCATGGCCATGGGTTCGGCCTGGAACAACCTGGGGTTGGCGCTGCTCTACGGTGCGCAGTTTCGCGAGGCGTTGCAGTGTTTCGAGCAGGTGGTGCGGCTGGCGGCGGTGGAACCCTCGCTCACCCCACTCGAACCCCTGGCCTTGCTCAACATTGCGGTCACCTGCCTCTTTATTGAGGACTATGCCCAGGGCCTGCAGGCCGTGCACGAAGTGGTCAGCGTGCCCAGCCGCACCGTGTCGGCCAACGAACTGCTTAACCGGGTGCTGGCCGAATCCACCTACGCCCGACTGCTGCTGGAAGTCGATCAGCTGGAACAGGCCCAGCAGCACTCACAGGTTGCCAAGGCGCGGGCCATCGAGTCGCGCTCACAGCGCGCCGAGCTGGCCGCCGCCATTGCCGAGGGTTTGTGCGAGGTGTGCGCCGGCCAGGTGGAGGCGGGCCTGGCCCGGCTACAGACCTGTCTGGAGCACGCACGCATCATGAAATCCATGATGCGCGACGCCCTCATCGCGCTGGTCAAGGCCTACGAAATCTCCTGCAAACCCCAGCTGGCGCTGGTGCATCTGCGCGAACTGCTCCACCACACCAAAAAAACCCAGCAGGAAAAGGCACTGTTTCACCACAAGTTGCACCTGGAGCGCCTGGGCGTGGCCGAGGAGCCTGCGGTCTACAACCCGTTGAGTCGCAGCCCGGTGGGCATCGACCGCGACCGGATCCGCGCCCAGTGGGCGCTGTTGCACCGTCAAGCCATTGCGGCCGAACTGATCGAAGACCCCTCGGGCGAACACATCTACCGGGTGGGCAAGCTCGCCGCGCTGCTGGCCGCCGAAGACGGCTGCGACGAGGACACCTGCTTCATGATTGAAATGTCCGCGCGCCTGCATGACATCGGCAAGCTGGGCATTCCTGACGCCATTCTTATCAAGCGCGGCCCCATCAACCCGCAAGAGAAGACTTTGGTCCATACACACACCAACATCGGGGCGGAATTGTTGGGCCAAAGCGGCCTGTCCCTGATCGGGACGGCAGTCGACGTGGCCCGACATCATCACGAATGGTTTGACGGTTCGGGCTACCCGGACGGTATTGCCGGGGGGGCCATCCCCCGCGCGGCCCAGTACGCCGCACTGGCCGACACATTTGACGTGCTGATCCATGCCCGGCCGTATCACGATGCAGTGGAGCCCGCGCAGGCGCTGGCCGAGATTGAACGACTGAAGGGCCAGCAGTTCGACCCAGCGTTGACTCAGCTCTTTATCGGACTCATGCAGCGGCTCTTGACCGAACACAAAACCCTGGATGAATACCTGGGCGCCGAGGCGCGCGAAAACTCCTTCATCCGTGCGCGCAAGAAAATTGCCAACGCTCTGCGGCGGGCCAGTGAAGAAGGTGGGGCGTTGCCCAACCCACCTCTCAGCTAGTGCAGTGCTTCGTCTATTCCGGCCCTTTTGGGTCAGCGAATTTGCCTCTGTGGCGAGGCGCGAACCACAGCGATACCCGGTGGTATCGCGCGGATTCGCAACGCTGCCACGGGGGCAAAGGCGCGACTCCAAAAGGGCCGGAATGGGCGAAGCACTGCACTAGGAGTCTGCACTGCGGATTTGAAACGCTGCTTGGCGGAATCAGTCTCTGTGTGCCGACGCTCGATCAACGTCTACATCACGTCTGATCGGAATTACTGATGGGCAACCAACGGCACCACGGCAGGACGCGGCAGGGCCGTGGCATCCACCACCGAGCCGCGCAGCTCGATGAGTCGGTCGACGCGGCGCACGGTCTCGGGCCGATGACTGACGATCACCAAGCCGTACCCCTGCTGCTTGAGCACGTCAGTGATGCGCTGCTCCAGCGCCAGGTCCAACTGATCGAAGGCTTCGTCCAGAAACAAAATCTGTGGCTGGCGGTACAGCGCGCGGGCGAGCAACACGCGCTGCTTTTGTCCGCCCGACAAGGCCACCCCCAGGCTGCCCACCAGCGTGTTGTATTGCATGGGCATGGCTTCGATGTCGGTGGCCAGCCCCGCGGCCTGTGCGGCTGAGCGCACGCGCGCCGAATCGTGGTGCGGATCAAAGAAGCTGATGTTGTCCTCGATGGTGCCGACAAACAGCTGATCGTCCTGCAGCACGGCCGCAAAGCGCTGGCGCAAGGCGGCTGGATCCCAGTCACGCATCTGGCGCCCGTTGATGGTGATCTGTCCCTCGGTGGGTGCCAGCAGGCCCAGCAATACTTTGATGAGCGTGGTTTTGCCGCAGCCCGACGGCCCCACAATGGCCACGGACTCGCCCGGGCGCACCTCGAAATCCACGCCACGAAACACAAAACCCTCAATGCCGTAGGCAAAGCCCAGCCCTGTGGCGCACACCTGTAGGGGCACCTTGGAATCCAGAGTGAAGCCGCCAGAGCGCACCACTTCGGGCTGCGCCAGAGCAATGTCGGCAATGCGCTCGGCGTGTAAATCGAGCATGCGAAATTCCAGCGCCTTATCCACCAGGGCATGCACGCGCGTGAGAAACAGCAGTTTGAAGGCCAGAAATCCAAACAGCATGCCCACCGAGAAGCGACCCTCCATTACGAGCAGTGCCGCCATCCAGATCACCGCCACGTTTTCCACGCCAAAAATCAGCCCCTGCACGGCACGGTGCGTTATGCCAATGGCCTGCGCCGTCACCCCGGCGTTGGTGTGTTCGACCACCAGGTTCTGATAACCCACGCGCCTCTCGGTCTCGCGCTGGTTGAGCTTGATGGCCAACATGCCGCGCAGTGTTTCGATGAAGTGTGTGGCGGCCTTGCCTTCGTGCACCAACTGTTCATCAGCGGCCAGTCGCTGCGGACCATAAAAGGCCCAGCGCGATGCGCCATACAAGAGCGCTGCGCCCAGCACGATGAGGCTCAGCGTGGCGCTGTACCAGAACATCATGGCCAGCGTGAGCACCACCATCAAGCCATCGACGATGGATTCCAGAAAGGTCAGCGACAACGTGCGCTGTATGGCATCCAGACTGCGAAAGCGCGACACGATGTCACCAATATGACGCCGCTCAAACCAGGCCAGGGGCAGGCGCAACAGCTGACCAAACAGGGAGTCGAGCAGCCGCAGATTCAGATGCGTGGACAGGTACACCCCGAGCCAGCCACGCACCGCCGTGGTGGCCACCTGCATCAGCACCAATAAACCAAAGCCCACACCCAGCACCGTGAGCAGGTCGTGATCGCGCCCCACCACCACGCGGTCGATCACCAGTTGCACAAAGAAGGGCGCAGCCACAGCGCCCACTTCCAGCACCAGCGAAAGCAGCAACACCTGCGCAATGGCGCCGCGCAAATTGCCCGCGGCGCTGAGCAGCTGCCAGGCGGAAAACGGCGTGCGCTCATCGCGCGGCGCAAAGCCTGCAGCGGGCGTGAGCTCCATGGCCACGCCCGTGTAGTGACGTGAGACTTCGTCCTGCGTGAGCACCCTGCGGCCACGCGCCGGGTCGAGCACGGTGAGCGTGTTGCCTTTGACCCGCGTGAGCACCACAAAGTGGTTCATGTCCCAGTGCAGGATGGCCGGCAAGCGCAGTTGCCCCAGCGCCGCCAGTGGCGCCTGCACACCACGCGCCGACATCTGCATGGTTTCGGAAATCATGGCGATGTGCTTGAGCGTGACGCCCTTCATGGACGGTGCCAGGCGGGCGCGCATGCCGGCCAGATCAATGCGCAGCCCGTGGTAGCTGGCAATCATGGCCACACAGGCGATGCCGCACTCGGGGGCCTCGGTCTGCAGGATGAGGGGCACGCGGCGTTTGAACAGGATCATGGTTGATGAACGCTTGTGGGTTGACTCAGACTGCCGCCGAGTGCCGACGCCTCGGCGCAGAGCCTGCCCCGACCTTGCTTTTGTTCCCTCCCCTTCAAGGGGAGGGTTAGGGTGGGGATGGGGTACGTTACGAAGGAAGGTTTTCCCGTACAACCCCATCCCCACCCCCGCGGAGCCACGCGCTTGAAGGCGCGTGTCGCTTCGGCAGCGCAAAGCAGTGCTTTGCGAATTCCTGCCTCCCGCCCCCTTGAAGGGGAGGGAGTAAACCACGCACCCCTCGAAGAGCGCACCCCGTTACGCCTCATGCTGCAACCTCGCACGCAGTTCCAGCACCGGCTCAAACACCCACTCGAAGATCGTGCGTTTTTCCAGCAGCAGATCAGCACTCACCAGCATGCCGGGGCGCAGGACGAACTGTTGACCTCCGGCGCTGACGTTTTGCTGCTCCAGCCGCACATCAATTCGGTACACCGGTTCACGCACGGTGACCGAGCCCACTTTTTCGCCGGGCGACCACACGGTCTGCCCCACGGTGGCCACCGCACCGCGGTACTGACCAAAACGCTGGAAGGGGAAGGCGTCGTAACGCACTACCACCGCATTGCCAGGGCGCACGAAGCCAATGGCACGAGTGGGCACCAGCAGCTGCGCGTGCAGGCCACTGCCGCGCGGCAATACGGTGGCCAGGGGCGCAGCCGCAGCAACCGACTCGCCCTGACTGGCAGCAATGTTGGTCACGGTGCCCGCCAGGGGCGCACGAATGATGGTTTCGCGCCGCGCGTCTTCCTGCACGATGCCTTGCTGTACCTCGCTGCGGGCGCGCGCGAGTTGATCGGTTTTTTGCCGCGCCTGCATTTCTATGGTGGGCAGCTCAGAGCGCGCCGCGCCCAAGTCGCGCTCCACCGTCAGGCGGTTGCGACGCAGGGCCGAGAGTTTGGTTTGCTGATCCAGCAGCTCATTGCGCTTGCCCGTGAGCGCGGAGTCGGAGACAAATTTTTCTCCCACCAATTGCGCGGTGCGGTCCAGGTCTTCTCGGGCCGAGGCCACGCGCGCTTGCTGCAGGTTGATTTCGGTATCAACCTGGCGAATTTCTTTTTGCAGATCGGTGATGCGCTGACGCAGTGCCAGGGCTTGCTGCTCGGCCAGCAGTTGCGTTTGCTCGTGTTCGCTGGCGAGCTTGGACAGGCGGTCCGTCAACTCACGCTGCACCAGCTCACCCGAGGTAACTCCCGATGCGGTGCCGCGCTCCAGCGAGAGACGGATGACAGGCGCACCCGCTTCCACCTCATCACCTTCTTTGACCAGCAGCTCGGCCACTACACCGGCCTCGGGGGCCAGCACGCGCGCGGCGCCTGCGTCCAGCGCCAGAAAGCCCTCGACCCGTTCGCGGCGCGTGTACTCGCCCCAGAAGGCAAAGATCACCAGCGCAATGGCACAGCACGCGGCCAGCGCGGTAAAAATCCATAGGGGTACGGGGCGCGCCACCGAAAGTTCACCCAGCAGCTTTTCACGCTGGGCATCAATGGCTTGCTGGCGAAACAGCTGACGCATAAGACCTCGATCCGGCCCCATTCGGGGAGGGCGCAGATTATCGGGGAGGTCTGCGACTTGTGGGGCGCTATCGCGCAAGCACGCGGCGGATCAGGTAGGAGCTCACATCCACCCCAGCCACGAGCAGGAACATGGCGATGAGCACTGCGCTGGTTTGTTCCATCTGAAACAAACCCAGGTGAAAGGCGAGCATCTGCCCCAATCCCCCCGCGCCCACCACACCCAGTACGGCGGCAGCGCGGATGTTGTTTTCCCAGCGGTACAGCGTGTACGAAATCAGTTGCGGCAACACCTGCGGCAGGTTGGCGTACGCCATCACGGCCAGGCAGCTTGCGCCTTGCGTGTGCAGGGCAAACGCTGGGCCGGGTGGGGCGTTTTCTATCGCCTCGGTAAACAGGCGCCCCAGTACGCCCGTGGTGTGTGCCGCCAGCGCCAGCGTGCCCGCAAAGGGCCCGAGGCCCGCACTCACTAACAACAAGGTGGCCCACACCAGTTCGGGGATAGCACGCAAGGCGTTGAGCAACAAACGCATGGGTGTGCGCCACCGGGCACGGGCCTGCTCGCACCCCCGGCTGGCGGGGATGGCCATGACCAATCCGAACACCACCGCCAGCAACGTGCCCAGCGCCGACATGGCCAGCGTTTCACCACTGGCCCACAGTAATTTCTTCAGAAATAGAAGGTCGGTGCTGGGCGCCAGAAGCTCAGCGATGAACCGGCCCATACGCTGCATCGCCTCGGGCGCCAAAAACCTGGCCCACTGCAAATCGAGCGAAACAAAACTGGCCACCACCAGCACCACCACGCCCAACATCACCCAGCAGGCCTGACAGCGGGCGTGGAAAAACGGGGGCGGGGCTTTCATGGGGGTCATAGGGAAATGTTGACGCCGCCGCAGCGCCTCGCGCATGCAAGCGCGAGGCTTGCGCACAGACTCAATGGATGCAGGGGCGAGCGATGTTGAGCGAGAGGGGCGCAGTCCAATGCCCGTAGGCATTGGCGAGCACTTGAGCGCAACAGCGCCGCACATGCGCCGCGCAAACCCGCGTAGCCCCAGCGATCCAATTTGGTTTTCAGGTTCGTGCCATGAAGCTGTGTGATCGGTGTGGCAAGCAACTCATAAACAGGGGCGACCTGATGAAATATCCGGGCTAATGTGCCACTTCGCTGTGAGGGAGTGCCATCGTGTTCAAAATCATTCATAAAACTGAACTTCCACCGATACATACGTCCGAATTGAGCCACCCGGCGTGGGGCTCGGCCCCAGACCGCAGAACCAGCCACGCGGCCAATCCACCACCCGTCCATCTGGCGGCATTGGGGCCGGCCAAGTTTCTGTGGCGTGCCACGGGCAACTTCATCCCCAGAAATCACGTGCGCAAGGCACAAAAAGAGATTCCTCAACCACCCAAACTCACCATTGACGGCACCGAACGCATCATTAAGACGCTGGAGCAAGCCAAAAGCACTGCTCACGAGTTGACTACAAAAATCCAAAACCTCCAGAACCAGAACACGACTTACCAAAATCTGACTGCGGTCTTTAGGGAAAGACTGTCTCAGTCCAAAGGCAACGCGGATCATCTGCATGGGCAAATTCAGCAGCTCGAAAAGCTGATTGCAGAACACCGCCAAACCATTGCGCAGCTGGATCAACAAATTCAGTCGCTGCGCACAGCGTTCAAGTTTTGAGTTGCCCCTCACCCTGCGCCTCACCCCAGCACCTTGCGCAACACCGCGCTGGCCCAATCGGCCAGCCACACCAGAAATACAAACACCAGCAACAAGGTGCTCACCTCGGCGCCGTTAAACATCTTCATCGCCGTGTCCATCTGCTGGCCCAGTCCGCCCGCACCCACAAAGCCCAGCACGACTGAGGAGCGGATGGCGCACTCCCAGCGGTACACGGTGTAACTGGCGAGCTCGGCCGCGTTTTGCGGCAGCAGGGCATAGAAGAACGCTTGCAAGCGGCCCGCGCCATTGCGCAGCAAGGTGTGGGTGGCATGCGCCTCACCGCTTTCAAGAATTTCGCCATAGACCTTGCCCAGCATGCCGCTGTAGGTGAGCGCTATGGCCAGCACACCTGCTGTAGGGCCCAGGCCCACCACACGCACAAACACCAACGCCCACACCAGCTCAGGCACGCTGCGCAACACAATCAACAGAACACGCAGGCTCTGACGCAGGGCGAAGGGCAATGCAGCCATGCGACCGGTGGGCGAAGACAACGCAGACACCGACAGCACCGCTGTAGACAACAACGCCAGCGGCACCGCCAGCAGCAACGCCAACACCACCCCCGCGGTGGCCATGGCCACGGTGCGCCACGCTTCACGCGCCACCATGGCGAGAAATTCGACGTCCAGACGCGGCGGAAAAAAATCGCCCACGAACTTCAACGTGGTGCGCAAACTGGCGGGCTCCAGCAGGACCCACGGTTTGAATTCGGTCATCACCAGCGCGGGCACACACAACACCACGGCCAAGGAAAGCCACAACATGCGGCCGAGCCAGGCCGGGTCGCGCAGGGCGGGGGCGGGCGAAGCGCTTGTTGTGGATTGCGTTGTGGCAGTCATGTCACGCCCTGCGAGGTGCGGTGTTTACTCCCTCCCCTTCAAGGGGGCGGGAGGCAGGAATTCGCAAAGCACTGCTT
>CAZZAD010000074.1:0-12280 GCA_964652055.1 uncultured Burkholderiaceae bacterium | reverse complement strand
AACACGACGTGATGCTCTTCTCCGACGCCGGCAAAGCCGTGCGCTTTGACGAAAACGACGTGCGCCCCATGGGCCGCAACGCGCGTGGTGTGCGCGGCATGCAGCTCGACGTGGGCCAAACCCTCATCGCCCTGCTGGTGGCCGAAGATGAACAGCAATCCGTCCTCACCGCCACCGAAAACGGCTACGGCAAGCGCACCTCCATCATTGAATACACCCGCCACGGCCGCGGCACCAAGGGAATGATTGCCATCGCCACCAGCGAGCGCAACGGCAAAGTCGTCGCCGCCACCCTGGTGCGCCCCGACGACGAAATCATGCTCATCACCACCGGCGGCGTACTCATCCGCACCCGCGTGGCCGAAATCCGCGAAATGGGCCGCGCCACGCAAGGCGTGACCTTAATTGCACTCGACGGCACTACCAAGCTCTCAGGGCTGCAACGGATCCTGGAGAAGGATGCGGAGAACGGGGCAGGGGCGGAAGAGGAGCCTGGGGCGGAGTAGGTTTACTTGCCACGGCGACCCCTCCCAGGGGTTGCTGTGACGCGGCTCCTGCTCATCAATCGGCAGTCCCCGAATCGTCGCCAGCGACCTGCTCGCCGTGCGCACTCGCGCGCGAAAAAATGTCTTCCAATAGGTCCAACTTTGCGCGCACTTCAGCCTGCGCTGTGGCGGACAAATCGGCGAACTGAATCAGGCGATGCAATTCGCCTTTCGTGAGCAACATGACGCTGCCCAGTTTGTACGCCAGTTGCCGAAAGAAAGTTTCAGCAATCGTGCTGAGTTTGCGATGTTCAGTCTTGGCTTCCCAAATTAGTCGGGCTACTTCGGGCGGCGATTGGTGCCAAGCCTGATAGTCGGCTTCGTTTCCATCGAATACGGATGCCGTGACCTCCTCGGTTAGCACGTCCTCAATGGCGGCATGCACCTGTTGGGCGAATAGATCATCGGTTGGGTATTGGCTGATCGCATAACGGCGCAGCAGTTCGGGGGTGATGAAATAGTTCTCTATTTCATAACGCCGCCAGTAGTGCAGGGATAGCGCGCCCTCGTCGCGGTCCTGCCGGTTCTGGCCATCGTTATCCAGGATGGCAATGCCCCTGAGTTCAGGCAGAAGGCTGCGTAAGCCTTTGAAGTGATCGCGCGGCGTGACACCAAAACCCCCTTCGACTCGTTCCAGTTCGCTATCCGCATCTTGCTGTGGATAGTTGTTCTGCACGTAGAACGTATTAATGCGCTCGTCCCAAACGGCGGCTGCCGGATGCCCAAGGCGTTGGGCCAGCGCTCGCAGCATGTCCACGTCGGTGCTGCCCTCCACGTACAGCACATAACCCCGTTCACGAGCCTTGACGTAATGCTCGGCGCCGAAGTGCTTCAGGCTGTTGCGGATTTCCTGTTTGCCGGCCAAATCATCTGCTCTGCCTTCAAGCAGCAGGGTCAGGTTTTTGTCGAGCGCCTCATCAAGAATGACCTCAGAGTGCGTCACCATCACCACTTGCGAGCCGTTCTCGCTGGCGATGTCTCGCAAGAGCACGTACACCTGCTTTTGTCGCAGGATCTCCAAATGGGCATCGGGCTCATCCACCAAAAGCACACTGCGTTTGTGTGAATACAGATAGGCAAACACCAGCAGCATCTGCAGCATGCCGCGTCCGGCCGAGGAAATATCCAGCACCTCCCTTACGCCGGGTTGCTTGTAGGCCAGCGTGATGCTTCCGCGTGTGGTCTCCTCAGGGCGCTCCAGCTCAACATTGAACAGGCGGCGCATCAGGGTGGTAATGCGCTCCCAGTCTTCGGTCGATGATTGGGCCACCGTCAGGCAAAGGTTGCGCAGCACGTCGGCCGTCCGTCCTTGTCCAAGCAAGACATCGACCCGACCCGGCTGCAGGATGGGCTCTTCAGTATCCAGGCCGGACATCGGGTAGAGCAGCTCTACCTTCAGAGTCGCCGCATGGGCGATCAGCTCCATATTGGCGATCACCGATTCATCAGGGCTGCAGTACACCAACTCGTCACCCTGGTTGCGGAAGTTCATCGGCAGTCGGTGCACCTGCTCCCGGAATTCCACGCCGACGGTAATCGTGAGCGCAATGTCCTTGTTGCCCTTGCGAACCTGAGCGTTGTGCCAGAAAAATCGCGTGCGCCGCACCGGCACGGCCACGATGTTCAGGCGGTTTATTGACGTGGCGGTCCGCTCCTTGGCGGTGGAATCGCCTTTGGCGTCGTACCAGGTTTGCACAGCCTGCGCCCAAAGCGCCAGCGCCTGAATTGCGCTCGTCTTGCCGCAATTGTTTGGGCCGATGAGTACCGTGGGGTGGTCAAGCTCTATGCGCTGACGCTCGCCAAAGCGCTTGAAATTTTGTATTTCCAGGAAATGCAATAAGCGCATGGACTGACCTGTTTTTTGGATACAAGTTGGATTTTTGGGTGACCCGGTAGAGCCGAGACGGCGGGATTATGGACGGTGCAGGCTCGCCGTCGTGCGTGCCCGTGGGCAAAGCAATCCGCTTGATCCGGCACGAGTAGTGGACAATTCGGGGCTGTCCATTTCTTGGAGTTCAACCGCCATGTTGCGTCGATTCGCTGTTGCACTGCTGTGTTTTCCCCTGCTGGTGTGGGCACAGGGTAAAGAGGGGGACGAGGCCACGCGTACCGCGCTGGCGCAGCAGATTCTGGATGTGTCGTTCAAACCTCAGATGCTGGACCGGATGTTTGCGGTGGTCGATACACAGATGCAAGAGAGCATGGCGCGGCAGTTGCCCAAGCTGTTTGAATCGGCCATCGAGTCACTGGAAGACGATGAGCGTCTGACCGAAGCGCAGGCCACGGCGGCGCGCAGCAAAGTGGCTGCGTTGACGCAACGCTATCAACGTGAAGAGTTGCCCAAGATTTCCGCGCGGCTGCGTGATGCGCTCAAAAGTGTGGATCTGAAAAAAATCACCTACGAGGCGGGCGTGCCGTTTTACGTCGAACAGTTCACGGCTGAAGAGCTGCGCCAGGTGCTGGCATTTCAGTCCTCGCCCGTGGGTCAGAAGATCATTGACCGATCACCCGTGCTGATGGGCCGGATCATGCCGACCTTACAAGGCGAGCTGGGCAAGGCGGCCGGTGCGGTGGCGCGGCAGATTGCCGATGTGACCGTCTTCGAGAATTACGTTCTTTCGGCGCAGTAAATCCATGCCAACGATCTATAACTTTGCTTCCGGCCCCGCCGTCTTGCCGCACGAGGTGCTGTGCGAGGTGCAGGCCGAATTACTCAGCTGGGGCGGTCGCGGTTATTCCGTCATGGAAACCAGTCACCGCACGCCCGAATTTGTGGCGCTGGTGGAAGAAAGCGAAGCGCTGTTGCGCGAGTTGCTGGGCATTCCCAACAACTACCGCGTGCTGTTCACGCA
Organism: uncultured Burkholderiaceae bacterium; assembly: GCA_964652055.1. Lineage (GTDB taxonomy): Bacteria > Pseudomonadota > Gammaproteobacteria > Burkholderiales > Burkholderiaceae_F > CAZZAD01. The sequence continues at coordinate 8,883 of CAZZAD010000074.1, read as the reverse complement.
AGGCGGCGGCCATCAACAATTTGCGATGGTGCCGCTGAATTTGTTGGGCGCGAAGACCGACGCCGATTACATCGTCACCGGCCACTGGACCGACAAAGCCGCAGAGGAAGCGCGCCGCTACTGCAATGTGCACATCGCCGCCAACACCTTGAGTGAAGGTGCCGTGCGCGTGCCGGCGCAGAGTGAATTGAACTTGCGCCGCGAGGCCGCCTACGCCTATTACTGCTCCAACGAAACCATTCACGGCGTGGAGTACGACCACGTGCCTGACAGCGGCACCGTGCCGCTGGTGGTGGATGCCTCGTCCAACTTTTTGTCGCGTCCGCTGGATATCGGCAAACACGGCGTGGTGTTTGCCTGCGCGCAGAAGAACTTCGGCCCCGCGGGGCTCACCGTGGCCATCGTGCGTGATGACCTCATCGGCCACTGCTCACCGCGCTGGCCCACCCTGCTCGACTACAAAACCTATGCCGATGCGCATTCGCTGTGGAACACCCCGACCACCTTTGCGCTGTATGTGGCGCACAAGGTGCTGCGCTGGTTGAAGGCCCTGGGTGGGGTGACGGCCATCGAGCAACGCAATATCGACAAAGCCGCACTGCTTTACCGCGCTGTGGATGACTCGGGCGGTTTTTATTTCAACCGCGTGCAGCCGCAATTTCGTTCGCGCATGAACGTGCCGTTCTCCTTGTGTGATGACAAGCTCAATGCGGTTTTCCTCAAAGCCGCCGCTGAAGCAGGCCTGGTGCAGTTGGCCGGGCACCGCGCCGTAGGCGGCATGCGCGCCTCGCTCTACAACGCCATGCCGCTAGAGGGCGTACAGGCGTTGACCCGTTTTATGAGTGAGTTTCAGCGGCGTTACGGATGAGTCAATCAGACCAACCCAACAGCTTGCGCAGTGACAGCACGTAGTCGGGCGTGCGGCCCGCTTCGATGGGGCCATGGCCATAGGCCGGGTTGATGGATGCCACCTCTTGGCTGGAGTTTCGGTTTTCAAATTGTTTGCCCACGGTCGTGCCGTGGCGTGTGGTGATTCCGCGAATCTGTGACATGGACGCAGTGTCGCGCAAGCCGTAGCTGGCTGGGCCGGCAAAGACCGTGGGGTAGAAGCCTGAATGCATGATGAAAGCGCCAATGCGCCAGACCAGCTTGTTGTCGCGCGGGCCTTCTTTGTCGCTGCGCTCCACGGAAATGGGAGCATGCACGCTGCCTGGGCGCAAAACAAAGCGTGTCCCGATGGCGTAATCGGAACTGCCCAGGCGCCAACCCGCGCCCAACTCGGTGCCCAAGACGGGAATGTCCACATAGCCAAACCCCGTTTTGTCTCGGTAGATATAGGGGTTGGAGTGGTTGTCTAGGCCCGAGAGCAGCGGCGGACGGGCGTTCAGTGGGGTGACCCACAGCGCAACGCTCAAGTCCCCAAAAACGAAAGTCACGTTGCGCGCCGCGTCAGACGCATTGAGCAGCACGTGCGCCATGTCGGTGTTCAGATACACGTTCAGATCGTGATTGCCCACGGCGCTTGCCACACTGGGCGCGCCGATGGCGGTGCCGCCGGCGTGTAGAAGCTCAAAGGTGTCGGGGACGTGGCCTGTTCTGACGGGCTTGGGCAGCGCTGTGCCGCCGCCCCAGGCTTTGGGCATGAAGTGTGAGTTGATTTTTCCGACTTGGAGGGCGGACCAATCAAAAAGATTGGGTGCGTCCCGAAGCAAGGGCACTTTGCTGGTGGCCCAGTTTTTTGCCGCATACGCCAAACGTCCCGTGGCGTAGGCGCCGAAAAACCAGGGCATGGCATCCAGCGCGGTGTCCATCACTTGAACCAATTCTTTTTCGCGTGCCGCTAACGGCTGCCCCGCCTTGCGCAATGCTTCGGCTTGACGCAAACCATGGACGGTGTCGGCCCACAGGAGCGATATCTGCGTTCTGGGATTCATGCTGGGCGGGGCCGAGGCGGAGGGCAGCGTCTCATCCAGGGTGCGCGCCATGACCTGCAGCTGACCTCGGGGCGTGGATTGCGTGGTGAGCTTGTGCGCATTGGGCAGGCGGCTGATGTCCGTGAGGCCCGCCGCGTTCATCACGGTTGCCGTGAGTTCGGCATCGAGCGCGTCGAGCTTTTGGCTGATGACGGTGTCGATGGCCCCGGGTGCCGCCAGCAGGGTGTGCGATGCCTCCTGCGCCACGTGCGTGAGTGTGTCGGTGGCCTCATTCAACAGTTGCCGACCGCGCTCCAGGCCACGATCCACGAAGTACTCCGCCACCTTGCGTACCGGCACAGGCGGACGCCTTTGCAGCGCCGTTGAAACTTCAACGGCGGGCAAGGGAGTGTCGTGAATACGGGTGAATCCGATGGGCATGGCGCCGATGCAGGGCACTGCGGAACAAATGGCCGTGCAGCATGCGCAAGCCGCGCGTTTTAGGCAAGGGCCATGGGTGCTGTGTGGGGTAGAGCCAAGCGACCGGGGGCCGGTAGTGGACAATTCGGGTTCTTTTTGTGCAAGCCGCTGAACACATTCAAATATCGCCATGGATGAACCCCTCAAACCTTTACGCGAAGCCATCGACGCGGTCGATTGCAAACTTGTTGAGCTGCTGAGCGAGCGCGCACGTCTGGCGCAAAGCGTGGGCGCGGTCAAGGCCGAGCACAGTGCACCCGTGTACCGCCCCGAGCGCGAGGCCGAAGTGCTGCGCGCCGTGGTCGCACGCAACCCGGGCCCGTTGCCCAACGAGGCTATTACCCGCGTGATGCGCGAGGTGATGTCGGTTTGCCGCGCGCTTGAATGCCCTTTGCAGGTGGCCTATCTGGGTCCGGAGGGCACGTTCAGTGAACTGGCCATGCAGCGGCAATTTGGTTCGGGCGTGGCAGGTGTGCCTTGCGCCTCGATTGATGAGGCGTTTCGCGCGGCGGAATCGGGCCGGGCGCAATTTGCCATCGTGCCGGTGGAGAACTCCACTGAAGGCGCGGTCAATCGCACGCTGGATCTGCTGCTCACCACGCCGCTCAAAGTGATTGCCGAGATTTCCATTCCCGTGCAGCACCATCTGCTCACGCCCTCGGGCACGTTGGATGGCGTGCGGCGTGTGTTGAGTCACCCGCAAACCTTTGGTCAGTGCGTGAACTGGCTCAACCAGAACGCACCCACGCTGGAGCGCGTCACCGTTTCGAGCAACGCCGAGGCCGCGCGCCTGGCCTCGACCGACCCCACCAGCGCCGCCATTGCGGGTGAGAACGCTGCGCAGCGCTACGGCCTGAAGCTCGCCGCGCAGCATCTGGAAGACACGCCGCAAAACCGCACGCGCTTTCTGGTGCTGGGCCAGCAATCCACGCGCCCCACGGGGCGTGACAAAACGTCGCTCATTCTTTCCGTGCCCAACAAGGCCGGCGCCATGTACGAGATGCTCGCGCCCCTGGCCAGCCACGGCGTGTCTATGACGCGCTTTGAGTCACGCCCGGCGCGCATGGGGAGCAGTTGGGACTACACCTTCTATGTGGACGTGGAAGGTCATGAGGCCGATCCCAAAGTGGCCGCCGCGCTTGAAGCGCTGCGTGCGGTGTGCGCCTTCTTCAAGAGTTTGGGGTCGTACCCCATGCAAGGTTGACGATTGAACTTTTCGTATTTCATGACGACGTTTCAATGGCGCGGCATCGCGCCCTCACCCTCAATCCCTCTCCCGGTGGGAGAGGGAGGTTTAAAGCCCCTCTCCCCCCGGGAGAGGGGTTGGGGTGAGGGAAAGCGCTGCTGCACCCAGGGAAGAAACTAACGATGACACGTTCCACCGCACTGGATTACGTCCAGGCCATTGCGCCATATCAGGCCGGCAAGCCCATTGAAGAGCTGGCGCGTGAGCTGGGGTTGGACCCCGCCTCCATCGTCAAGCTCGCCTCCAATGAAAACCCGCTGGGCATGCCCGCCTCGGCGCAGGCCGCGGTGCGTGCTTTGTTGCACGGGGGTGAGCTGGCGCGTTACCCCGACAGCAACGGCTTTGTGCTCAAGGCCGCGTTATCGCAACGCTTGAACGTGCCCACCGATTGGATCGTGCTGGGCAATGGCAGCAACGACATTCTGGAACTGGCCGCTGCCGCGCACTTGGCCCCGGGCCGCGCTTGTGTGTATGCGCAATATGCGTTTGCGGTGTACGCCCTGGCCACGCAGGCGCGCGGCGCGCAGCACGTGGTGGTGCCCGCAAAAGACCTGGGTCACGATCTGGACGCCATGCGCGCGGCCATCACGCCCGACACACGCCTGCTTTACCTGGCCAATCCCAACAACCCCACGGGCACGTTCTTGCCTTCTGATGCGATTGAAGCCTTCCTCGCCCGTGTGCCGTCGCACGTGGTGGTGGTGATCGACGAGGCCTACAACGAATACCTCGCACCGGCCCAGCGTTTTGACAGCACCGCCTGGGCGCGGCGTTACCCCAACGTGCTCATCTCGCGCACCTTCTCCAAGGCCTATGGTCTGGCCGGTTTGCGCGTGGGCTACGGCATTGCGCAACCGGCGTTGATCGACGTGCTGAACCGCGTGCGTCAGCCCTTCAACGTGAACAGCGTGGCCCTGGTGGCGGCAACGGCTGCGCTCGACGACGAAGCGTTTCTCACCGAAAGTTATGAGCTCAACCGCAACGGCATGCGCCAGCTCACTGAGGCATTTGCGCGGATGAAGCTCAACTTCATTCCCAGCTTTGGCAACTTTGTGCTGGTGCAGGTGGGGCCTGCCGCGGCGGTGAACGCGGCGTTGCTGGCGCGTGGCGTGATCGTGCGCCCCGTGGGTAACTATGGGTTGGGCGAATGGCTGCGGGTTTCCGTGGGCCTGCCGCGCGAGAACGAGCGGTTCATTGCGGCGCTTGATGAAGTGTTGCGGGCGAGCTGATGACGATGCGCAAGCAAGTGACTGGTGCTGGCACCTCTGCCGTCATCCCCGCGCAGGCGGGGATCCAGTACGGTCCCACGAACACCCTCGGGATCCCCGCCTGCGCGGGGATGACGGAGGGTTTTGTGGGGGCATCCCCATGAACCTCGCCCTCATCGGTGTCGGCATGATTGGCGGCTCGGCTGCGCTGGCCTGGCGCGCTGCGGGCGTGGTCACGCATGTCAGCGGTTTTGATCTGGATGCCCAGGCTTTGCAACGTGCTCGTGCGCTGCAGGTCATTGATGCGGCCGCGCCCAGCATTGCGGCGGCAGTGGCCGCGGCGGACCTCGTGCTGGTGGCCGTGCCGGTGGGTGCGATGGCGCAGGTATTTGCTCAACTGGCCCCGCATCTGCCCCGCACGGCGGTGCTCACCGATGTGGGCAGCACCAAGGCCAGCGTGATGGCCGCCGCGCGCCGCGCTTTGAGCGCCGAGCAATGGCGCCGTTTTGTTCCGGCGCATCCCATTGCGGGGCGCGAATCGCCCGGGGTGGAATCGAGCGAAGCCACACTGTTCGCGCAGCGCTGGGTCATCACCACGCCCGAGGCGGACACGCAACCCGAGGCGGTAGAGAAAATCGAACGTCTGTGGTCGGCCTGCGGCGCCAAGTTGGAACGCATGAGCGCGGTGGAGCACGACCGCATCTTTGCCGCCGTGAGCCACCTGCCGCATCTGCTCGCCTTTGCCTTGGTGGCGCGCATGGCGGCTGAGCCCGATGGCTTACGTAAATTGAGTTTTGCCGGCGGCGGCTTCCGGGACTTCACCCGCATTGCGGCCAGCAGCCCCGTCATGTGGCGCGATATTGCGCTGGCCAATCGCGCTGCGCTGAGTGAAGAGCTGGCGGGTTACCGCGCCGCATTGGATCAGTTGCAGTCCGTGCTCGATGCCGATGATGCGCAGGGACTGCAAGCCCTCTTTGAACAGGCGAGCGCGGTACGGCGTCGTATGGCCGGAGCATTTGATGAGTCCTAACGCACGTGTGTGGCCCGATGTGCTCACCGTGGCACCCATCGCCGCGGCGCACGGCACCGTCAAGCTGCCGGGCTCCAAGAGCCTGTCCAACCGCGCACTGTTGCTTGCAGCGTTGGCGCGCGGCACCACGCGGTTGGCGAATCTGCTGGAGGCCGATGACACGCGCGTGATGCTCGATGCGTTGCAAACCTTGGGCGTGAGCATCCGCCACGGGGTGGGCGTAGTTGTAGTCACCGGCTGCGCAGGCCAGCTGCCCGTGCGTGAGGCCGAACTCTTTCTGGGCAATGCGGGCACCGCCATGCGTTCGCTCACTGCAGCGCTGGCCTTTGCCGGTGGACGCTATCGGCTCGACGGTGTGGCGCGTATGCGCGAGCGGCCCATTGGTGATCTGGTCGATGCGCTCAACGCGCTGGGCGCGCGGGTGTCGTACGTGGGCACGCCGGGCTTTCCACCGTTGCAAATTGAACCTGTGAACGCACTGGCCAGCCACACCGTGCGCGTGCGCGGTGATGTGTCGAGCCAGTTTCTCAGTGGTCTGCTCATGGCCGCTCCCGGCGTGGCACCGCAGGCAGGTCTGACCATTGAGGTGGAAGGCGCACTCATCTCGCGACCCTATGTGCAGATGACGCTGGCCACGATGCAGGTGTTTGGGGTGACGGTGCAAACCGCCGCTGATGCGCGCTCCTTTGTGGCGCCGCGCGCCACCTTCACTGCGCCGGGCGCGTACAGCGTGGAGGGTGATGCCTCCGCCGCGTCGTACTTTCTGGCCCTGGGTGCCATTGCCGGTGGACTGGTGCGTGTGACGGGTGCGGGACGCACCAGCGTGCAGGGCGATGTGCGTTTTGCGGATTTGCTGCAACAGATGGGCGCCCAGGTCACGTGGGGTGACGACTGGATTGAATGCCGTGGTGGCCAGGGGCTCACCGGCGGCACCTTCGACTGCACCGCCATCCCCGACGCCGCCATGACCGCCTGCATCGTGGCCCTGTTCGCGCGCGGTGCCACGCGGCTGACCGGCATCGGTTCATGGCGCGTGAAGGAAACCGACCGCATTGCTGCCATGGCCACTGAGTTGCGCAAACTCGGCGCCCAGGTGCAGGAGGGGGCCGACTGGATTGAGGTGGCCCCGCCGGCCGAGGGCACACTGCGCGAGGCGCACATTGATACGTATGACGACCACCGCATCGCCATGTGTTTCTCGCTGGCGGCGGTCTCGGGTGTGCCGGTGCATATCCGTGAGCCGCGTTGTGTGGCCAAAACTTTCCCCAACTACTTTGATGAACTGGCTCGGCTGGTACACGCCGCATGACTTCCCCATTTCAACCCGTTCCTGTCATTGCCATTGATGGCCCCACCGCCTCGGGCAAAGGCACCGTGGCGCACCGCGTGGCCGATGCGCTGGGCTTTCACTATCTGGACAGTGGCGCGCTCTATCGCCTGGTGGCCTACGTCTGCCTGGACTGTGGCGTGACTCTGGCCGATAGCGCCGCGGTCACCTATGTGGCGCAAGGCTTGCGACCGCGCTCTTCCGGGGGGCACATTTTTCTGTCCGACCGCGATGTGACCGACGCCCTGCGCCGCGAAGAAGTAGGCGCCGCCGCTTCGCAGATTGCGGTGCACGGAGGCGTGCGCCAGGCACTTGATGTGCTGCAAAAGTCTTTTCGCCAGGCCCCGGGCCTGGTGGCCGATGGCCGCGACATGGGCACCGTGGTGTTCCCCGATGCGTGCCTGAAGGTGTTTCTCACGGCCAGCGTTGAAGCGCGCGCCCAGCGCCGTTATAAGCAGTTGGTTGAAAAGGGTTTTTCCGTTACCATGCCCGCCCTTTTGCAGGATCTGAAAGCACGCGACGCGCGCGATTCCAACCGCAGCATCGCCCCGCTCAAACCCGCACAAGACGCAAAACTGCTCGAATCTTCCGCGCTCAGCGTGGATGAAGTCGTGGCGCAGATTTTGCGGTGGTACCAAGCATTGAACTAGTTTTACCCCTGGTGTGCCGGCACCTTCCACCGAGAAGTGCTGGCACGTTTTTTAACTCCGCCTGGCTGCAACGGTTGGGCGTGTCGAATCAAAGGTTTCATTTCCTATGTCATCTCTTGCCACTGAACTGAAAAAAGCCACTGCTCCGCGTGCCGTTGCCGCAGCCCGTCCTGCCCCCGCGCCGGAATCATTTGCCGCCCTGTTTGAAGAAAGCCTGACCCGTCAGCAGATGAAGACGGGCGAGGTCATCACCGCTGAGGTGGTGCGCGTGGACTACAACTTTGTGGTCGTCAACGCCGGTCTCAAATCCGAGGCGTATGTCCCCATTGAAGAATTCAAGAACGACGCGGGCGAGCTCGACGTCAAACCCGGCGACTTTGTGTCCGTGGCCATTGCGTCGCGCGAAAACGGCTATGGCGACACCATCCTGGCGCGCGACAAAGCCAAACGCCTGGCCGCCTGGCTGAGCCTGGAAAAAGCGCTCGAAAACGGCGAGCAGATCATCGGCACCGTCACCGGCAAGGTCAAAGGCGGCCTCACCGTCATGGCCAACGGCATCCGCGCGTTCCTGCCGGGCTCGCTGGTCGATACGCGTCCTGTCAAAGACACCACGCCGTACGAAGGCAAAACTCTCGAATTCAAAGTCATCAAGCTCGATCGCAAGCGCAACAACGTGGTGCTGTCGCGCCGCGCTGTCGTGGAAGCCAGCATGGGCGAAGAGCGCGCCAAGCTGCTCGAAGTGCTGCGCGAAGGCTCCATTGTCAAAGGCGTGGTCAAGAACATCACCGACTACGGCGCGTTCGTGGATCTGGGCGGCATCGACGGCCTGCTGCACATCACCGATATCGCCTGGCGTCGTGTACGTCACCCCAGCGAAGTGGTGACGGTGGGTCAGGAAATCACTGCCAAAGTGCTCAAGTTCGATCAAGACAAAAACCGCGTCTCGTTGGGCGTCAAGCAACTGGGTGAAGACCCCTGGGTTGGTCTGGCCCGGCGTTACCCCACCGCCACGCGCTTGTTCGGCAAGAT
>CAZZAD010000073.1:0-12353 GCA_964652055.1 uncultured Burkholderiaceae bacterium | reverse complement strand
GGCTTCACCCTGCTTGAACTGCTGGTGGTGGTGCTCATCCTGGGCTTGCTCGCCAGCTTTGTGGCGCCGCGCTACTTCTCGCAGATCGGCAAGTCCGAGGTGCAGGTGGCGCGTGCGCAGATGGATGCGTTTGAAAAAGCGCTCGACCAATATCGGCTCGATGTCGGTCGCTACCCCACCAGTGAACAGGGCCTGCGTGCATTGGTGGAGCGCCCCACTTCAGAGGCCAAATGGAGCGGCCCCTATCTGAAGAAAGCCGCCCCCGCGGACCCCTGGGGCCGCCCCTACCTGTACCGCGCGCCCGGCAGCAATGGCCGCGACTTTGATCTCACCTCGATGGGTAAAGATGGCCGCGTGGGTGGGCAGGGCGAGGACGCAGACCTCAGCCCATGATTAGATGAACTACCGACCGCCTTTGTGGCTGCCCGGCGGTCACGCGCAAACCATCGGTGCTGCACTTTGGGTGCCCGCACCCAAAGTGAGCTACCGGCGCGAGCGCTGGAGCACTCCCGATGATGATTTCATCGACGTGGATTTCGCGCTGCCCGAACCGCGTAGTGATGTCGCGCCCCTCCTGGTGCTGTTTCACGGACTGGAAGGCAGCTCGCGCTCGCATTACGCCCTGAGCCTGATGCGCCACTTTGCCGATTTGGGTTGGCGCGCGCTGGTGGTGCACTTTCGCGGCTGCTCCGGTGAACCTAACTTGCAAGCGCGTGCGTATCACTCGGGCGATGCCGAGGAGGGCGACTGGATCTTGCGCAAGCTGGCGCAGCGCTGGCCGACCGCACCTTTGCATGCCGTGGGCGTTTCGCTGGGCGGCAACATGCTGGCGCGTTGGGCGGGTGAGCGGGCTGAAGATGCACGCCAGGTGCGCGCCGCCGCGTCCATTGGCTCACCACTGGATCTGGTGGCCAGCGGCACGGTGTTGGGTCAGGGCTTTAATCGCGTGTACACACACCATTTTCTGTCCACGCTCAAACGCAAGGCGCTGGCCAAAGCGCAGCGCTACCCGGGTCTGGTACACGCAAGTGATGTGGTGGCAGCGCGCAGCCTGTACGACTTTGACGACGCCTTTACCGCGCCCGTGCATGGCTTCAAAGACGCACTCGATTACTGGACACGCGCTTCAGCCAAGCCTGTGCTGGGCGGCATACGCATTCCGTATCTGCTGCTCAACGCGCGCAATGACCCCTTTGTGCCGACACTAAGCCTGCCCACAAAAAACGACGTATCCAGCGAGGTGGTGCTCGATCAGCCTGCGGGCGGTGGCCATATTGGTTTTGCGCAAGGCCTGTGGCCGGGGCATCTGAACTACTTGCCTAAGCGGTTAGAGCGATTTTTTGAAACCGGCGAGTGAAAGTCGCGTAGTCACGTAGGTTGGCGGTGAGCACAGCGAACCCCAACACCAACCTTCGTTGTGGCAGCCGTGTTGGGGTTCGCAAGCTCACCGCCAACCTACACGCTGGCGTGCAGTTGTAGCCCCCGAAATGGCAGCTAATCAAAATCCGGCGTATCCACCCCCAGCACCTTGTGCAGCTTCGGGCTCGTGGTGGTGTACTGCAAATGCACTTTCTTTTCCGGGAAGATGTACTTGGCGGCGCCAAAGGCCGCCAGCGCAGCCTCGTGAAAGCCCGAGAGGATCAACTTTTTCTTGCCCGGATAAATGTTGATATCGCCCACCGCAAAAATGCCGGGGATGTTGGTCTCGAATTTTTCGGTGTCCACCTGAATCTGCTTGCGCTCCAACGCCAGACCCCAATCGGCAATGGGGCCCAGCTTGGGCGAGAGGCCAAAGAACACCAGCAGCGCATCAAGGGGCACGCGACGCGTGATGCCGTCGTTGGACGTGACGCGTACCTCGCTCAACCTGCCGGCACTTTCTTCAAAGCCAGTGATGGTGCCCACCAGAAGCTGCATTGCAAATTCGTCGCACAGCGCCTGCATCTTGGCGACCGAAGCCGGCGCCGCGCGGAATTCATCACGTCGATGCACTAGCACCACGCTTTCGGCATGAGGCTGCAGGTTCAAAGCCCAATCCAGCGCGGAGTCACCCCCACCGGCCACCACCAGGTTCTTGCCGTGAAACAGCGCCGGGTTGCGCACGCGGTAAAAAAGTTGCGAGTCCTCAAACTTGTCGATGCCCTCGACCTTGAGTGTGCGCGGCTGAAAACTGCCCACGCCCGCCGCAATGAACACGGTTTTGGTGATGAAGGTGGTGTCGCGTGAGGTCTTGATAAAAAAGCGTCCGTCCGAGCGTTTTTCCAGCACGCACACTTCCTGCCCCAGATGGAACTGCGCACCAAAGGGCGCAATCTGTTTGAGCAGCGCATCGGTGAGTTCGCGCCCCGTGCACACCGGCACGGCGGGAATGTCGTAAATCGGTTTGTCGGGGTACAGCTCCGTGCACTGACCGCCCACCTCGGGCAGCGAATCAATCACGTGCGCCTTGATTTCCAGCAGGCCCAGCTCAAACACCTGAAACAGCCCCACGGGACCTGCGCCGATGATGACCGCATCCGTTTCCAGGGTGGCTGAAGAATTCGCTTCGATACTCATGCAGCTTGTCCTCAATGCGTTATGTGTCTGAGTGGTGGTTGATTGCAATCCATTGAGCGTTCCGTAAGTCGTTACAGTGGTCCAAGAGCGCGAAATTTTCCCTCACCCCAACCCCTCTCCCGGGGGGAGAGGGGCTTTAAGCCTCCCTCTCCCCCCCGGGAGAGTCGGATACAGCGACATGCGCTGTCGGCTTGCGCCCCGGAACGGGAAAGACGCACGCGCGCTTGTGTCGTCACCCCGGCGTAGGCCGGGGCCCAATTTGGGGTGCGGGTCACTTGGGCGATGCGCTGCAAATTGGGCCCCGGCCTACGCCGGGGCGACGGTTTTCTTGCCATCAGCGTGCTCATCAGCGAGTTCACCGCAGGTTCCTGGGTAGGGGTTGGGGGCGAGACAGGGGTTTCGAGTCGCATGCGGCTCGCCTGTCGAGCGGTCTGGGCCTGCAAGCCCAGGCGCGCCCTGCAAGGGAGGGAAAGCGGTGTCACGAATTACGGCAACCTCAATATTTGGTCTCGCGCCGGTCATCAGGTAGTGGTGGCGCGGCCCGTCCGGCGCGCAGCGCATCGCTGCGTTCTTCATGCAACTGCTGCATGAGTTGACGCATGCGGGCATCAACTTCACTCATCACATAAAAATCGGCATCGGCCGCTTTGCGCGCGAGCTGCAACTGCTGCACGGCGGGGGACAGCGCACCCAGCAGTACATAGGCTTCAGCGGTGGCCTGGTGCGACAGCGTCATGTGGTTGAGCGCAGCGTGGCTGCGGCCCAGCAGCTCGTGGTACTTGACCTGGGTTCGGGTCAAGGCCAGCTGGTTGCGCACAAATGCAATGGCCTGTTCGTGATCACCATGGCGCTGCAACAGCTCGACGTACAACAGCGTGCTCAGGCGTGAGAGCGGAAACTGCGCCGCGTTGTCCTGGGCTTGTTTTAACGCCGCGGCCAATTCCGTATCGCGGGCAATTGAGGCGGGCATCTGCTCGGCCGCGAGGTAGCGCGCCTCAGCGGACAGTTTTTCCAGCATGGGCACTGCTTTGCGCGCCAGCTTGCGTGCGGTGTTTGCGGACTCCATTGCTTGCTTGGGCTGATTCAGGCGCAAGGCGGCCACGGCCAAACCGTAATGGGCGGCCACTTCCGAAGCGGCGGATTTCTCCTTGATGCGCGCACTGAAGTAGGTGGCTGCATCGCGCGCGCCTTGCAGGGTGTCGTCCTGCAGCACGCGCAACCGTGCACGTACCAGGTGAAACTCCAGACTGTCGGGCCGCATGCGCTTGGACATGCCGCCAAACTCACGCACACGTGCCTGCAGATCGCTGATGCGCTCTACGGTAAGTGGGTGGGTACGGCGATATTCGGTGGCGGTGGTCTCATAAATACGCGCACCTTGTTGCATGCGGGTAAAAAAGAGGGCTGCGGCACGTGGGTCAAAGTGCGCGTCCGTGAGAATTTGCAGGCCCACGCGGTCGGCCTCTCGTTCTGCTTCGTTGGAAAAATTGAGTTGTCCTTGTAGCGCCGCGGCCTGGCCGCCGATGAGCGCGGCCTGGGCCAGGTCGGCACTGCTGGCCGAAGCGCTGCGCGCCGCCAGCAGCGCCAGCAGCAGGGTGCCGATGGCCACTGCGCCCGATTCCCTTTCTTTGGACAACATGCGCGCCACGTGCCGCTGCGCGACGTGGCCAATTTCATGCGCCAGCACCGAGGCCAGCTCTGCCTCGCTTTGTGCTGTGAGCACGAGGCCCGTGTGTACGCCAATGAAGCCGCCGGGCAGCGCAAAGGCGTTCATGGTGGCATCGCGCACCGCAAAGAATTCAAAGTCCATATGACGTGACGGACTGACCGAGACCAGCGCAAAGCCCAGTGCGTTGAGATATTCCTCGGTGTCGGCGTCATCGAGCGTGCTGGGGTCAAAACGCACCTGACGCATGATCATCTCGCCGAGCTTGCGCTCTCCGGTGGCGGACAGGTCATCCGATGCGGCATCCCCCAGTGCAGGCAGCTCGGAACGCACCACCTGGGCGTAAGCGGGCCACGGCAACGGAGCCGCCAGCATGAAGGCCAGGATGCAGGTCAGCGTGGTGCGCCAGGGGTGAGGGACATAGGTCATGGAGCGTGGATGATAAGTTCATCGCCCCTGTGATTTTTCCTGGCTGGTGTGCTGATGACGATGCCCAAAGAAACCGCTTCCGAGCTCACGCATTTCGACGCTGCCGGTCAGGCTCATATGGTCGATGTCAGTGCCAAAGGTTCCACGCATCGTGTGGCCGTGGCGCAAGGGCGCATTTGCATGTTGCCGACAACCTTGCAACTTATTGCAGACGGTCACAGCAAGAAGGGCGATGTGCTGGGTGTAGCGCGTATTGCCGCCATCCAGGCGGCCAAGAAAACCTCAGACCTGATTCCCTTGTGCCACCCCTTGGCGTTGACGCGGGTGGCGGCGGACTTTGCGCTCGACACGGCATCCTCGGCCGTGACGTGCACCGTGACTGCAGAAACTGTGGGCCCCACCGGCGTGGAAATGGAAGCGTTGACTGCCGTGCAGATTGGCCTGCTCACCATCTACGACATGTGCAAAGCGGCTGATCGCGGTATGGTGATTGAGCAGGTGCGCCTGCTTGAGAAGCGTGGTGGCCAGGGTGGTGACTGGTCATCAGAACAACAGAAGTAAAACAAGAAGCAAAAAAGCCGTGCCACCCTTAGCTCCGAAGAGCGCCGGGTGGCACGGCTGCACGATGACGTGCGTGAAGAAATTTAAAACTATGGGTGCGCGATCAACTGCGCATCACATTTTTGTAAAGACGCCTGTTGTGTGAACGATGCCTTCATGGGCGTCATCCCAGTTAAAGGTGCCTTTCAATGTGGCCTTCTGCACGGTGCCGTTCATGGCTCCTGAAACGGTGGGCGCCTTTGGATTTGTGCTTACCCAGCGGCCGGTAAAGGTGGCTTGGTCCGGTGACGTGGCCTTCCAACTGAACGAACCGGAAACTTTGAAAATTCCATACCAGTGGGTGACGTACCACAGCTTCAATGAGGCCGTGTCATAGGTGCCGGGATTGATCTTGTCGTTACTACTTCCGGTTCCGAACGTGCTTGTGACATCGCAAGTTTTTCCGTCGGTGGATGGGTAGACGTAATTGACATTTTTCCCGGACCACGTTCCCGATCCTTCGCATAGCCATAGGCTGGCCGTTTTATCGGGTGGCGAAACTTTCCAGGTCTTGCTCGAAAACGGGCCCGTACAGGTCAGCGCTGAACTGCTGCTGCTTATGGCTGAGGGGCTAGTTCTGGCCGCGCAGTTGTCCACGGTCGCGGTAGCGCCACTGATCACATTCAAATCGGAGTTGATGCTGATCAGGCCGCTGATTCCAACGGGGTCTGACATCTTCCAGGCTCCCTGGACCCATGCGTTTGTGGGTGCTGGCGTCGGCGTAGGAGTCGGCATCGGGGCGGGTCCCTTGGTCGTGGCAATGTGAACCGGATGGTTCGTCATGCCAGCAGGTTTGGCTTTGCCCACGACTTTTATCGAGCCCAGGGGGGCGAGGTTTCCATTGGCACCCACGCTGAACTGCGAGACCGTGTCATCCCCCGTATTGACCACGTAAACGTATTTCCCGCTCTGAGCGATGCTGACCGAACGGGGATCGAGTCCCTCAGCAACTCGACCCTGGGAGGTGAGCTTCCCATCGATGCCGACGCTGAATCTGAAAATTCCATGCCCGGTGGCACTGCCCGTGTTGGCCACGTCGGCATAGCTTCCGCTTGGGTCTACGGCGATCGAGACGGGTTGGCCGCCCGGATCTTTTCTCACGGCAGCGCCACTGGAATCAACCGAGCCATCGGTGATGGAGGTTCTTGCAACCGTACCGTTTGGGGTGAGCTTCCCGTCAACGATCTTGTATTGAGAAATGAAGGCATTGCCACTCAGGTTGACGGTGTAGGCGTAGGTGCCGGCCGGATGCATTGCAAACGAGTGGGGTGAGGTCCCTGTGGCCGCGAAAGCAGGGCTCATGAATTTGAGGGTTCTGCCCAGTTTGATACTGAACTGCGAGACCGTATGGTTGGCCTGGTTGGCTGCATAGACGTAGCGGCCACTCGGGTCAACCGTGACCGCTTGAACACCGGTGTACGTGGCATTGAAAAAAATTTGCTGTGGCGCTTGCCCGAAGTGTGGGAGTAACCGAGAATCCCCCAGTGCCCGAAGCGGTGAGTTCCAAAAAAGACATCGGGCAGGCGCAAACCAAGAAGCAGGAGGAGATATGGGATTGTTCAGCCGTGTGACGCCTGTCGTCACTTCACGTAGCGGTGTCAATGCGGACGCAAGTCATCTGAACGTGTTGTTGCCCACGTCACGTGTCCTTCCGGGCGCGGGGGGGCTGGGGCGCCAAGTCGCACAACTCAAGGTGCCGCCCGCTCTTGCGCAGTTTGATAAGCACAGGCTCGCAACGGAAAAGCCCGAGGTTTCTGCTGCTCGGCCAGAACCGCATGTTGCCCACGCTGTTGTCTCCAACGTCAAGCTGCCGTTGGCGCCCTCAGGATTGCTCACCCAGCAGGGTTGGGACGACATGAAAGCGGGCGCATTGAGCGCCCCGATCCACCCTGTAGACGCGAGCCATATGCACTACACGCTGGCGTTGCTAGAGAAGTTTCGTCACGACACGCCAGGCGACGTTATTCAATACCTACTGGATTCCTACAAAACAAACGATTCTCCAGACTGGGCGAAGCGACCTGAAATTAATACGAAGTCAGTGACCCAGACGCCTCCCAGTTGGGAAGAGGTGCTTGATCGCCAGCGGGCCTTTGCCAGGCAATTTGCCGATAACAAGCCCTCACCGAATAGCCGACTGAAGGCGGCCTCGGATGTGTCGGACAAACAGCGCGCGATTCTTCAATCGCACATCGACGCCCTGCATCGCAACCCAGCGGGCGCCGCGCTGATGAAGTTTGTGGATGCCCTGCCGTTTGATATTGAATATCGCCCGGGCGTGCCGGGAGATCGCTTTGTCAATCAATCGGACCGCGAGGTGGATCTATGGTTTGGGGGTATGGAGGTACTGCAGCGTGATGACCGGGCCCGGATCTGGGGTCCGGAACTGGACCAACCCTTTCCGAAGCTACCCATTAAAGGGCTCGACGGTTCGGATATCGACAGCGATGCAGTGATTGTGTTGGCGCATGAATTGGCGGACCTACTGAAATACGACGAGCTGATCAGTAAGAACATCTTTCATTGGGCCAGTCAACCTGCGGTGACCATAAAAGACATCAATCAACTCGATCCGGTGACGCTCAAAGAGCTGTCCGCCAATGCTGCGAAAGCGGACGAGGAAATGCTGCTCCATTTTGAAGCGGTGTCGATACAGCTTGAGCTACTGGTGCGGTACTGGTCACACTTCACTGAAGGTGCCCAGCCTTTGGCATTGCGCTTTCCCGTTTACAACCAGTCGCCCACGTTTCCATGGAAACCCGACGGCAGCCCCGCAGATTGGCGGGCCGCGCCTACTGCTTCGGCGGCACCGTCTCACTAAAACTGGCCCGCGCGGCCAGTTTTTCGTAGTGCCGCGCCAGGTTGGGGTACGGGGTGCGCCAGTCGATTTGCGGGAAACGAAACTCCAGATATCCCAGCGCGCAGCCCGTAGCGATGTCGGCCAGGGTGTAGCCCGCACCGTTGCACCAGTTTTTTTCACCCAGACCGTGGGCCATGGCTTCCAGACCACGGGTGACCTTGTCCATCTGGCGATCAATCCACTTTTTTAACTGCTGCTCGGTGGGGCGCTGATGCTCCTGGCGCACGAGTATGGCGGCATCACAGATGCCATCGGCCAGGGCTTCCCAGGTGCGTACTTCAGCGCGTTCGCGGCCGTTGGGCGGGATGAGTTTCGATACGGGCGTGAGGGTGTCAAGGTATTCGGCAATCACGCGCGAATCAAACACGGCCCCGCCGTCTTCCATGATGAGGCACGGCACTTTCGAGAGGGGATTGGACTCGGCAATTTTTGAGTCAGGGGCGTAGACGTCTTCGAGGTCCAGTTGGCACTCAATGCGTTTTTCCGCCATCACGATGCGCACCTTGCGGGTGTAGGGGCTGGTCAGTGATGCGATCAGGCGGAGATTTTTTGACACCGTTCAATCCTTTTAGAAATTTGAGCGCGCGATTCTACGTTTCTCGCGCCGCGGTCCAGCACCAACGGCCGCGGTCGGGCGGCGATAATCGCGGCCCCTCATTTTCACTGCGAGTATTGCTGTGTCCTTTCTCGATCTATCTGCCCTGACTGCTATTTCGCCCCTGGATGGCCGCTACGGCGGTCAGGCGCAAGCCTTGCGTGATGTGTTTTCTGAATTTGCCTTCATGCGCGAACGGGTGCGGGTGGAAGTGCAGTGGCTGCTGGCGCTCTCGGCCGCGGGGCTGCCCGAACTGCCGCCGCTGTCGGCGCCTGCAACCGAACGCCTTAACGCGCTGGCCCGTGATTTCACGCCTGACGATTGCGCGCAGATCAAAACCATTGAGGCGCAGACCAATCACGACGTCAAGGCGGTGGAGTACTTCATCAAGGGGCGCATACAAGACATGCCTGAGCTGGCCCGGGCGTCGGAGTTCATTCACTTTGCCTGCACCTCAGAAGACATCAACAACGTCTCACACGCGCTCATGCTGGAGCGGGGCCGCGCGGTGTTGCTGGAGCGTTTGCGCGCCATACAAGAGAGCTTGCGTGCCATTGCGCATCAACACGCTGAGCGGCCCATGCTCTCGCGCACCCATGGGCAAACCGCGAGCCCGACCACCGTGGGCAAGGAATTTGCCAACGTGGCCATGCGCCTGAGCCGGGCGATCGATGCCGTGGTGCAGGTGCGCATGCGCGCCAAGATGAACGGCGCGGTGGGCAATTTCAATGCACACCTGGCGGCCTACCCGCAGGTGAACTGGGAGCAGGTGGCGCGCGGCGTGATCGAGGGCCTGGGGCTGGAGCTGAACACACACACCATTCAGATTGAGCCGCACGACGCCATGGCCGAACTCTTCGATGCACTGGCACACGTCAACACGGTGCTGCTCGATTTCATCCGCGACATCTGGGGCTATATCTCGCTGGGCTACTTCAAGCAGCGGGTCAAGGCGGGCGAGGTGGGCAGCTCCACCATGCCGCACAAGGTCAACCCCATCGACTTCGAGAATTCAGCGGGCAGTCTGCGGCTCGCCAACGCGCTCTTGCGTCATCTGGCCGGCAAGCGGCCCGTCTCGCGCTGGCAGCGCGACCTGACCGATTCCACCGTGTTGCGCAATCTGGGCGTGGCGTTTGGTTATTGCCTCATTGCGTACATCGCCTGCCAGCGTGGTCTGAGCAAACTCGAAGTGAACGAAGCCCGACTGGCTGAAGATCTGGATCAAGCCTGGGAAGTGCTGGCCGAACCCATACAGACCGTGATGCGCCGCTATGGTGTGCCCGAGCCCTACGAGAAACTCAAAGCGCTCACGCGCGGCCGTGCCATCACACGCGAGCTGATTCAGGATTTTGTGCGCACATTGCCCATCCCGCCGGAGGCGCGTGAGGCGCTGCTGGCGCTCACGCCCGCGGGGTACATCGGTAAAGCGGCGGAGTTGGCGCGGCGGGTGTGAGCGCTTCGGATAGGGGCGGGGGGGTTATCCCAGCACCTCAACTTTGTCCTTACCCTGCGCGTCTTCTTCTTTCTTGATGGCCCGCACCAGGTCTTCACGCTTGACGCCCAGATACATCGCAATGGCTGCGGCCACGAAGACGGACGAATACACGCCGAACAAAATGCCGATGGTCAGTGCCAGCGCGAAGTAGTGCAATGCAGGGCCGCCGAAGATCAACATGGCGACGGTCATCATCAAGGTGCAGCCGTGCGTGATGAGCGCGCGCGAGATGGTGGCGGTGATGGCTGAATCAATCACCTCGACCGTGCTCATCTTGCGGAATTTTTTGAAGTGCTCGCGCACGCGGTCAAAAATGATGACGGATTCGTTCACCGAATAGCCCAGCACAGCCAGCACCGCGGCCAGTACGGGCAGGGAGAACTCCCAGCCAAAAATGGCAAACACGCCGATCACCAGCACCACGTCGTGCAGGTTGGCAATGATGGCGGCTGCAGAAAACTTCCACTCAAAGCGCAGTGCCAGGTAGATGCTGATGCCCACCACCACCAGGAAGAGCGCCAGCGCGCCGTCTTGCGCCAGCTCGGCGCCCACTTGGGGTCCAACAAATTCCACGCGCCTTAACTCAGCCGAAGCGTCTGCAGTCTTGAGGGAGGCCATCACCTGATCCGCCTGTTCGCCCGCGGCCAGGCCTGTTTTCAGCGGCAGGCGAATCAGCACGTCGCGCGATGAGCCAAAACTTTGCACCTGGGGTTCACCCCAACCTTTGGCCTCGATCGCAGCGCGGATCTTTTCCAGATCCGGCGCCTGGGTGTAGGCCACTTCCATCACCGTGCCGCCGGTGAATTCAATCGACAGGTTCAGGCCGCGTGTAGCCAGAAAGCCCACGGCAATCAGAAAACTGATGATGGAAATCGCGTTCAGGATCAACGCGTATTTCATGAAGGGGATGGTGCGGCGGATGCGGAAAAGTTCCATGGTGTGTTTTTCCTTGCGGACCTTCGATAGGCGACTTGAGAGACGTGCGGCTTAGTAGGGCGCCCGGTGCGCCGGGGCGACGGAAGTTTGTTGTGTCATTGAGTCTTACGACGCTGAAGCCGGTTTCCATACCTGTCCAATGGACAGGTCGGTAAGTTTCTTGCGTGAGCCGTACACCAGATTGACGATGCCGCGCGACACAAAGAATGCCGAGAAGATCGAGGTCAATATCCCCAGGCAATGCACCACAGCAAACCCACGCACCGGGCCCGAACCAAAAATCAACAACGCCAGGCCCGCGATGAGCGTGGTGATGTTGGAGTCGAGAATCGTGGCAAACGCCTTGTCAAAGCCTTCAAAGATGGCTTGCTGGGCCGTGCGTCCATTGCGCAGTTCCTCACGCACGCGCTCGTTGATGAGCACGTTGGAGTCAATGGCCATGCCCAGCGTGAGTGCAATGGCAGCAATGCCGGGCAAGGTGAGCGTGGCCTGCAGCAGCGACAGCAGGGCAATCAACAAGGTGACGTTGATGGTCAGCGCCAGCACCGAAATAAACCCGAAGGCCACGTAGTACGCCGTCATGAACAGGGCAATGGCTGCAAATCCGTAGAGCGTGGAGTACATGCCGCGCTCGATGTTTTCGGCGCCCAGGCTCGGCCCTATGGTGCGCTCTTCAATGATTTCCATGGGTGCAGCCAGCGAACCCGAGCGGATCAGCAGGGCCAGGTCAGTGGTCTCCTGCACGGTAAAGCGGCCCGTGATCTGGAACTGGTTGCCAAATTCACCCTGGATGGTGGCTACCGAAACGGCTTCACCTTTGCCTCTTTCGTAGAGCACGATGGCCATGAGCTTGCCCACGTTGTCGCGCGTGATGGCACGCATGGCGCGGCCGCCGGATTCATTCAGGCGCACGGAGGTGGCCGGTTGCTGGTGCTGATCGAAAGTGGCTTGTGCACTGACGAGCTGGTTGCCCGTGACCACAATGTCGCGCTTGAGCTGCACCGGCATGAGCGTGCCATCGGGCCGACGCTGCGGCACAGTGATGCCCAGTCCCGAGTTGGTCTCATCGACCATGCGGATTTCCAGCGTGGCCGTGCGACCCAGAATCGCTTTGGCACGTGCCGTGTCCTGCACGCCAGGCAGCTGCACCACGATGCGGTCGGCGCCTTGCTGTTGAATCACGGGCTCGGCCACGCCCAGCTCGTTCACCCGGTTA
>CAZZAD010000072.1:0-12378 GCA_964652055.1 uncultured Burkholderiaceae bacterium | reverse complement strand
GATTGAGAAAAGTAAAAATGACCGAAGAAAACAAGCCAAGCGCCGAAGAGTTCACCACGATTCAGCCCATCATCGACACCAACCAAGCCGGCGCATCAGAGGGTTATGGTGAAGGTTCGATTCAAATTTTGGAAGGCTTGGAAGCGGTTCGCAAGCGCCCTGGCATGTACATCGGCGATACGTCCGACGGTACCGGTCTGCACCACTTGGTGTTTGAGGTGGTCGACAACTCCATCGACGAAGCTTTGGCGGGGCACTGCGATGACATCGTCGTCACCATTCACGCCGACAACTCCATCAGCGTCACCGACAACGGCCGCGGCATTCCCACCGGCGTGAAGATGGACGACAAGCACGAGCCCAAGCGCAGTGCGTCAGAGATTGCCCTGACCGAACTGCACGCCGGCGGCAAGTTCAACCAGAACAGCTACAAGGTCTCAGGCGGTCTGCACGGCGTGGGTGTGTCCTGCGTCAATGCATTGTCCCAGTGGTTGCGCCTGACCGTGCGCCGTGACGGCAAAGTGCACTTCATGGAATTTCGTTTGGGCGTGCCGCATGAGCGCCTGCTCGTCACCGAAAACGGCGTGCCACTCAGTCCCCTGAAAGTCACAGGCGAGACCGAAAAGCGCGGCACCGAAGTGCACTTTCTGCCTGACGTGGGCATCTTCGGCGTGGTTGATTTTCACTATGAAGTGCTCAGCAAACGCCTGCGCGAACTGAGCTTCCTCAATAACGGCGTGCGCATTCGCCTGGTGGATCAGCGCACTGGCAAGGAAGAAGATTTTGCCTTCAGCGGTGGCGTACGCGGCTTTGTCGAATACATCAACGCTGCCAAAACCAACCTGCACAACAACATCTTTCACGCCACCGGTGAAGCAGCGGGTGTCACCGTAGAAGTGTCCATGCAGTGGAACGACGCCTATTCGGAATCGCTGCTGGCCTTCACCAACAACATTCCGCAAAAAGACGGGGGCACCCACATCACGGGCCTGCGCGCCGCCATGACGCGCGTGCTCAACAAGTACATCAGCGAGCACGAGTTCGATAAAAAAGCCAAGGTCGAAACCACCGGCGATGACATGCGCGAGGGCTTGACCTGCGTGCTCTCCGTCAAAGTGCCCGAGCCCAAATTCAGCTCTCAGACCAAAGACAAACTGGTCTCTAGCGAAGTGCGCCCCGCCGTGGAAGAAGTCGTGTCCAAAGCACTGGAGACGTGGCTTCTGGAGCGCCCCGGCGACGCAAAAATTATCTGCACCAAAATCGTCGAAGCCGCGCGCGCGCGCGAAGCCGCTCGCAAAGCACGCGACATGACGCGCCGCAAAGGCGTGCTCGATGGTGCGGGCCTACCCGGCAAGCTCGCCGACTGCCAGGAGCGCGACCCCGCCAAATGTGAGATCTACATCGTGGAGGGCGACTCGGCCGGCGGCAGTGCCAAGCAAGGGCGTGATCGCAAATTCCAAGCCATCCTGCCGCTGCGCGGCAAAGTGCTCAACGTCGAAAAAGCTCGCTTCGACAAACTCATCTCCAGCGAGCAGATCGCCACACTCATTACCGCATTGGGCACCAGCATCGGCCCCGACTTCAACCCCGACAAACTGCGTTACCACCGCATCATCATCATGACCGACGCGGACGTCGACGGCGCGCATATCCGCACGTTGTTGCTCACCCTGCTCTATCGGCAAATGCCGCAACTCGTCGAGCGCGGCCACATCTACATCGCCCAACCGCCGCTCTACAAAGTCAAACACGGCAAAGACGAGCGCTACGTCAAAGACGATGGAGAACTCGCCACCTACATGGCCGCCGTCGCCCTCAAAGACGCCAAGCTCTACGTGAGCGCCGATGCGCAGTTAAAACAAACCGCCATCACCGGCGAAGCCCTGGCCGAGCTGGTGCGCCAACATCAACTGGCCGACACCGTCGTGCAACGCCTGTCGCGCGTGATCGACCCCGCCGCCTTGGCCGCCATGGCCGATGGTGTGGAACTCAATCTGAACGACGCCGCCAGCGCCCAGGCCACCGCTACCGCCCTGCAAGCCGCCATGAAAAACCCGGCCCTGCAAGTGCGCGCCGCGCACGACGAGCGCATCGATAAACACGTCCTGCGTATTGAACGCAGCCATCACGGCAACATCCGCGCCTCAGTCATCGACGCCGACTTCGCGCACAGCAGCGACTATGCCGTACTCGCCCACGCCGCCCGCACCTTCAAAGGCATGTTGTCCGAAGGCGCACGCATCACCCGCGGCGAAGGCGACAAAATGAAATCCGCCCCCGTCGCCAACTTCCCTGCCGTGATGAACTGGCTGATGAACGAAGCCGACCACCAGGTCAGCCGCCAGCGCTACAAGGGCTTGGGCGAAATGAACCCCGAGCAACTGTGGGAAACCACCATGGACCCCACCGTGCGCCGCCTGCTCAAAGTACAAATCGAAGACGCCATCGGCGCCGACCGCATCTTCACCACCCTCATGGGCGACGACGTCGAACCGCGGCGGCAGTTCATCGAGGCCAATGCGGTGTATGCGGGGAATATTGATGTGTGAGGGGATGACCATGAACAATAAAGCGCTCTCAAAAGAGGAATTACTTGCGAGGTGCGCGTGGCAGGAAGGGGGTTTGGTAGCCAAAGTAAGTTTGAATTTGGCTCCTTTTGGGAAGGTTGAGGTACATGTGGAAACCAAGGAAATACAAATCCTCTCTGACAGGTCAGTGGAAATAATCAACGGTCTTTTAAATTTAGACGAGAACGCGATGTACTTAGTAAAACAATATCTTTTTGACTCGTGTAGAGAGTGCTGTGTAGATTCCGATTACGGGGCTGAAGTTAGACTTGGACAAACACAACCAGAGGCAAATCACGAGCTGTTCGGCGTTCACAATCCGGAGGATGCTCTTGCCAAAAGTCATCTCAAGTACGTCTGTATCGATGAAAACGAAGAGGGCCTGAAAGGTAATTACGGTCTTTTTACGTTCGACAATGAATGGAATTCCCATCTTGACGTCATCGTCATGAAGGACGGAAAGATAGTTGGCCGCGGTGACAGTGGCCTCTATCTTGGTGCCTTCGAAAAGAAATAAATACGCCGGGGGGTAGGCGGTCTCAAATCTGAAGTGCAACAAAAAGGTCAACTTCAACTGCGTTTGGCAACAGGGACTGTCAGAATTTTTGTGTGTGAAGCGGGTTAGTTGATCTGTAAGCGTCCGCCCAACCCCCGTCTTGAATGAATCTCTGTTCTCAGTGACCCTGCTGTTTTTACTCAAAGCCGGAGGTTGTGATAGGAGCTCGGCGCCCTCGTCCTGGGCCTGCCCTGGCAACAGTTGAGTGCACACCGCACGCTGCGCACTTACTAAAGAGCGCGCCTACTCAAAGCCCACACATCAGAGCCTGTCCTAAATTTTTGTGTGTGAGGCATAGCATGGAGCAAAGGAGCCCCTATGCCAGTCAAGACGAAGGCCGCCCCGGCGGCAAGAGCGGCGCTGCCGCTTATTTCCCAGCAAGCGCTTGAGCAATTGATTCCTGCGCCGATTTCAGCGGCGCAGTGCGAGGACTTGTTTCAACAGCTCAAGCGCGCGGTCATTGAGCGCTGTTTAGGTGCCGAAATGAGTGCGCACCTGGGCTATGAGCCTGGGCAAGCCAAACCCGAGGGGGTCGTCAACCATCGCAACGGCAAGAGCGCCAAGACCGTGCTCACGGACACGGGGGCGCTCGACATTGAGGTGCCCCGTGACCGGGCTGGCTCATTTGGGTAGGCACCGAGG
This sequence comes from uncultured Burkholderiaceae bacterium, assembly GCA_964652055.1. Classification (GTDB taxonomy): domain Bacteria; phylum Pseudomonadota; class Gammaproteobacteria; order Burkholderiales; family Burkholderiaceae_F; genus CAZZAD01. Next base: position 8,613 of record CAZZAD010000072.1, on the reverse strand, counting down.
GTGGGGGAGAGGGACTTGCTTTGAACCCACCGCCCCGATAATCCGCACCATGGGCTTGCGTCATCACCTTCAGTCACTCACCCACGCCTTGGGTTCAGCACTGCACGCAACACGCTGCATGGCCTGCGACCTGCGCGAGGGCGATCCGTTTTGTGACGCTTGTATGGACGACTACTTCCCGCACAACCTGCCGCGCTGTCGTCTCTGCGCGCTGCCGCTACCGCCGACGGCCACCGATCAGTGCGCGCAATGCCTGCGCCACCCCCCTTCGTTCGATGCCACGTTTGCCTGCGGCCATTACGCCGCCCCCGTGAGCGGCATGGTGCTGGCGCTCAAGTCCGGCGGTCGCCTGGCCCTGGCGCGCGCCTTTGGACGCTTGCTGGCGCAGCGGGTGCAGCCGAAACTCATTGAGCAGGCGCTCATCGTGCCGGTACCCCTGGCCTTTGAACGCCAAAGCGAACGTGGCTTCAATCAGTCTCACGAGATCGGCCGCGCCTTCGCCACGATCCACCGCCTGCCCTTACGCACCGACATCCTGGTGCGCACCCGCCATGCGCCGCCACAACAACAACTCAAGCTCGACGCCCGCCGCCGCAACCTGCGCAATGCCTTTGCGGTGCAAGCGCCCGTGCGCGACCAGCACGTTGTGTTGATTGACGATGTCATGACCACCGGCAGCACGCTTGAAGAAATTGCCTGCACCCTCAAGCGCGCCGGCTGCGCGCGGGTGACCAATCTGGTGGTGGCGCGAACAGCGTGAACGGGGTGATTTTTGTAGGTTGGCGGTGAGCGCAGCGAACCCCAACGCCCACCTTGGGCGCGGCAACCTTGTTGGGGTTCGCTGCGCTCACCACCAACCTACTTTTTGAACACTGCCAAATTCGTGACGCAGCCTCGATTGAGCGGAAGAGGAAAACTTGCGCGCCTAAGCTGCTGTCGTGAATTTTGGAAAGATCAATAAGATCCGAGCCCAACATTCAAAGCAATCAACAAGGACGCTCGCTCATGTCACAAACGCAAGACGGACCACCCCTGGATGACTCTGCAGAAGCTCGTCCGCTGCTACCCATTGCGCTTCAGCGAGCGTTGACGTTTGTGCTGGGGGCCGTAGTGTTCACGGTCATTTTCTGGTCTCTGTGGTTTCTTGCTCTGAAACCCGTACTGGCACCAACGCCAGAGGTCACCGCCAAGGCGCCCGAGTCCACTGCCCAATCGCTTCCGGGTGACCTGATGCGCAAGTATCAACAACAGGCACAGGATGCGGACGCCATACAACGCGACATGCAACGCCAGATTGACGCCAATACAGAAATACAAAAACGACAGTCCCGGCTCATTGCGCAGCAGGAAGAACAGACGCGCCGCTTTGAAGAGGTGTTGCGTCGGTGGGAGGCGCAAGCGGGCATCAAGAGGCGGTCTGCGCCGTGAGGGGTTGCTGGACCGAAGCGCCACGGGCTGCCCGATGGATGGCCCGACGCACTGCCCTCTGTCTTGCGCTGTGCGTGGCGCTGAGCGCCACTGGGGCCTCCCCGGCGCTGGCGCAGGACGAATCGCCCATGGCCTTCATCGACACCCACATTGCGGCACACGCCGGTCAGACCGGGGTGTACGTCCTCGACACAGGTGAAGACGCGTTACGCGCGCGGGCGTGGCTGGTGGACCACGCCGAAAAAACCATCGACGTGCAGTACTTCATCTGGAGCACCGACAACATCGGCATTCTGGCGGCCGAGGCTTTGCTGCGGGCCGCCGAGCGCGGCGTGCAGGTGCGCGTTCTCGTGGACGATCTGATGATCGATGCCCCGGACCAATCACTGCTCGCGCTGGCTTTGCACCCAAAGATTGATATCCGCATCTACAACCCCACCACCTCGGTCGGCGTGCCGCTGGGCACGCGTGTGGTCAACGCCGTGACCCGCTTTCGCGACGTCAACCAGCGTATGCACGACAAAACCGTGGTGATCGACGGCAAAGTGGCCATCACCGGCGGCCGCAACATGGCCGCCGAGTACTACGACTACAACCACAGCTACAACTTCCGCGACCGCGATGCGTTGCTGCTGGGCGCAGCGGTCAAAACAATGCAGTCGAGCTTTGAGGCGTTCTGGGCCAGCGAATTGAGCGTGCCCGTTGAACAGCTCTACGACGGTCTGGGTCTGTTCAAGAAAAACGTGCGCGTTGACGACGCCGAGATCAAACAGCTCTACCGCGAGCTGCATGAATACGCCCAATCACCCGCCAACTTCGCCCCCGAAGTGCGCGCCGCCATTGCCACCACGCCCCAAACCTTTGCGCCGCTGGGCCAACAGATCGTCTGGTGCGCCGTGGAGTTCATCAACGACCGCCCCGGAAAGAACTCGGGCCAGTCCGGCCTGGGCGGTGGCGGACAAAGCAGCGCCGCGCTGGCGCAGCTGGTGCAAGGCGCAAAGCGGCGCGTGGTGATTCAGTCGCCGTATCTCGTTTTGTCCGACGAGGCCAAGCGTCTGATGGGTGAGCTGGTCACGCGCGGCGTAGAGGTGCGCATCAACACCAATTCGCTCGCCTCCACTGACAACCTGCCAGCGTTCAGCGGCTACCGCAACCAGCGCGCCGATCTGCTGGCCATGGGGCTCAAGATTTTTGAATACCGGCCCGATCCTCTGGTGCAGCAAAAGCTCATGCAACGCATCCCCACGCTCACCACCACGCCCACCTTTGCACTGCACGCCAAAACCCTCGTGGTGGATTCGCAAGTGGTTTTCATCGGCACCTTCAACCTGGACCCGCGCTCGCAGAACCTGAACACCGAGGTGGGCGTGATCATTCATGACGCAACGCTGGCCCGCGCCGTGGAAGCGGCCATTGAAACCGACATGGCAGCGGGCAACAGCTGGAACGCCGCAACCGACAGCCCGGATCAGTACGTGCCGTTCACCAAGGGTGCCAAGGTGCGTCTGTTGCAGTGGCTGCCGATCAAGTCCTTGCTTTGATAAGGATTGACTCTATGAGCGCACTGCATGGATTGAAAGTTCTGGAACTGGGCACGCTCATTGCGGGCCCGTTTGCCTCGCGCCTGCTGGCCGAATTTGGCGCCGATGTCATCAAGGTGGAAGCCGCGGCCACTGACGACAGTGCAGGCGGCGACCCGCTGCGCTCCTGGCGCCATCTGCATGAAGGCACCTCGCTGTGGTGGTACGTGCAGGGGCGCAACAAAAAATCGATCACGCTCAACCTGAAGGACGTGCGCGCGCAGGAAATTGCGCAGCGTCTAGCTCTGGATGCCGACGTGGTGATTGAGAACTATCGCCCTGGCGTGCTGGAAAAGTGGGGGCTCGGTTTTGAGCAACTGAAGGCAAATAACCCCTCGCTCGTCATGTTGCGACTCTCCGGCTACGGACAAACCGGACCCATGCGCGACAAGCCGGGCTTCGGTGCCATAGGCGAATCCATGGGCGGCATGCGTTTTGTGTCGGGCTTCCCGGATCGCCCGCCCGTGCGCATCGGCATCTCCATTGGCGATTCGATCGCCGCGCTACACGGCGTGATGGGCGTGCTCATGGCCCTGCGCCACCGCGACGCCACGGGCGGGCGCTGGAACGCAGAGCAGGGCCGCGGTGGTGAAGGGCAAATGGTGGACGTGGCGCTGTATGAAGCCGTGTTCAATCTGATGGAAAGCACGGTGCCCGAATACGACCGCTTTGGCGTGGTGCGCCAACGCACGGGTGGGGCGCTGCCCGGCATCGTGCCCTCCAACACCTACACCTGCCAGGACGGCGACGCCATCGTGGTGGCCGGCAATGGCGATGCCATCTTCAAGCGCCTGATGCTCGCCATCGCCCGTGAAGATCTAGCGCACGACCCACAACTGGCCCGCAACGACGGCCGCGTGCCGCGCACGCAAGAGATCGACGAGGCCATTCAAGCCTGGTGTGGCCAACGTGGCATTGATGAGGCCTTGGCGCACCTGAGCGCCGCCGATGTACCGGTCTCACGCATCTACAGCGTGGCCGACATGTTTGAAGACGAGCAATTCAAAGCGCGCCAGATGATTGAGCAGGCGCCACTCGCTGATGGCAGCTCACTCGCAGTACCGGCCGTCGTGCCCAAGCTCTCGGCTACTCCCGGCGGCACACGCTGGTTGGGTCCAAAGCTGGGCGAGCACACGGATGAGGTGCTGCGCGGGTTGGGGTTGGATGAGGGGCAGATTGAAATGCTGCGTAGGGAGAGGGTGATTTAGGGTGAAAGACAAAACCGTTAGGTCTAGATCTGTCCCTGAGCTTTGTAGCCTGGTACGGCTGGAGGGGAGCAGGTCATTTGGAACGTCCGCCCGATAAAGCGGTGTCGTCTGGTGTGTGAGCAGGCGCAGACGCATGCGTGCGGTAGTCGGTGCCTTGCTTCCCATCGCCTTTCACCATCTCGACTGCCGCATGCGTGATGTTGCTGACAACGGGGTCTTTAAGCTTTAGTAGCTTGCGGATCAAACTCGGCCTTCTGCGCAGGTGTTCGGCGAGCAAGGCAACATATTTCGGCTTGTAGTTCTGCTTCCAGTGGCCGTCAGCGTGGTGCCGAAAGACGTGCACAGCCTCATTGAGTATTTGGCTCAATTGCTCGTTGAGAGCCTTGTCGTCGCCGAAGTTGTAGGCGATGTCGGTCCAGCCGTCGTTCTTCAATTGAGCATTCCTTCGGACGAAGAGATCGGACTCAGAGGGAGCCTGGTTGAGCGCGCGGCATGGGAGTCGCATCTTGACATCACGTTTCGAGATCGATGTTGGCTTGCGCCGCGCCCATTTGCAGGCGTTGGCTGCACGCCATTTTTGACAACGATTAGGCAACGCCTTTCCTTGCCACGACTTGTCCAAGAACAATCCGTCCCTCTTGAAGATTGCGTCCTTGGTTTTGTGCCATCGGCTGAAAATCATACCGCAAACGAAGGGGTCATATCTCGACATCACGGTTTGCGATCGACGCAACACACTTGTTCACCCTGACCTACCCCTATATCGCAGTCCATTCGGCGGGGTTCATCGAGACCATGGGTTGACTATTCCAAAGGACACTCAAGACGTAGCGCACATCAAAGAGCATGGTGCCATGGCAAAGCGCTCATCGCATGACTTTCCAGTGACCGCTCTTGTCCGGTCCGATGCGTTGCAAGCGGCCGGACTCGCGCAGCTTGCGCACCGCTCGCTTAATCACACTTTCCGATCGGCCCAGATGGGTGGCCATTTCGGTGGTTGATAGGTTCGGCGCTTGTCCGAGCAACTCGAGGATGGCTTCCGGAGTTTTCTGGGGCGTTTTCTTCGGCACTTCCGGCTGTGCTGTCGCCTTATCCGCTTTGCTTGCGTCCTCTACCGACAGCGCAAATGTGACAACAACCGCCCCCTCCCGCACTGACATGGCGGGCGGCTCCAACCCCTGCTCTTGCATGAGTCGGGCAATCTTCAAGGTGCCTCGTCCCCTGGTTTCGATGATTCCGCGCCGGTAGAAGGTGCGCGCGATCATGGGGTTCCAAGGTTTGGACTCGTGCTCACGCAACAGCGCCTCGGGCGTGAGGCCAAAGTGCAGTTCACCGATGGAAATGATCTCCAATCAGTCGTCGTACAGCGCCACGCTGATGGAGCCGCCGCCGATCGAATAGTCGCGGTGCACGGAAGCATTAGCCAACGCCTCGCGCAACGCTTCCACGGGCAGTAGCGGCGTGTCCTCACGCTCCGTGCGCCCCGGCACGATGCGGCCGGCCACCGGTAGCGATTCAATCAGGAAGCGCTCGGCACGGCGCATCAGCGCAAAGGCGTTGCCGTGAAACTGGAGGTTGTCGAGGAACTCATCACGCGTGGTGCCTTTGAAGCGCGCCACCTTGAGCAACAGTTGCGGGAAATCAGCCAGAGGCGTGTCGTCCGCACAGAACAGCACCACCGCGGCACGCGAAACACGATCACCATTCACCAGTAACCCCAAGCCGCGCAAAATCTCCAGCGGATCGCGCGTGCCCGGGTCATCGATGCGGCCGCAGCGTATGGGCTCCTCTAGTGCAGCGCTTCACTAGTGCAGTGCTTCGCCCATTCCGACCCTTTTGGAGTCGCGCCTTTGCCCCCGTGGCAGCGTTGCGAATCCGCGCGATACCACTGGGTATCGCTGTGGTTCGCGCCTCGCCACAGAGGCAAATCCACTGACCCAAAAGGGCCGGAATAGACGAAGCACTGCACTAGCAGCCGGCGAACCGTTTTTCGCCATGGACCCATAATTTTTCTTTGCTGTGGCACTTGCATGTTGCACCGCGTTTGAGTGAGGATCCCGTGGCCTGGACTCACTGTTCACCGGCTTCAGCTATTTGGGTGGTGACCGACGCAGCCGTACGTCGGCGTCGAGTTTTCAATACCCGTAAGACTTTTTTTGAGGAGCAACAAACATGGCGCTAAGCATCAGCGGGCTATCGGGTCCAGACACCTCAACTGCCAGCGACAGTGAGATTTTGGCCGTAGCCAATTCGAAGTTGTCGGTTATCGAAAAAGCCCAACTCGCCGCTCAAGCCGGCGTAAGTATCAGCCGATACGCGAAAGCAACTGGGGTTTCGGAAAACGACATTAAAGCGGCCTTGCTGCAAGCAGGGGTAGCTCAGGGCGAACCCGCAGCAAACGCCGGGGCAGCAACCCAACCCACCCCTGCGACTCCCACGCCAAACACTGAAGCGGCCAATGCAGCTAACAACAGCCCAACATCGGGGAGTTCATCAAATTTCAAACCTTGGACAGGTGGCAAACCCCAGCACGTGAAAGAGGCGATGGATTACCTCAACGGCGAACGTAACCTTGGCTATACCTTTGGACAGGTTTCCAATTTGCTGTATGGCATGGGTGTTAATGATGATTTCCGAAATTTTTTAGAAATCATGAACGCACCCGACCCAATATCGGCGAATGATCAGGCCGTAGGCAATATGTGGGACGACCCAGATTACAGACACCCGAAAACTCACAAAAAACAGTCCAAGGCTAGTGATATCGAATTTGGCAATCTAGGCATCTCTTTCGACGAGAATCAGGTTCCTACGTTGTGGGCGCAGTCGGCCAATAACGGCAGCGTGGTTCGGATTGGTTCCTTTGGACGGGGGGGTAGTCTGCCAAAGGACGGGGCGTTGGCCAGGTACGGCATCACGGTCAACGACATCAGCGCCGCCATGGCGGATAGTAGGCTCGCTGGATCCACGGGCATGCTGGACTACTTATCGAGCCAGACCCAAAAAGCCTACGACCCGGCGCAGGGAGGTAAATACACCGTTACTGATGGGAAGGCGTTTTTTACCCAGAATGGCGAGACGGAGTCGTCTGGAGGGGGGGGCTGGACAGGGTCAACTTCAATCAATAAGCCCTTGGATACGTTTAAAACCCCTTTCAATCGCCCAGTCACGCCCGCAGAGGCCGCACAGATGAACGCCGGAATGGTGTGGGCCAGAGTTTGGGATTTTCGAGATGACACAGGGCGCGGGCCGCAAATTCGATTGGTCAATCCTCGAGAAGAAGGGTACATAACCGTGGATGAATATGGGGTAAGCCGTGGAATCAAAGGTAACGGCAATACTTCTCCGGATGGCTCTATTGGGTACACTGAACTTATTTTTGGTGACAACCCTGCACCGTTTTAGATATGGCGGCATAAGTAATGCCGCGTCAAAGGGCCGTAGTGACGGCAGCGCCTCCAGCCTGGAGGCGCTGCTGTGAGAGGGCTAGCCATTGCTGATCCTGAAGTGATGTGAATCGCCATCCAACAAGTAATCGCCCGCTCTGACGAAACGCGATACGACCATCGCTTGCATGGCTTGTTGTTGATCACCGGCGGCCAGTGCGGCCAGTAGATCGCCGATCTGTTGAATGAAGATCGGCGCAAAGTGCAATGCTGGGTCAAGCGACTTGAGGTGCGCGGGCTGGAGGGCATGCGCGAAGGTGAGCACCCGGAGCGTTCGGCGACGTTCAACGCCAAGCAGTGGGTGCATATTCCGACGAACGTGACTGCTGCTTTCGGTCATCGTGACCGATGGCGGTGTTGCGCAGCTTGAGGTTGGGTTGGTTTTTTTTGGGTGTGCAACTTTTCTGTAAAAGCACACGGTATGGGCGTCAAATCTTGACATCACGGCTTGAAATCAGCGCAAGACGCTAGCGTCTAATTGCAATATAAACGGATATTATCTGTGATGTCCGAATCATTTATTGCATGGGGGCATCATGGCGCGAGTGGCGGTGGCGTTGTCTTGTTCGGCAGAAGTCATGATCGAGCTTGAGCGTCTATCGCGAAGCCGCAGAGGTGAAGTTCGCCTGGCCGAACGGGCGCGCATTGTTTTGGCATGCCTGCGAGGCAAGCGCAATGACGAGATTGCCCAAGAAATGGGCGTACGGCCAAATACGGTTGGGCAATGGCGTCAACGCTTTGCTGCCAGCGGCGTGGCCGGGCTGCGCGATACCCCCAGGGCTGGCAAGCCAACCAAGTACGGCGTTGAGTTTCGTGATCGGGTCTTGGCGCAGCTGGAGCTGCCGCCGCCTGAGGGCATGGCGAGTTGGGATGGCGGTTCGCTGGCGGTGGCGTTGATGCGTATTCCGGCCCAACGTGACCGCTGATTCCGGCCCAACGTGACCGCTGATT
>CAZZAD010000071.1:0-12384 GCA_964652055.1 uncultured Burkholderiaceae bacterium | reverse complement strand
GCTTCTCGGCCTCTTCGAGCATGCGCAGGTGGGCGTCCTGGTCTTCTTTCTTGGCCCAGGCGGTGCCGTAGATGCGCTGGAGCATTTCGTTTTTGCTGTCACCGCGCCAGTAGGCGCCGGCCACTTTCATCAACTTGAAGACTTTGAGCTTGCCGGTAGAAGGCACATGGGGCCCGCGGCACAGGTCGATGAAATTGCCCTCGCGATAGAGCGAAATATTCTGGTCAGCAGGAATCGAGCCAATGATCTCGGCCTTGTATTTCTCGCCTATGGATAGAAAGAACTTCACGGCATCGTCGCGCGTCCAGACCTCGCGCTTGACCGGTTCATCTTTCTTGGCCAGCTCGGCCATCTTGGCTTAAATCGCAGCCAGGTCTTCGGCCGTAAAGGAGCGTTTGTAAGAAAAGTCGTAATAGAAGCCGTTATCGATCACCGGGCCAATGGTCACCTGCGTATCGGGGAACAACTCTTTGACGGCATAGGCCAGCAAATGCGCGGTGGAGTGGCGCAGGGTGTCGAGGCCATCGGCGTCCTTGTCGGTCACGATGGCCAGCTTCACGTCACGTTCGATGCGATACGAGGTATCCACCAGCGTGCCATCCACACGGCCGGCCAATGCGGCCTTGGCCAGGCCCGCGCCTATGGATGCGGCCACTTCGGCCACCGTCACGGGCTGCTCGAACGAGCGGATCGATCCATCGGGTAACTGAACTGAAATCATGCGTCTAGTCCTTGCAGGCGAAAAAAAAGTGCGGGAGTGCCGCACTTTTCTCTCTTACGAAATACGCACACGCCCCGGGGATTAACTGGCGGCGGTCGTAGTTCGGTGCATTTTCATAGGAGAACAATCAATTGTTGGTAGGCGCGATTGGACTCGAACCAACGACCCCCACCATGTCAAGGTGGTGCTCTAACCAGCTGAGCTACGCGCCTAAAAATTTGCGGGGCGCAGTGTACAACAGGCTCGCTGTTCGCGTCCCCGCTGTTCGCGTCCCATGTCACAAGGCGGTCAAGCACACTTCACATAGGTGTCATGCCTGCGCTCTAGCGTTGCCCCATCTACGCTTGATGAGGAACGCACATGACACTGAACCGATCACGTATTCACGAAGCTGCTTCAGCTTGCGGCACCGAGGCCAAGTTGCTCGTCGGCCTCGCCCACTCCCAAGCCGACATAGAAGAGGCACAACGTCTGCGGTTCAAAGTATTTGCAGACGAGATGGGTGCCCAACTCCCCAATGCGCATACCGGACTCGATGCCGATGAATTCGACGCATGGTGCGACCACCTCATCGTGCGCGACGCCGACACATTGCGCGCCGTGGGTACCTACCGCATCCTGCCGCCGCATCGCGCGCGTGAGTTGGGTCGGCTGTATTCGGAATCTGAATTCGATCTGTCGCGCCTGATGCATCTGCGCGAAGCCACGATTGAAGTGGGTCGCTCGTGCGTGCACCGCGACTACCGCAGCGGCAGCACGATCCTGCTGCTCTGGGCCGGGCTCGTGTCGTACATGAAGGCAGGCGGCTACCGTCATTTGATGGGTTGCGCCAGCGCCTCACTGGCCGACGGCGGTCGCCACGCCGCGCGCCTGCGCGACGATCTGCAAAAAGACTTCACCGACCCCGAGCACCGCGTGTTTCCCCACCTGCCCTTCCCCCACGAAGGCCTGGAACGCGCCACCACCGCCGACATGCCCCCACTCATCAAGGGCTATCTGCGCCTGGGCGCACGCGTGTGCGGCGAACCGGCCTGGGATCCCGACTTCAATACGGCGGACTTCTTTATCTGGCTGTCGCTCGATCAGCTCAGCCCGCGCTATGCACGTCACTTTGATCTGTTGACTCAATCGAACCCCCGGTAAGGAGCCCATCATGAGCAACGTAAAAATGAACCGCCTGAGCCGCTACTGGCAGCGTCTGAAACAGAAACTCGACCGGGCACTGTCGTTGGATCTGACGTTCCGCTTGTTGCCGTTCTGAGCAAGCCGGTAGCAACACACACCGATGCGCTGTGGCCTACCTCAGCCACGCTGCATCTACCGATCGCACCTACCGCCGCCGAGCCGCCAGCACCCCACGCACTTCGCGCAGCTGTGCCATCGCGCGGTTCAGGCTGGCCGCATCGCTCACCTCAATGGTGAATTGCATATGCGCTTCATTGCGCCGCACCTGCGAACCAAATCCACGCACGGACAGCTTTTCACGCGCAAAGGCTTCCAGCACATCGTGCAGCAAGGCGGGACGCTCACTGGCAAATACCACCACGTCCACGAGATACGCCTGACCTCCATTGGTGCCCCAGGTCACGTCGATCAGCCGTTCAGGGTGGCTGCGCTGTAGCGCACGGGCGTTGGTGCACGCGGCCCGATGCACGGACACGCCTTTGCCGCGCGTGACAAAGCCGACGATCTCATCGGGCGGCACCGGTCGGCAGCAGCGCGCCAATTGGGTCAGCAAGGCATCCACACCCACCACCAACACTTGCCCCTTGCCCACCAGCGCTGCGGATGCGCCTGCCGCGGGCACAACCAGCGGCGCAGGCACCGGCACCGTACTTTCTGCGCGCAACACCTGCTCAATGCTACGTAGGCTGAATTCCTCTTTGGTGACGGCCACACACAGTTCGTCCACATTGGCGAACCCAAGCCGCTGCGCCAGATCGTCGAGCTTCACGGCGGTGCGTCCCAAACGTGCCAGTTCGCGATCGAGCATCTCGCGACCGCGCGCCGCGGTCTGCGCCAATTCCACCTGGTTAAACCATTGGCGCACCTTGGCGCGCGAGCGGGCGCTGGCGAGGTAACCCAGCTCGGGGTTGAGCCAGTCGCGGCTGGGACCACCGGTTTTTGCAGCAACGATCTCCACCGTCTGCCCAGTAGCCAAATGCGTATTGAGCGGCACCATGGCGCCATCAATGCGCGCACCGCGGCAACGGTGGCCCAGGTCCGTGTGCAGGTGATATGCAAAGTCGATGGGTGAGGCGCCCGCAGGCAACTCCACCACCCGACCTTGCGGGGTGAGCACATAGATGCGCTCCTCTGCGCCCATAGGCTGTGCAGGCTGCACATCGTCACGCCAGGCCAGCAGCCGACGCAGCCAGGCCACGCGTTCGGACTCCGCGGCCGCGACCCTTGCACCGCCATCCTTGGCTCCACTTTCTTTGTAACGCCAGTGCGCAGCCAGACCCAGCTCGGCAAATTCATGCATCTGGCGCGTGCGGATCTGGATCTCGATGGCGCTACCGCTGCGATCCATCACCACCGTGTGCAAAGACTGATAGCCATTGGGTTTGGGCTTGGCGATGTAATCGTCGTACTCGCTGGGCACCGCCGTGTAGTGCTCATGCACCAGCGAGAGCGCCTGGTAGCAGGCCGCCACATCAGCCACGATCACGCGCAGGGCACGCACGTCGTACACCTGATCGAAGCCCAGCCCCTTGCTGCGCATCTTGGTCCAGATGCTGTAGATGTGTTTGGGTCGGCCGGAAATTTCTGCAGCCATACCGGCCTCGGCCAACACACGTGTTAGCTGTGCGGTGGCTTCCTCAATGAACTGCTCGCGCTGCACGCGCTTGGCATCGAGCTGCGCGGCAATTTCTTTGTAGGTCACGGGCTCCAGAAAGCGAAACGCCAGATCTTCCAGCTCCCACTTCAGTTGCCACACCCCCAGCCGGTTGGCCAGCGGCGCATACAAATCCAGCGCCTCGCGCGCCAGCGCTTCCGGTTCACCCTGCTTGGTGCGCGCAAACCAGGGCAGCGTCTGCAGGCGCGAGGCCAGCCGCGGCAGCACCCTGCGCCTATCGCTCGCCATGGCCAACACCATCTTGCGCAGGGTCTCGAACTGGTCTTGCGCATTGGACGAGGCCCGCGTGCGCTCCGACACCTTGGTCAACTGACGCAGCCCCGCAAGCAGGCGCGCAATGTCGGCGCCGTAGTGCGTCGTGAGCCATGCATCGGCATCGCGCAGCACCTCCGGCGCCGCAAAGAGCAGCGCTGCGGTCATCAAGTCGGCATCGGGGCGCAGGCTGCGCACGATGTCCACCAGACCATCGGCATGCTCCAGCAGCGGCTCACCCGTAGGCAAACGCCGGTCCAGATACAGCGGCGCCACCGCCGCGCGTACCGCGGCCAGATCAGGGTGAGACGTGGGCGTGATGCTCATGCGCCGATTATCAGTTGCAAAGCGCTCGACGGCACAATGCCGCAATGAGGAATTCTTTACTTAACCGTTGGTTTGGACGCCATACCCGCGCCGTAATCCCGGATGCGCTGTGGCAACAAACCACACGTGCCCTGCCCTTCCTGACCGCACGCACCCCCGATGAGCTGGCCCGCTTACGCGCCTTGGCCGATGCGTTTCTGCAAAGCAAAGAAATGTCCGGCGCGGGCGGCCTGGAGCTCAGTGCCCACATGCAGGTGCACATTGCGGCGCAAGCCTGTTTGCCCATCCTGAACCTGGGCCTGAATGTCTACGACGGCTGGACCAGCATCGTGGTCTACCCCAGCACCTTCGTCGTGCCGCGCAGCGAGGTCGATGAAAGCGGCGTGGTGCATGAATTTGACGACGCCATCACGGGTGAAGCCTGGGACCGTGGCCCCGTGCTGTTGTCGTGGAGCGATGCGGCGCAAACCTCAAACAATTTCAACGTGGTGATCCACGAGTTTGCGCACAAGCTCGACTTGCTCAACGGCGATGCCGACGGCCTGCCCCGCTTTACCCGCACCACACATCCACAACTTGATGCGCACCACTGGATACACACCCTGAACGACGCCATGAACCGTTTGCGCGCTGAACTCGAGTTGATTGAAGACGCCCTGCCCGCTGGCGTATCGCCCGACGACGAAGCCGCCGAGCCGTACTTCGCGCACCTGCCGCTGGACCCTTACGCAGCACAAAATGCGGCTGAGTTTTTTGCGGTATCGAGTGAAGCCTTTTTTACCGATGCCACAGGCCTGAGCGCCGCCTTTCCCGAATGGACCCGGCTGCTGGCGTTGTATTTCAAACAAGCACCGCACTACCCATGACAACCCTGCTCATCGTTTGGCACTCACGCACTGGCGGCACTGAACAGATGGCGCAAGCGGCCGACAGCGCTGCCTCCATCTCTGGCGAAGTGCACGTCATCTGCAAACGTGCCTCCGAGGCCAGCGTAGACGACGTGCTGCAGGCGAATGGTTACCTCTTCGCCGCCCCAGAAAATCTGGCCAGCGTTTCGGGCCCCATGAAAGATTTTTTCGACCGCAGCTACTACCCGGTGCTCGGCCGCATCCACGGCCGCCCCTACGCGTTGATGGTATGCGCGGGCAGTGATGGCACCGGCGCCGTGCGTCAGATGCAGCGCATCTGCACCGGCTGGCGTCTGCGGGAGGTTGCACCGGCCCTGATCGTCAGCACCCATGCGCAGACGGCGGAAGAAATTCTGGCGCCCAAGCGCATCGCCCCCAGTGATCTTGAGCGCTGCGCGCAACTGGGCGCGACCTTGGCCGCAGGGTTGGCGGTCGGGGTGTTTTGAGTGACTGCATGGACCAATGAGCACCACCACCTGTTGGGGAGGTCTATGGCACCAAACATTTTCTGCGTATGGCTCTATACAGCGGGCCCCACCTGAGGCAACCTGCGCAGTCCGGAAATTTGCATTCCACGAACAACCCCAACGCCCCAAGGCAATCTCATGAATAGTCCTATGTCGCGTATCACTTTGGCGCAGAACACCACTACAACTAGTACCAACGTGACGTACTCGAAAGTAAGCGAGACCAATACCGACACTCCCGCAGCTGGAAATAGAGTGCCGCCAAATAGAGTGCAGGAACTGTTGGACCAACCAACGCATCACCAAACCCAGTTGCAGGTACAACCACCCGCTCATGGCAATGTGAGCGCAGAGCCCAAAATCGCAAAGCTTTCTTATTTTGAAGAGCTTCTCGAGCCCTACAAAATGTCGGACGCGCAGCTAAGGGCTCACCACGAGAAACATCCTCCGTTGCCCAACCACGAACAAAAAGCACTTGATGAAGGATTTAGTTTTATATTGGAGGCCATTAGTTGGACCATGCCGATAGGTGGTGCACTAGGCATAACAAGAAGAGTCCATAGAGCGCGCAGGGCACCTTCTGTCGCCAACTACGTCGCGCCCGACCTGCCCTCCGTCCTGCGGGGGCAGCAAGTAAGTAACTGGTCTATTACGAGAAACGTAACACCTCACAACGCGAACACTGTATCTCAACAGTTAGTAGGTGAGTTCGAAAAAAGAAAAACACTGGTTGACACTTTGAAGCTGGCGCCCCATGAAAACGCCAATGCACATGCAGCCCTAGCCGCCAACTTGCGCCAATCCCAGGCCGAAATCAACAAACAGTTACTCATAACGGGGCACCGGCTTGATCGTAATAAAGGGGCCGTCAAACCACTTCTCTGGGACAGGGAGAAAAAAATTTGGATGAAGTACGTTTCCCGTGAGCAAAAAGAACCCACTAAAGGTATAGAGCGTCACTTAACTTCAGGTGTCACTGCAGAAAACATCGACAACCGAATCATTGAAGTGGAGAGGCTAATCCAGCGTACGCGCACCGCGTTGCAAAACAACTCACGAACAACCCCAAGAGATTCAGCGCAACCTGACACTGTGCTCATTCAGGATGCCGCTAATAACGCTTTGATGGCTCTAAAGTTAGAAAAAGAAGCCTTCGAGAAAATAGCGGCGCTACGAAGCACACAACAATTAGGAAGCGCGATTCCCCAGTCATTAGCGGCAAACTTACCTAGGCGAGGGCAAATCATTTCCCAGTTTGGAACCGACAGTTTGTCTATTGCGCGTGACGCAACCCCTACGAACGTCAGAAATAAACTTCGCGCTATTAACAGTAAATTCGAGACAAGTTCGAACAAACTAGATGAATTAAATCTTGAAAATGACGCCGCATTCACTGCAAAACAAAATCTCCAAGATCGACGGAACGATGCTTTGCGTGAGATTGACGAGCAGTTATTTATGTGGGGCAAACATATCGTGATGGCCAAGAAGGGTGGGATAAAGGTGCCTCAATCTGACTGGGACAGAGTAGTTACAAGCTGGATCTCTTCTATAAAACCAGCAAACGCAACCGATGCAACCCCCATCAATGATGTCGTGTTGCGACGGCTTGTCATTGATCGTTACGTTTCTGACGTCAACAACGTCAATCTACCTGATCGGATCGCTGCCGCCAGCGAGATGGCCAATCGTGCTCGAAAGGAATATGTAAATCTCGCCGAACGGCACGGGAGACTGACCAATGCAGTTAGGGGAGATGCAGCGCTAGCCAAACTATCCGAAAACGAGGTGAAAAAAGTAAGTGAAAAAATGAATGAATCGCAAGCCATTTTGGAAGGCGCACAAGAGGCATTAGAACAACTGGGGGCCAAAGCAATACAACTCGGCGTTAAATCACAATAAGAACTTCGCTTGCGTTACTTCTAAAAGGATGGCGGCGCCGCCGCCTTTTTGACCCAGTATTTTTTAACTAAACCATTTGCCCTTACGGCAACACCGCCGTCACCACAATTTCCACTTTCCACCCCGGCCGCGCCAGGTGTGCCTGCACTGTGGCGCGCGTGGGCGTGTTGCCGGGACTGACCCACTGTTCCCATACGGCATTCATGGCAGTGAAATCGGCTAGGTCCACTAGAAATATCTGCGCAGTCAGCAAGCGTGATTTGTCGGTGCCGGCATCAGCCAGCAAACGATCAATCGAGGCCAGCACGCGCTGAGTTTGGCCGGTGATGTCGAGCGTGTCGTCGTCGCTGACCTGACCCGCCAAGAAAACAAATCCATTGGCCACGACTGCCTCGCTCATGCGCGGACCGGTGTGCAGACGTTTGATGCTTGAAGCCATTCTGAGTTACTCCTCTAATAAAAATTGAACTACAGGGTTGATTTGATCATCGTGCATGAACATGGGGGCGTGCCCTACGCCCTCGAACTGCACCAGCCGGGCCTTGGGGCCGCGCTGCGTCATAGCAATAGCGGTCTCCGGCGTAAGTAAATCGGACTGCACCCCACGCGTGAGCAAAGTGGGGCACTTGATTTGGTCATACAGCGCCCACATGGCTGCTTGGGCCGCAGCTACGGCCTCAGGGGTCATGGCTTTGAACGGCAAGGCAATGCGCGGGTCGTAGTGCAGCACCCAGGCATCGCCGTCTTTGCGCAGCACGGTCTCGGTGATGCTGCGCCACTCATCGCGCGTTCTTAAGCCGAACGAGGCAGCCACGGTGGCGATGTAATCGGTGGCCTGTTCTACGTCGGCAAAACGCACCGGGACACCTAGATACTCACCAATACGCGTTAGTGCCGCCGCATCCAGGGTGGGGCCCACATCGTTGATGACGAGCTTGCTCACGGGGCTGCCTGCTTGACCGGCCACCGAAATGCCAATCAACCCGCCCATCGAGGTACCCACCCAATGCAGGGTTTGTGCATTCAGGCGCCCCATCAGGGTGGCCATATCGGCGGCGTACTGCGGCAACTGGTAGAGCATGGGGTCGCGCAACCATTCGCTGCGGCCGCGGCCCATGACATCGGGGCACACCACGCGGTAATGCAGCGCCAGGCGGCGCGCAAGCAGATCAAAATCGCGCCCCACTCGTGTCAGGCCATGCACACACAGCAGCACGCGCGGGTTGGCGGGGTCACCCCACTCGGTCCAGCGCATTTTGTGAAAGCCGGCGGGGCTGAGGCACGCCACCTCGTCAAATCGGGGTGCAGTCATGGGGACAGGTCCTGTGCAGTCATAGTGCGCTGGCATACTGCCCACGCAACGGAATCGCATTTTCGCTCAAGGAATTGAACATGCTCAAAGGAAAAACCGCACTGGTTACGGGATCGACGAGTGGCATCGGTCTGGCGCTGGCTCACGCACTGGCCGCACAAGGCGCCAATATTGTGATCAATGGCATGGGTGAACCGGCCGTCATCAACGAAATTGAACGCAAGTTGCGCGACCAGGGGGTGCAGGCGCTCTATCACGGGGCCGATATGACTCAGCCCAAGCAGATCGCCGATCTCATCAGCACCACCCACGCCAAATTCGGCAGCCTGGATGTGCTCATTAACAACGCGGGCATCCAGCACGTGAGCCCCGTTGAAGACTTTCCGATTGAGCGCTGGGACGCGATCATCGCCATCAACCTGAGCTCCGCGTTTCACACCACGCGCCTGGCCTTACCCAAAATGCGCGCCAATAACTGGGGCCGCATCATCAACATCAGTTCAGCACACGGTCTGGTGGCCTCGGCCAACAAGAGTGCTTACGTGGCAGCCAAACACGGCATCCTGGGCCTGACCAAAGCGGTGGCACTTGAAACCGCCACCACCGGGGTGACGTGCAACGCCATCTGCCCGGGCTGGGTACTTACCCCGCTGGTGCAAAAGCAGATTGATGCCCGCGCCGCCAAGGAGGGGCTCGATGCGCTGGCGGCCAAACGCGCGCTGCTCTCAGAAAAGCAGCCCTCGCAGGAATTTGTTTCGGAAGAACAGCTGGGGGCGCTGGCCGTGTTTCTATGTTCGGACGCCGCCGCACAGGTGCGTGGCGCCGCGTGGAACATGGACGGAGGGTGGTGCGCGCAGTAAAGCTCAATCGAATAACCACGATTTCAACAGGCGCTTGGCCTTCAGTGAACTGGTGTGGGAAATGGCCCCTATTTGGCCAACAACCCCTTCAACTGCAGCGCACCTGATTTCGCAAGAATCCGGTCATGGTTTACACGTCCTTCCAAAATATTTGAACTGCACGTCCCCATGTCCGACGACACAGACGGCGCAGAGCGCCGAACTACCGAGCGACGATCGCTGCGCACGCAGGCGACCGTACTGCTATCGGCGGGGCGCTCGCTGGGTGTACGCACCATCGATGTCAGCTCCGGAGGCATGGGCATTGCGTGCCCGACCAACCCGCCTCACGGGGCCACCTTCACCATACAGTTCAGTCTGCCAAAAAAGCCCAGCGGTAACTTGGTGATTAAAGAGCGCGTTGAGGTGATGCATTGCGTCTTTTCTGGGGACGTCAGCGCCTTCAAGGTGGGGTTGAGATTTCTCGAACTATCGGCACCCGCTGCCGAAGCCCTGCTCAGTTACATCAGAAGAACCTGAACCCGGCGTACCGGCCCACGGGCCTTTTGCGCCGCACTGCGTTCATTGGGTCAGCGCAAAGGCGACCAAACAATCGGTTTGACACGCTGCAGTTCACGCGCCCGCGAATGCGGCCTTGATCTTGGTCAAGGTGATCGATATACCGACGACCTAATACAAAAATTTGTCGTACGTTGCGCACACGGGTCTACCTCAAGGAGCGTCACCATGGGCAATCCGACTGCGGTTTGGCACGCCGAGCATTTTCATTTTCGGCAATTGCTGCGCCTGCTGGAAAAGCAACTCGATGCATTTCACAACGGCGAAGAGCCGCCGTATGAGGTGATGATGGACATCATCAGCTACTTGCGCGACTACACGGACCAGAGCCACCATCCCCGCGAAGACGTCGCCTTTGCGCGCTTGGCCAGGTATTGCCCTGACCTGGAACTGGTGTTGGCGCGACTGCAGCAGGAACATCGGGTGATCGCACACACCGGAGAGCAGTTGCTCGAACAACTCAAATCTGTGCTGGACGGCGCCATCGTGCCGCGAGAGGAAATTGAAGCCACGGCCGCCACGTACCTCGTGTATTACAAGACACATCTGTCCAAAGAGGATGGCGCGGTCATGGCCGCCGCGGCCAAACATTTGACTCCAGAGGACTGGGATGCCGTGCTCGCCGCAGCACCCCAGACACATGACCCCCTCTTTGGCGCCACGCCACACCAGCGCTACAACGCCTTGCGCGAACAGGTGCAAAGGCACGCTGTGCCATAGATAAGGCAAAGCACAGCACGTTGTGATCGAATATCCTGGCGGGCCTTGGAGTTCTCAGAAAGCAGCCACGTGATCCGATCAATTGCTGTTGTTGTTGCAGTGCTGAGTTGGACCTTATGTGCGCCAGTCCATGGGCAGACACCAACCCAGCACCCTGGAGAAGTCGCGCAGAAGTTTTATTCCTGGGTACTTGCCCACCCGTCCTGGTCTATGCCCTCGGCGCAGGAGCGCTTGCAGTTGTCTGAACTTCTGTCGTCGGAGCTGACGCGTTTGTTGTCCGAAGCCGCTCAAACCGAAGCGCGGTGCATCAAAGCAACGGCGGTTGGCGACAAGCCTTACGTCCATGAGGGTGATCTGTTTGTCGGCAATCACGAGGGTGCCACTGAGGTCGCCTATGGTGAATCTCACTTGTCGGCAGATACCGCTTCCTTGGAGGTTCATTTGATTTACGTGGACCCGCGTTTTCCAAAGGCGCATGCATTCCGGGCGGTCGCCTGGTCAGACACCGTTGAACTACGCCGGCTCGACGGCCGTTGGTTTGTTACGGACGTGAAGTTCAGTCAAGGGCAATCCCTGGCGATGGGGCTGCAAAGCTACATTGCAATGGCCGCACAGTATTGCGGCAGTCCATAAGGAGGCCCGCTTGCATACCGAGTGGTTTGAAGTTGCCGAGCGCTTCCGTGGCCCACCACGGTCAGGCAACGGTGGTTACGTGTGTGGCCTGATCGCCCAGCGCCTGCAGGGCGCCATTGCGACCCGACTCAAAGCGCCACCGCCTCTGGGCAAAGCGCTGCGCCTTGAATCCACCGATGATCTGGCCCGCCTCTATGACGACGAAACCCTCATCGGCGAAGCACGGCCGGCAGCCCTGGACATCACACCGCCCACGCCAACCACGTTTGAGCAAGCACGCATCGCCTCACTTTCGTTCATAGGCTTTAAACACCACCCCTTCCCAGGCTGTTTTGTCTGCGGCCCCGAACGCACGCCACTGGATGGCTTGCGCATTTTTCCGGGCGCAATCGAGGCCACCACAACCCTTGCGGCACCCTGGACTCCGGACTCATCACTGGCCGACGAAACCGGCCAATTGAAACCAGAATTCATCTGGTCGGCGTTGGATTGCACAAGTGGCTTTGCGGTGTTTCCTGCCGAGGCGTTCACCGCCACGAGTGGAATTGCACTCGTACTGGGCGAGCTGTGCACGTCGATTGCCCACAGACCTCGAATCGGACAGCGGCACATCGTGATGGGCTGGCCGCTAGGTCATGAGGGCCGCAAGCGCATGGCGGGCTCAGCCATTTACACCGCAGACGGTCAACTGCTTGCACTGGCCCGCGCGCTCTGGATTGAGGTTCCGCTCAGCACGTGGGGGTAACCCCAATGCGGCTCAATAAGCGTCGGCACGAACGCGCCGTATAAAACACTCACAAACGCACCGAACGTCGTCGCCCCGGCGCAGGCCGGGGCCCAATTTGCAGCGCATCGCCCAAGTGA
>CAZZAD010000070.1:694-12393 GCA_964652055.1 uncultured Burkholderiaceae bacterium | reverse complement strand
TGTCCGATACGCCGCCAGCACAAAATCACGCACTATTTGATGGACTCCTCAGTAACTTATGCAACTAGGCACTAGGGATGGACGTCGACATTGAACGACGGCGTTATGCGCAGTGCAGATGCAGAAAATTTACGTGACAAGTTGATCAATCACGCCTTTCGTGAGCGATCAATCTCGTAAGTTGGCCTGAGCGCAGCGATGCCCAACGCCAGCCATGGCCGCAGCAACGGTATTGGGGTTCGCTGGCGCTCAGCGCCAACCTACAACGCGGCAATTTTGGCGGGGGGGGTGAATTCAAGGTGCAGAAAGGGCGCACACGAGTGGCTTATGGCACCAAACCTTTTTTCGTCTATGGCTCTTGTGCGCAGGACGGTTTTCGGATGACATACCCGCCTTTCTTCATGAGCTGCCATGTCCGCCATCAAATTTAACGCCGCCCTCACGCAGCGCGTGCACTGCGTAGAAATTCCACAACAAGTGGGTTCTCCCGTGGTCTTGCGTTTGAACGGCATGGCGCTGGGCGCAGCAAAGATTCCTGCGCAAGTCTCTGCTCCACCGAGGGTGGGCAGCGCCATGCAGGCGGCAACGAAGCCACCGTCCATTAAAACGCCTGCCCCCCCCCCACACACCGTGCGACTAGGCGCTGCTGCGACGATGGAAGCACCATGGTCGATGCGCGCCATCACCGCCGCAGTGCAAGAGCTGCCGGGCGCGCTACGACTGGCTGCATTCCAAGGCGCAGCCATGATCGGTACGCGGCTTGCGCCTTTTGTTTTGCCTACTGTGGCATTGAGCGCGGCTCTGTATCCGCGCTCCATCGGCTTCAGCAGCTTGCCTGTGCCGCCTCGGTCGGATCACGCCGAGGGTTTCAAGCTTCTTGATGCGCATGACCCGGTGCAGGCCGGCGTGCCACACACTGAGTACACGCGGCCTCGTACTGAACGCAAGCGCGAATTGCCCATCACTGCAACGACTGAACCGGAGCTGCACCCAGGGGGCCAGCCGGTGACACTACCCACCACGCCCGGCAAGTCCGTTCATACCGATAGGCCTTCGGATCACATCCATCTGGCGCAGCAAGCAAATACCGAAACCTCAGCGCCGCCACGCGCCAAGCTCACGTTTTCTGAGGTGCAGATTCAGAGTCAGCGCATTCCTTTGGGGCTGAACATCGAGCCAGACAAAACGCTGCGCTTGAACTTTGAAGCGGGTGAGTATGGAAAAGGAACTATTTCCATCCGCTGGGAAGGCTCTGCATTTCGTGAATACGTCCATGCCGAGGTAGAGAAAAACGCGCAGCTGCCCGATCGATTCATGGGGGAAATTCTGGCGCACGCGCTGGGTTATGAGATTGGATTCATTCCGCGAGGCGTCCTCTCGCTACGGGTCACGGATATCGAACACAAGACACCTGCCTCGGGAGACAGCGTACGGACGATCACGCGCTGGGCACTGGGTATGCATGGCCACAAGGCAACCTCGGACGACGTTCTTGTGCGTAGTGACGAGCCATTCGTGGTGAACGTTTCACCGAGTTTCCGTACGACGTCATATAGCTTCGAAAACCCCACCGTAATTTCAGGCGATCAAGGCAATGGTCCGGGTTTGGCAACACCCAGGATCTTTCCAAACTTGAGCCCGTCTTTGCGAGACTCGACCGCCCCCGCCGCCGCAAGCGCAAGAGACTGGCGCCCAATCGCGAGTCCCGACGAGTATTTGAATGCCCGAGTCAATCACACGCCAAAAAATTACGTCATTCCCATGCCCACTGCCGAGGCAGGCCTGATTGAAGCAAGAGTCGGTGGTCGTCAAAACGGGCATCCCCACCTTGCGCAGGGGCGCCCTGTGCTGGGTGCTGGGGACGCCAAACCGGCCTATGACCCTGATGGAGAACCCGGACACCGAATCCAGTGGCTCACCGATACCTCGGGGCACTATCAACCCTTCGGAACTCACACCAAGAAAGCCACCGAGAGGGCCTTTCAAGACGCCGGGCTCGATGGCGATTTACGTTGGTTCCCCACCTTTGGAAAGCCGGTGTCCACTGAACCTTTTGCAGGCCTCATGGTGCAAAAGAAAACTATTTCAGCGCAGCGCACGGTTTATGAAATCAGAGTGCCCGATGCAAGAGCTCTAGCCACCAAGGGGCCGACACAAGCGTTGGATAAGAAGAGCAGACAATTTCCTGATCTGGCCTCTGTTGTGCTCGAACCCGTACAGGGCAGACCGGGTTGGGTGCGTATCCGCGATATCAAAGTGATTGAGGAGATGGACGCCTTTACCCCCACTTTTATTGGACAAGCACTCGCGGCGGTGCAATTGGAGCAGCCCTTCAAAGGGTTGGTGGTCAACGCTTCCGAATGGATGGATTCGCCATCGCTGCGGGAAACCAATTTCTCCGACGGTGTGACCATCTATGGTCTGGATAAACAGCTCGGTGAGTTTTCGCCCGAGCTGCCATTTATTTCAAAACGCAGCGTTAACGTGGGCCACGCGAACGCGCGCGACGTTGAATTTTTCATCAACCCCGCGGTACAGATTCAGCGGTAGAGCTTCGACACAAACCGCAGCGGATCAAGCGAAATCGCGCACCAGCGCCGCCTGCACCGCCGGGGCCACTTCATCTATGCGCACGTTGTAGTGCGCGTGATCCGCGCCCACGGCGAGCGCTGCACCGCCTTTGAACGCCGCAATCATGGCGGGGGTGAATTCAAAGCGCAGGAAGTGCACCGAGGAAGTCTTCTCTTCGTTCTCGCGTTCCAGATCTTCATCGGCAATGGCGTAGACCGGGGCGTGTCCATCGACCTGCAGGTAGATGCGCGACTCCACGCCCTTGAGCGCGGCCAGTGCGCGTTTGCGCTCATCGGCATCGTCGTACTCAATCATCATCGTGGCTTTGAGGTTGCTGCCATCAGGAATGAGCGGGGTGTAGGCATTGAGTTCGTCCTGGATGCCGGCTTCCTCAAAGGTCTTTTCGATGCGCAGCATCTCCTGAATTTGATAACGGATGGTCAGCTCGTCTTCAAAGATCAGCGTGATGTTGTTCGCTGTCCGCGCAGCACTGCGCCATCGATTCGCCCGCCTGCCGTGCCAAACGAGCTCCCACATCCACCAAGCGCCTCGTCAGCCTCGCGTCCCCAAGCTCACACCGCCCAAATACCTCTTGCGCCCATGCCTCATGATCCGACTCCACCCACTTCATCCACACCCCTTCTCGTCTATACAAACCACAAATTGTGCAAAAGATGTGATCAAGAGACAGGGCCTGCGCCGGGGCGACGACGTTCGGTGGTCCACGTGCAATCTCACCCACCAAACAACATTCGGGCCAAACCCACCACAGCAACACAAAGCACAGCACCATCCGTGGCGCGGCAACAACAGTCGTTCAGCCGAACAACGCCCCCGCCACCTCTGAACACCTCCCCTTTTTCTGGATTAGGTCCCCGCAAAGGCCCTATTCATCGCTTGCAAGTCTTGGCAGCCGGCGCGTTACGCGTTGCAATGCGTCCATGTTCTCCGCCGCCCCACGCACGTTGCGCCGTTTTGCCTGTGCCCTGTTGATCGGGCTGGGGGTAGTTGCGTGGGCTCCTGCGGCATTTGGCGCCGGTCTGCCCGCACCTGAAGCCACCGCCTCGGCCTATTCACTCATTGACCCCCCCGTGCTATCTGGCGTGCGCTGGAACTCACCCATGGGCCTGCTGCCCCTGGAAACCTCAGGGGGGCTCACACAGCGGCACGAAATCCGCCTCAGCACCCCACCCTCAGCAGGCTACGAAGGCGCCCGCGCCACCTACCGCTACACCCTGATGGAGAGCCCCGGCTGGGCCTGGAAAGTGGGCCTGACCAGCAACCTGCGCGAATCGGCCGATGGTTTTCGCACTGGCACCGTGACCGGCACCCTGGGTGAGCGCACCCGCTGGGGCATCCCCGCCCTGGTGCATGTGGGCGGCGAAGCGCAACTGACACAACGCTGGCGCCTGGCCGTTGATGCCGATGGCTACATGACCCTAAACAGCAGCCCGCTGGATGTGGGGATGAGCGTGAGGTACATGCTGAACCCCAGGTTTTCCATCTAGGGGGGACTGCGCCTGTCCGAGTCCACCGGCGAGCTAGAAGACTCCCACAGCGCGGGCCTCGCCCATACGGCCAATGTGGGTGTGCGGCTGAGGTTCTGAGGCGGTAGACACGGCCTGCGCCCCGACTCTTGACCACCTCTCAGCCCAGTCTTTGTTCCCTCCCCTTCAAGGGGAGGGTTAGGGTGGGGATGGGGTGGTAAGGATGGAACGCGTGAGCACCCCCACCGCTCCCCGGTTGCCGCCCCCATAACGGATCGAGTACAGTCCCCACCCATGTCGCGCCCTGTTTACCTGTCCCTGTTTTATTTCGTTTTCTTCCCGCCCCAGGCGGAAGGAATCGAACAGCGCACATAACCACGCACGCACCGAATCCCCAACCGCCAGGCCCCAACCCCTGGCGGTTTTTTTATTCTGAAAGGAAGTTCCATGCGATACATGACCGACGACCTGCGCATCCGCGAGATCAAAGAGCTCACCCCGCCCTCCCACGTCGTGCGTGAATTCCCCTGCAACGACGCCATTGAAAAATTAGTCTTTGAAACCCGCAGCGCCCTGCACCGCATCCTGCACGGCATGGAAGACCGCATGATTGTCATCATCGGCCCCTGCTCCATTCACGACCCGCGCGCCGCCATGGAATACGCACAAAAGCTCAAAACCGAACGCGAGCGCCTGGCCCCCGAACTGGAAATCATCATGCGCGTCTACTTTGAAAAACCGCGCACCACCGTCGGCTGGAAAGGGCTCATCAACGACCCCGACCTGGACGGCAGCTTTCGCATCAACCACGGCCTGCGCATCGCGCGCCAGTTGCTCATGGACATCAACCAACTGGGCGTGCCCGCCGGTTGCGAATACCTCGACATGATCACCCCGCAATACATCGCCGACCTCGTGAGCTGGGGCGCCATCGGCGCACGCACCACCGAAAGCCAGGTGCACCGCGAACTGGCTAGCGGCCTCTCATGCCCTGTGGGCTTCAAAAACGGCACCGACGGCAACGTCAAAATCGCCGCCGAAGCCATTCGCGCCGCGCAGCAGCCGCACCATTTCCTGTCCGTGACCAAAGGCGGGCACTCGGCCATCGTCTCCACCAAAGGCAACGAGGACTGCCACATCATCCTGCGCGGCGGCAACAAAGCCCCCAACTACGACGCCGCCAGCGTCGACGCCGCCTGCCAGGAACTGGCCAAAAATGGTTTAGCCCAACGCCTGATGGTCGACGCCAGCCACGCCAATAGTTCCAAGAAGCACGAGAACCAAATCAAGGTCATCGACGACATTGCCACCCAGCTCAGTGCAGGTGAATCGCGCATCGTGGGCGTGATGATTGAAAGCCATCTAGTAGCCGGCCGGCAGGACCTGGCGCCAGGACAGACGCTGGCCAACCTGACTTATGGGCAGTCGATTACGGATGCTTGTTTGGGGTGGGAGGAAAGTGTGGCGACCCTGGACCGATTGGCCGAGGGGGTGCGGGCGAGGAGGACTAAGGCCGCTAATGAGAATGGAAAGTGACAGTGCTTTCTTTAGTCGCGTCCTGCCTTAACCTCGGAAATGGCTCGGCGGACTCAGACTTGAAGTGCAAAACTCACAAATCTCATGAGAAATTACGAATCTGGGTGGTAAGTACACGACATTAGCTATGGGCGAGCGGCAGTTGATACAACGAACGCATGAAGCTGGGCACAATCGTCGGAGATTGCCCGACAACTAGTGCAGTGCTGCGCAGCGTGCCCTCAGCCGTTTGCACGAGCCTCAAGGCATTGCTCAATTGCGGGTGCGGCCATACTCTCTGCGCACAGTGAATCGTTTTTCTGGAGCCTAACCATGCGCAGCACTACCCCTGCACCGGGAATACACCGATCAGCACGTCTTTTTACTGCGTACCTCATCATCGGCAGCAGCTTGGTAGGCTGCTTGGGACAAGAACCTCTGCCTGAAACACAGGCTCAAGGCACTCCCTCGCCCGCACCAATTCCAGCTCCAGCTCCGGCACCGACTCCTGCACCAATTCCTACACCAGCTCCAGTACCCAGTCCGACACCCAGTCCTGCGCCAACTCCATTACCCAGTCCGACACCGAACCCAACACCCAGTCCAACGCCGACGCCAAGTCCGACGCCGGCCCCGTCACCTACGCCTACACCCTCTCCCGTCCCCACCCCTGCACCCGCACCAAGCCCTGCACCACAAAGCTATGCCAATGACCCAGCCGTCGTGGCTCAAATCCAGGCGTTGGGCGACAACACAGCGCTATGGCTGGCTCCATTCAAAATTGCTGGCGCGCAAGCAGAAGAGTGGCGCACGCGTTATGGCCGCGCACCCCAGCGGCGCGATTTTTGCAACAAAATGGTCTTTGCTGCCGACCGCGGCACAGGGATGTACGCGGGCGGAAATCATGGTGCGCCACACGTCCTTAACGACGCATGGGAGTACCACCTGGGATCGAACACCTGGCATTTGTTGTTCTTTCCGGACGATCAGTACACCACCTACTCAGCCACCCCCGGTGGCCACCAAGCGCACCTGATGCTCGAAGACGGGTACTTACAAACCAGGCGCCATGGCCCGATTCGTTTGGTGCACACCTGGGATGGATTGACCTACGACCCGGCCACAAAGCGTTTGTTGTGGGCCAACGTGGTTGGTAGCACTGACACCCAAAGCAGTACCACCAGCCCCTTGGCGCTTTTCGCTGCGGATCAGGGTTTGGCCTATGAGGGCTTGCGCCAGCAACTTGCCCCAGCAACCAACATGTGGATGTATGAACCCGGGCGGGCGCGCTGGTTTAAGCAGATCGCCGAATCGACCACAGCACCCAAGCCGTTGATGGTGACGCAGGGTGCGGCGCTGGAATACATCGATCACCTTAAGAAAACGCTGTGGTACGCCAACCAATCCGATGAATCGGGCATGTGGCTGTACGACTCTGCGCTAAACCGTTGGGAGCGGTTGCGGCCCAATGGGGGCGCACTGATGTATGGCACTACGCCCGACGGCCCCTACAAGCAAGGCACCTTCCCGGGTTCCGAGGCGCAAATTCGTTACAGCGCCAAGCACCGCATGTTGGTCGCCGTGCACGCGGGCAATACCTGGGAGTACAGCTTCGACACCAACCAATGGAAAAAAATTATCGGCGGCGATCCAGCCAATTACGCGACCGATGCATCCACCGTCTTTGTTTACGACAGCAATAACGATGTCTTTCTCTTAATGCAGCCCGCACTAGGCACTTTGCGCGCGTACTCCATCGTGACCAAAACTTGGACCACGCTGGCTCCGCAAGGGCAGATCACGCCCTTTCCCAACACCAAAACCGCGGGCTACTTTGATCCAACGCACAATGCGCTCGTGGTTTATCAGCACGCAGCAACGTTCGGCGAAGTCTCCCGCGTTTGGCTGTATCGGTACAAACGAACTGCGCAGTAGTCTGAACATCTCACCAGGGGCAACCTGGTGAGATGTTCCGTTTCTTACGCCGCCACGAGTTCGACCGCCTCTGTTAGCCCTGTGAGCGCACGCGTCAGGTCGATTTTCTCGATTTGACCAATCTCAACGCCGTACGGTTTGAGTGCATTCTTGGCTGATTCAAGAGCAGTCTTGGCTGCCACCGCACGGCCCTGTGGATCAACATTGAAAGCCCGTATCCAAGCATCGCGCTGCGTCTCAAGAGCACGGTAGGCCGCGCCCAATGCGTTAAGTGATTCAGACGTCAGCGACTTGCCATCTGCCGTTGGCTTGAGCTCAGACACCGCTTTTTGTAGGGCTTGGGTTGACGTATCTAACTGCGCACCTTTTGTCTTTTTGTCTTGCTCGCGCTTGGCTGTACCAATGGCTATGGCCGTGGCTTGAATGAGCGCGCCATAGCCAAGCTCGGGGTTGCGCTCAGGGGTAAGCAAGGACCAATCCCCCGCGGGAATAGCCGGATCTCCCGTGTTGATGGTTTCTGTGCCTGGAATACGCGAACCATTCTTCGATTGTTGGTGGCTGACCAAACCCAAACGGCGCGGGGTCAGGTAAGCCTCTTCGCTAAGTTTTCTAAAGTTGGCCAGCGCAGTTTTCAAGGCTTCGAGCTTGACTGGATCCTCCGTAACGGGTCCGCCTGGGGGATTGAATTTTTCGGTCAAAGCAGCCAGGGCTTCCGAGGCTGCGGCGAGCTTGTCTTCGTAGATCTCGGCCAACCCATGGTTATCTTTGACGAGCGCAGTGCGGGCACTGTCGAGCTGAGCTTTGGCTGCATTGAAGGCCGTTACCACAACGCCCTGGCTCGGATCGGATGGGTCACCCATGATGGCTGAAATATCTTGCACCGACAGCCCCATATCGGATTGCATGTCACTCAAGCGAATGCCGGAATACAGTTTTGCGTAGATGGGGTTTTCAGGCAGAAAGACGCCGTAGTTTCTTCCAACCATCGTGTTGCGACCTTTGAACCACAAGTGTTCTTCAATCGAGCTCTTGCCGCTGCCAGGCGTTCCGTAGGTACGCTGCCACTTGGTGGTCAATTCTGTGAGTTCTAGATAAGCACGATTGACCGCAAGCAGTTTTTCGGGGTCGGGACTGTGCGCAGCATCGGTTGCATCGCCCGTCTGCGTTTCGTCCTTGGGAGCATTGGGGGTCTTGAGCGCTTCGAGCGCTTTTTTCAGCGCCTCCGTGGCTGCATCAAGGGCAAGCTTTTGCTCGTGCCGCTCTCCCGCATAGGCTGCAACATCGAGCGCAACCGTGGCCGCCATTTGCAGCGTTTTGTGGTCGAATTTTTCTCCCAGAGATTGGGTGGTAAATGACCAATCTTTTTGAGACTGGCGCCGAGCCGCCCAGTCTGTGGACCGCATGGCGTAGACGTGCATGCCGTAACTGCGCTTAGCGAGCAAAAGAGCGTCTTGTAAAGCTTTCTGAGCGTCTTTAACGGCCTGGGCTTGCTCGGCAGAGGCAACCTGGCCCGCAGGGACATCTTTGAGTACGCCCACAGCCTTACGTAGCGCTGCTGCCGCGTCCCCAACGGCTTGCTTGTGATGGGCCAGCAACGCAGGTCCATATTGAGCCAAAGCAGCACCCACTTCTTTGTTTGCGGCGTCTATCTGATCGACAACTTGTTGGGCCCGCGTTTGGTCGATTTTGGTAAGCCCTTGTTTCCGGCCCTGGAGCGTGGCATCAGCTATCTCGTGGCCGTGGAGCGACGACCCGGCGCTCCGCATTGCATAAAAAAGGCTCTGTAGTTGGCTGAGTTTTTCTGGGTCAATCGCGGCCCCACCCAGGGTCGTTCCCAAACTACCAAGCGCTCGCTTCAAATCGTCCATGGCAGACGGAAACGCGGTGCGCAATTGCTCCAACGTGGCGCGCTGCTCCACCTGCCCTAAAAGCTGCGCGATAGGTTGCATCAGCTTCTTGTAGTCCTCATAACTGCCCAGTTCCGGCACCTTGATGCCGGAGGCCATAAGTTGGTTGACCTTGGTTTCAAGCTGCCGATATGTAGCGCTCAAAAGTGCCACTTGGGCCGCGTCCACGCTGCCGGCTTGCGCCGGGCTGGGAAGCCCGGCCACACGGTCCCGCAGCGTTTTAATGGCTTCGAGCAGCGGCGTCAGACTGCCAGCGCCCACGGCCTGTCGCTGCACAAGAGACAAAGCGTCCTGTGCCAATTTGGTCAGGCCCTCAGCTTCTGCGACTGCCATGCCTTCAACAACGCCCGCTTGAGGTAATGCAGCGTTGAGTTTCTTGACCGCTTGTTCGAGCTGGGCGAACTCGTCCTTGGAAATGGTTCCCGCGTAGACCTTGGCCGTCAGGTTGACCAACAGTGTGCGCACCGACTGGCTGGCCTCGTTCAAGGGAGCGGCCAGGCTGTTCTCGGTCGCTGAAGCCAAGTCTGTGACTTTCGCAAGCGGGGCATCTTGCTCCGCGGGCGTTGCGCTCTCGCTTGGTGCATTGCCTTGCTCGTTTGCAGCAGGGGCAGGCTGAGCTAGTTCCTGAGTAAAACGCGGGTCAACATGCGAGGGCAACGCGCTCGCACCGCCCGCCGCATTGGAACCCTGGGCGGCATCAGGTTGCCCCGTGTTGGGGTTCAGTGCCGGTGTGCTGGCAGGGTCAGCGGGGTTGGCGGGATTGACCGGAGCACCGGGGTAGGCCACTGGCCCAGCGAGCGGATTTCCAACGGTAACGGACATTGTTGCTCTCCAAAGGTACGGATCGAATTTGTTGGGCAGCCTATGCTTCAAGGTGGCTAGAGATGCAGACTGCCGACCCGTGGAGTCTCATTTCATCGCAATGCAACAGTCAAGGTGCCACAGCAGCAAAATTTTTTAGGTCCACACAGTCCGTATAGATGCCACATCGTCTGACAAATCGAACAGCAGCGCGTAGCAGCGTCCCCCGATGCCTGCTTACACAATGTTTGTTTAGTCAGTAAATGCCCGTTGTGCAGGAGTAAAAGGTCAAGCGTCAGGTGTTGCACTGACACATCACTGCAGATCAACCTGCGTGCCACACGAGCCACCCGCGACCGAGCGACCTTGGACGAAATTCACTGCCTGTCTTCAGATGAATCACTCCCCGCTTCTGGCACTCAGATAGGCATATAAACATCGGACGGGCGATCGCAGTCTGTTATTGATCCGACACGATTACGTTTGCAGTGCTATCGCGATTCTCCAGTAAAGGACGCGACGCAAAACCTCTAACTTCAGTTGGCTGGATCTATCCACAGTTCTGGATTGCGGCTCAACGCACGTTGCGGAGAAAATCAAGGCCGGGGGCGGTGCAGTGCGTGATGTCAGCGCCCATCGCGCCTGGATCATCGACCAAGCGCAGGGCATAGAGCGGATCGGTACACAGCTTGCGCGTGCCGAGTTTGTGGATCGCACCCCTTTATCCGACGCGCACAATCTTCCCCCTCATCAACGTCTGGTCTACCTGCATGCTACGAATCACCGAACTGCGTCTGCCTCTGAACCATTGCGCGCAGGCGCTGCGCCCGGCCATTGTTCAGCGGCTGGGTGTGACGGATGCAGATCTCAAAGGTTTTCTGACCTTCAAACGCAGCTATGACGCACGCAAGAAGCATGCGGTGGTGCTCATCTACACCATCGATTGCGAAGTGAGCGATGAGTCCGAGGTTTTGCGACGGCTGGCCGATGATCGGCATGTGCGCGTGTCACCGGACACGCACTACAAATTCTTGGCGCACGCGCCGGCGGATTTTTATGCCCACGGGCGCACCCGACCCCTCGTGATTGGCTTCGGCCCCTGCGGCATTTTTGCGGCGCTGGTGTTGGCTCAGATGGGCTTGCGGCCCATCGTGCTGGAGCGCGGCAAGCCGGTGCGTGAACGCACGCAGGACACCTGGGGGCTGTGGCGCCGCGGCGTGTTGAACCCGGAGTCGAACGTGCAGTTTGGCGAGGGTGGTGCGGGCACGTTCTCTGACGGCAAGTTGTGGAGTCAGATCAGCGATCCGCGTCACCTCACGCGCAAGGTGTTGCATGAGTTTGTGAAGGCGGGCGCGCCGGAAGAAATTCTGTTTGTGGCCAAGCCGCATATCGGCACCTTCCGCCTGGTGAGCGTGGTGGAGAAGATGCGCGCTGACATTGAAGCGCTGGGCGGTGAGATCCGCTTTGGCGCGCGCGTGACCGA
>CAZZAD010000070.1:0-684 GCA_964652055.1 uncultured Burkholderiaceae bacterium | reverse complement strand
TGGCCTCGGGCGAGCAGTTGCGGGCCGATCACGTGGTGCTGGCGCTGGGCCACAGCGCGCGCGATACCTTTGCCATGCTGCATGAGCGCGGCGTGTACATGGAGGCCAAGCCGTTTTCCATTGGCTTTCGTATCGAGCATCCGCAAAGCCTGATCGACCGCGCGCGCTTTGGCCCCAATGCGGGCCACCCCATCCTGGGCGCGGCCGATTACAAGCTGGTGCACCACGCGCGCAATGGGCGCTCGGTCTACAGCTTTTGCATGTGCCCTGGGGGCACGGTGGTGGCGGCCACGTCGGAGCCCGAGCGCGTGGTCACCAACGGCATGAGCCAGTACTCGCGCAACGAGCGCAACGCCAATGCGGGCATCGTGGTGGGCATCAACCCGCAAGACTATCGACAGGATGGAAAAGACGGCGGCCTTGTCAGTCCGCTCGATGGCATGGCGTTTCAACGTCAGTGGGAGTCGCGTGCGTTTGAGTTGGGCGGTGGGGACTACAAAGCGCCGGGCCAGCTTGTGGGCGACTTCATCTGCGGCCAACGCTCCAGTGCTTTCGGCGCGGTGTTGCCGTCTTACACCCCGGGTGTCACCCCCGGCGACTTGGCCACCAGCCTGCCCGCCTACGCCATTGCCGCCATCCGCGAAGCGTTGCCCGCGTTTGAGCGCCAGATCAAAGGTTTTTCAA
>CAZZAD010000069.1:0-12455 GCA_964652055.1 uncultured Burkholderiaceae bacterium | reverse complement strand
TCGCTTCGCAACGTACCCCATCCCCACCCTAACCCTCCCCTTGAAGGGGAGGGAATTCAACATCAATCTACCCATGCCCTCATCAAGTCAGTTTGCGCTGCTCACCCAGCGCCGCTTTGCCCCGTTTTTCGTGACCCAGTTTCTGGGTGCCGCCAATGACAACATCTTCAAATACGCCTTCACACTGCTGGTGACGTTTGAGGCCAGCCGGTTGTCCACACTGGATACGGCACTGGCGGTCAACCTTATTGCGGGCGTGTTCATCCTGCCGTTCTTGTTGTTCTCAGCCAGCAGTGGACAGTTGGCGGACAAATTTGACAAGGCCCGCGTCATGCAGGTGGTCAAGGCGCTGGAGGTGGCCATCATGCTGCTGGGCGCGTGGGGCTTGGCACAGGCCAGTTTTTCGGTGCTGCTGCTGTGCACGTTCCTGATGGGTCTGCACTCGACCCTCTTTGGTCCCGTGAAGTTCGCCTATCTGCCGCAGGTGTTGCGCCCCGATGAAATCGTGGGGGGTAACGGCCTGGTGGAGATGGGCACCTTTGTGGCCATCCTGCTGGGCACCATGGTGGCGGGCACGCTCATTCAAGCCACAGCATCGGGTCCCACCGTGGTGGCGGGCGTGTGCTTGGGCGTGTCACTGGCGGGATTGATGGCGAGTTTCTTCATTCCCTCCACGGCGCCCTCTGATCCTGGGCTGCGCCTGTCGGCCAATCTCTTTGCCGTCACCTGGCACAACGTGCAGATCGCGCGGCGTGACCGGACCGTGTTTCTTTCGCTGCTGGGTATTTCGTGGCTGTGGTTTTTTGGTGCGGTGTTCCTCACCCAGTTTCCCCAGTACGCCAAAGAAGTTCTGGGTGGAGGCCCCACCGTGGCCAATGTGTTGCTGGGCGTGTTCACCGTGGGCGTGGCGCTGGGCGCGCTGGGTTGCGAAAAACTCTCACGTCATCAGGTGGAAATCGGCCTGGTGCCGCTGGGCTCACTGGGCACCACGCTCTTTACCGTTGATCTTTACTTCGCCTCGCAGGGGCTGCCGCCCGCAACAGCGCAAAGCGCCGCTGCCTTCCTGGCGCAGTCCGCTTATTGGCGCGTGTTGATCGATCTGTTTTTTCTTGCGCTTTTTTCGGGCCTGTACAGCGTGCCCTTGTATGCGCTAATACAAACGCGCAGCCAGGCCACGCATCGTGCCCGCATCATTGCGGCCAACAACATTCTCAATGCGCTGTTCCTGATTCTGGCCTCGGGTTTTTGTGTGTTCGTGCTCAAGGTGCTGGGCTGGACTATCCCGCAACTCTTTCTGGCCACCGCGGTGCTCAACCTTGCTGTGGCGGTTTACATCTACGGCCTGGTGCCCGAGTTTTTGCTGCGCTTTTTGTCGTGGGTGCTGGTGAGCAGTATTTATCGCGTCCGCACGCAACACACCGAGCGCATCCCGGTGCGCGGGCCGGCGCTCATCGTGGCCAACCATGTGTCGTTTATCGATGCGCTGGTGCTTATGGCCATGAGTCCGCGGCCCATCCGGTTTGTGATGGACGTGTCCATCTTTCGTATTCCGGTCATCGCCTGGCTGTTTCGCCACGTCAAGGCCATTCCCATTGCCTCGGCCAAGCAGGATGCGCAACTGATGGAGCGCGCCTTCGAGCGCGTGAGTGAAGCCCTGCGTGAAGGGCATCTGGTGTGCATCTTTCCCGAAGGACGCATCACCGACAACGGCGAGCTCTATCCCTTTCGTCCCGGCGTCACACGCATCCTGGAGCGCGACCCGGTCAACGTCGTGCCGGTAGCGCTGCAAGGCTTGTGGGGCTCATTCTTTTCACGCAAGGGTGGGGCGGCCATGAGTCAACCGTTCCGGCGCGGCGTGTTCACACGCATAGGCATTCACGTGGGCGAGCCGGTGCCGGCTACCGCGGCGCAACCCGAGGAACTGCAGGCCATCGTGGCCACTTTGCGCGGAGACTGGAAATGAAAAAGAAAAGCAAAAACAAGATCGATCCGGTCGTGGACCTGGCCCTGCAAGGCGGCGGTTCTCATGGCGCCTACACCTGGGGCGTACTCGATGCGCTGCTCGAAGACGGACGCTTGCAGTTTGAAGGCATCACCGGGGCCAGCGCAGGTGCCATGAACGCCGTGGTCATGGCCGATGGCTGGGCGCGCGCCCAGGCGACCGGGCGTGATCCGCGCGAGGGCGCACGCGAGCGATTGAGCCTGTTCTGGAACGCCATGACGGTGCAGTCCAGCCCGTTTTCCGCCGCGCCGGGCTTAAAAGGTTTTCCGGGGCTGCCCGCCATGGGCTGGGCCATGCCACCGGCCGCGCGTGAGGCGCTCTCGTTTAACCCCATGGCCCTGTGGTTTGACGTGCTCTCACGCATGTTCTCTCCCTACCAGCTCAACCCCATGAACTTCAATCCGCTGGAAGCGGTGCTCAAGCCCCTGATCGACTTTGATCGTCTGCGTGAAGCCTCACCCTTCAAGCTCTTTGTATGCGCCACCAATGTGCGCACCGGACGCGCACGCATCTTCCGCGACCACGAGCTGCGACTGGAAATGTTGCTGGCCTCAGCCTGCCTGCCGTTTACCTTTCAGGCCGTGGAGGTCGATGAGACTTCGTCTGAGGGCTCAGTCCAGCGCCACCACTACTGGGACGGTGGCTACATGGGTAACCCCGCGCTCTTTCCGCTCAATCACGCCACCAAAACACATGACGTGTTGCTGGTGCAGATTAATCCGCTGGTGCGTGATGAGGTGCCCGACACCTCGCAGGAGATTGTCGAACGCGCCAATGAAATCAGCTTCAATGCGTCGCTCATGCATGAGATGCGCGTCATTGCCTTCCTGCAGCGCTTAATAAAAGAAAAGCGCATCGATCCCACGCGCTACAAGTCCGTGTTCATGCACATGATCTCGGCCGAAGAGCGCATGCGTGAACTGCCGCCGAGCAGCAAATACGACACCAGTCCCGCCTTCATTCAGGAGCTGTTTGCCCTGGGCCGCACCACGGCCAAGGACTGGCTGGAGCAAAAGCTGATGTATGTGGGGCATGCGTCCAGCGCGTCCATTGAAGAAAATTTTCTGTAAGGGATCGCCATGTTGATCTGGGGCGCCGCTTGGGGTGCAGTGCTGGGTTGGATTGTTTCCCGATTCGAGGGCGCGGGGCTGATCGTGGGGGCACTGATGGGATTGGCCGCCGGAGCCACGTTGCGGTGGGCGCTGGATACCCGCATCAAAGAGTTGCTTGCGGCCCAGCGTTCTCAGCAGCGTTCTCACGTTAGGCCTGCAAATCAGGCGGTGTCGGCGCCTGTTGGCTCTGAGCAGCACGCATGGGCGCTGCTGTGCGCTGATGAGCCGCCGCAAACCGCTATTGGGGAAGTCGCCAATGTGCAAGTTCGGCATGGCGACGCCACGACTGACGCTGCATCGCAGGTGCCAGAGCGATTCAATTTTGAGATGCCGCCGCCTGAAACCAACGTGCCTCAAGCGCATGCACCCGAGGCGCGCGCACGTGAGGCGACGTTACGGCGCCCCGCGCCCCAGCCGCCTATCGAATCGACATTCGACACCGCGTTTGAGCGAGCCCGAGCGTGGCTGTTCGGTGGCAACACCGTGGCGCGTCTGGGTGCCGTGGTGCTGTTTATCGGGTTGGCCTTTCTGGCGCGTTTTGCGGTAGATCGTGGTCTGGTGCCGCCCCAGCTGCGGCTGGCGGGCATAGGCGTAGTGGCCATCGTGTTGCTGGTACTGGGTTTTCGGCTGCGTGAGCGCGCCACGGGTTATGCGCTGACCCTGCAGGGGGCTGGTGTGGCGGTGCTGTACCTGACGCTCTTTGCTGCCATGCGGTTGTATGGCCTGATGCCCGCGTCCCTCGTTTTTGCACTGATGGTGGCGGTCTGTGCGCTGTCGGCCGTACTGGCCGTGGTGCAGGACGCGCGCGCCTTGGCCGTGCTGGGCGCGGCCGGTGGTTTCGTGGCGCCGATTCTTGCCTCTACCGGGCAGGGCGATCACGTGGCGCTCTTCACCTACTACGCCGTGCTCAACCTGGGCATTTTGGGCATTGCGCTGAAGAAAAACTGGCAGCTACTCAACCGCGTGGGCTTTGTCTGCACCTTTGGCATTGCCACCGCGTGGGGCGTGTTGCGCTACCAGCCTGAGTTGTACGACACCACGCAACCGTTTCTGTTGCTGTTCTTCGCGCTGTTTGTCGCGGTGGCCGTGCTTTATGCACTGCGGCGCGCGGGTCATGCTGACCCCGTATCGGCGCGCGCCCGCGTCGATACCGCGCTGGTCTTTGGTACGCCGCTCGTGAGTATGGGTTTGCAGGCGGCGCTGGTGCGTGGCTTTGAACATGGCCTGGCCTGGTCGGCGTTGGGTGCGTCGGTGGTCTACCTGAGCTTGGCGGCCGTGCTCGCGCGCTGGGTGCTCCAGACGCAGCGCCTGCTCATTGAGTGTTTTCTCGCGCTGGGCGTCATATTCTTCTCGCTGGCCATTCCCTTTGCACTGGACGCACGTTGGACCGCCGCCTTCTGGGCGATGGAAGGTGCAGCGGTGGTCTGGGTGGGGGTACGTCAGCAGCGCCGGCTGGCGCGCGCCTTTGGTTTGTTGCTGCAAGTCGGCGGCTTGTTCGCGTTTCTGACGCATCTGCAAAACCAGATGCCGCAGCTGTGGCCGGTGCTCAATGCAGATTTTGTCGGCGCGGTGGTGCTGGCCGCTGCCGCGTTATGGACCAGTCGCAAGTTGTACGTGCAGGACTTGGGTCTGACTGCGCAGCAACGCAGTGGCTACGAGTACTTCGAATGCTTCTGCGCCACGGTGCTGTTTCTTTACGGCTTTGCCTGGTGGATCGGTGCCCTTGTGCTGGAGCTCACACGTCAGGTGCCCTCTGAGGGCGGGTGGGTGTCGGTCATTGCGGCCAGTGATCGGCTGTTCCCGCTTATGGCGGGTTTTGTGTTGAGTGCAAGCCTTGCGGCGGCGGTGGGTGCGCGCAAGTCCTGGCCAGTGGCCACTTGGCCCGCACTGGCGAGCGTGCCGGTCATGCTGCTGGTGGCGTTCATCGGCGCCGTCGAGTTCAAGCATGTATTCACGCACTGGGGCGCACTGTGTTGGCCCGTGGCGCTCGTGGCGCACGCCTGGGGTTTGCGTCGCGTGGACAGCATGGCGGGGGATGAATCCCAAACACCTAAAACCCGTTGGGTTGCTGTGCACGCGTTGGGGGCAATGCTGCTGTGTGCGCTGGCGGTGAACGGCACAAAGTTTGTGATCGATGCGGCGCAACTTTGGCGCACCAGTTGGGGCCCCTCGGCCGCGTTGGTGGCAGCCGCCACGGTGTTGAGTCTGATTCGCGTGGGTGCATTTTCATCGCGATGGGCCCCGCATTGGCCGATGCATCGCTACGCGCGCGCTTATGGCTGGTACGGGCTCCTGCCCGTGGTGGTTCTGACCGCATGGGGCGCGCTGTGGCTCACGCTCACGCAATCGGGCAAGGCCACACCGTTGCCGCATGTGCCGCTCATCAACCCCGTCGATCTGGCCTATCTGCTGGCTCTTTGGGCCCTATGGCGTTGGCGCGAAGAAGTCGTTGCGCAGCGGGCGGTTGCACCACCGTGGCCGCTGCCCGAGTTTTTGTGCGACACGCGCGTGGCAGTGGCCGCGTTGGGTGCAGCACTGTTCCTTGCACTCAATACGGTCTGGCTGCGCGCAGTGCATCACTACGCGGGTGTGCCCTGGCGCGCGCAAGCGCTGTTTGATTCCTTTCTGGCGCAAACCGGTTATGCGTTGTTGTGGACCGTGACCGCGCTGGGCTTGATGGTCTTTGCGTCGCGGCGCAGCGTGCGCGCCCCCTGGCTGGCGGGCGCTGTACTGCTGGGCGCCACGGTGGTCAAGCTGCTGCTCATCGATCTGAAAAATTCAGGCGGTTTTGAGCGCATCGTCGCCTTCATCGGCGTGGGCGGACTCATGCTGCTGGTGGGGTATCTGGCGCCCTTGCCACCCAAAAAATTGGAGGAAAAAGCAACATGAAGCGATGGGTCGTGGGTGTGTGTTGGTTCGGTATTGGATTGAGTGTGGCGGCTCATGCTGCCGCAGCGCAGTTCACGGTGGAGGACTTTGCATTGCGGGTGGACGTGTCTGCCCCAACGCAATCCACCGCGGCGCCTTTTTTGCGTGTGAGCGTGCCGGCGCAGGTGTGGCGTCATACCCGCAGTGCAGAGCTGGCCGATCTGCGCGTGTTCAACAGTGCGGGTGAAACGCTGCCCTTTGCGTTGACGCGTCCGCAAACCGAGCGACCGGTTGAAGCCGACGTGGCCGTGCCGGTTTATCCCATTTACGAGAGCGAACATCGTGCCGCGCTGGCCGGTGGGCATTTGCAGATACGCCAGAGCGCAGGCGTGACCACCGTGGTGGTGGAGGGTGCCTCGGCCTCGCCGCAAAATCAGAAGCAGGGCAAGAAGGTCGCGGCCTATTTCATGGACACGCGCCAGATCAAATCCTGGGTCAGTGCATTGCAGATCGACGCCGCGCTGGAGGCTGGGCGCCTGGTGCCCATCACAGTAGAGGCCAGTGCTGATCTGAAAAGTTGGCGCACGTTGGCGCAGCGCGAGCCGGTGTTTCGTTTGGAAAGTGAGGCGCAGGGCGAAGCGACGCAGACTCTGACGCGTGTGGCATTCAGAGCCGCAACGTCCCTCGAAGACCAGTACCTGCGCCTGACCTGGGCTGATGCAGGCGCATTGGAGGTCAAGGGTGTCACCCTCAAAACTTTGAGCGCTGCGCATGAACTGCCCGCACCCGACACCGAACTCGCGCTGGGCGCACCGACGGCCCGTGAACACCGCCAGGGCGCGGATGAGCTGGAGTGGACGCTGCCGACTCCGGCGCGCATCGCGCGCATTTCGTTGCGGCTGGAACAAATCAACACACTGATTCCGGTCACAGTGCATGGGCGCCGGCGTGCGGGCGAACCCTGGGTTGTGGTCGGCCGTGGCGTGGTTTATCGATTGAACCAGGAGGGCGTTGAACACACGGCGCAGCCATTGTTGATCACTGCGGGCACCTATCAGGCGCTGCGCCTTGTGGCTGCGAACCCGAGCGGTGGATGGGGCGATTCGTCGGCGAACCTCGCGCCGCACCTCACGCTGCACTTCGAGCCGCGTGAGGTGGTGTTCCTGGCGCGCAGTCCCCGTCCTGCCGACTCCTACACGCTGGCAGTGGGCCATCCTGAGGCCTTATCTGCAGCTTTGCCGATACAGACCTTGCTGCCCGCCTATCAACCCAAAGGTGAGTTTGCTTTGCCGCAGGCCCGCATCGGAGCGTCGAGCGTCAACGCCACACTGGCCGCGCCGCCCCGAGTCGGTCCCGGGGGCATTGAACTGCGTACCTGGATCCTGTGGGGCGTATTGATATCCGCGGTGCTGGTTCTTGCGTACTTTGCTTATTCGTTAATGCGGCGGGTGAAGTCAACGGAAAAAAATGAAGGCGCATAACGTCGAGACCTGGCGCGCCCTGGCGGGCCAGGCGTTGATTGTTTTGTTTGCGTTGTGTCTTATTGCGACCCCGCTGGCGGCGGCGTCATTCGGCGGTTTGCAGGCGCATGACTTCATCCGGCTGGTTCAGCTGGGGCTGCTCAGCTGTGCGGCGGCACTGAGTCTGGGCACCGTGCTTACCGACAAGGCGTATGGCGAAGTTCGCACGTGGGCTTGGATCCTGGGCGCGTTGATGATGGTGCTGGCAGTGATCTCAGTGGCACGGGCCGAGGTGCTGCGCGGCGCGCTGCTGGAGCTGGGGTTGCTCGCTTCGCTGGGTGTGCTGGTGGTGGTGACCGCACGAGCGCTGGACGGGCGCGATGCGTTGCGTCTGGCGGGCTGGATTGTCTTGGCCAGCGCTGCGTTGCTGTCCTTCGGCACCTTGGTGCGATATCTGTCGGGCATGTTCGAGGGCGCTTTGTATCGGGCATGGTTGATTCCCGGGTACAGCAACTTTCGCTTTTTTAACCATGTGCAATGCGTGACCGTGCCTTTGCTCGCCGCCGCGTTGGTGTGGCCCGGCATGCCAGTGCGTCTGCGTCGCCTGGGTTGGGCGCTGCTGGCGCTGGAGTTTTGCTGGCTGCTGTTCCTTGGCGGGCGCGCCACCATGCTCGCCTTGTTGATCTCTGTAATGGCGGTGGCGTTTCTTTACCGTGCGCGTTCAAAGGCGTGGATGCGCACGTTGATCAGCAGTGCGGCGCTGGGCCTGTTGTTGTTTGGTCTGTTGTTCGTGGCGGCCCCCAGGATTTTCAACGTGGCTGGTGATTACGCCGCGTTGGATACCGTGGAGCGCACGGCGGTGGATACCGCGCAAGCCCGCCGCATTCTGTGGCGCATTGCGCTCGACGATATTGCCGAATCGCCCCTGTTTGGCATCGGACCGCAGCACTACGCGCATCGCGTCAACCACGAGGGGGCGCACCCTCACAACGTCTACCTGCAGGTGGCGGCGGAGTGGGGCTTGCCCATGCTGGCGC
Source organism: uncultured Burkholderiaceae bacterium (assembly GCA_964652055.1). Lineage (GTDB taxonomy): Bacteria > Pseudomonadota > Gammaproteobacteria > Burkholderiales > Burkholderiaceae_F > CAZZAD01. The sequence continues at coordinate 3,976 of CAZZAD010000069.1, read as the reverse complement.
TGGTGCTGGGTGCTGCGGTGTTGGGCTTCATGTGCCTGGTGCGCGCAGTACGGCGGTCGGAAGAAATGCAGGCATCTTCATGGGGTGTGGGACTGACAGCGGCCTTCGTGGCGGTGGCGGTCGATGGTTTGTTGTCCGGCAACTTCGTCATGCCCAATTCGCAACTGTGGATTGCCTTTGCGCTGGCGCTGGCCGTGGCCTATGTGCGGCAGGTTGAGGGTGGTGAGCAGGCGCCCGTGTCATCGGGGTGGATACTGCGCGGCTTGATGGCGATGTTCATTGTGTTTTCACAGCTTGCGCTGTGGCAGGGTGCGTGGCCCGAAGTGCTGGATGTATCAGCGCATGTCGAGCGCGTGCGGGCTCAGGTGCCAAGTGCAGTGTTTAACCCACGCTTCTGGTCGCACGGCTGGTTTTAGCTTTCGTGCCTTTGTATTAATGCGGCGTATTCAAATGCGTGGCTAAGCCGTCGTCGCCCCGGCGCAGGCCGGGGCCCAATTGCAAGCGCCCCAAATTGGGCCCCGGCCTGCGCCGGCGCGACGGTGGTGCGGCGCACTTGCATTATTTGGACTGCCCGCACGCGATTTAACCAAACTGCATAGGGGCTAGCAGAGCCTTTTCCTTACATGTCCGACCTATTCCCCAACGCCCCCGCGGCTCATTCTCAAACGCCATTAGCCAGCGCCCCTCTGGCTGAGCGTCTGCGTCCACACACCTTGAGTGAGGTGGTGGGGCAGTCGCACCTGCTGGGGCCGGGCAAGCCCCTGGCGGTGGCGTTTGAATCGCGTCATCCGCATTCCATGATTTTTTGGGGTCCGCCCGGCGTGGGTAAGGCCACGCTGGCGCGGTTGATGGCCGATGCGTTTGGGTTGCAGTTCATTGCCATCAGCGCGGTACTGGGGGGCGTCAAAGATATTCGCGATGCAGTCGAGCGCGCTACCGCTACACGCGAGGCCACGGGCCAGCCCACGCTGGTATTTGTCGATGAGGTGCACCGCTTCAACAAGGCGCAGCAGGATGCGTTCCTGCCACACGTGGAATCGGGGTTGTTTGTGTTTATAGGTGCCACCACCGAGAACCCATCGTTCGAGGTGGTCGGTGCCCTGTTGTCACGCGCTGCGGTGTATGTGCTGCAGCCTCTGTCCGCAGAAGAACTCTCGCTGTTGATGGATCGCGCCTGCGCCCAGAGCGGCGGCATGACGGTGACCGATGAAGCGCGGGGCTTGTTTGCTGATCTGGCCGACGGTGACGCGCGCCGGCTCTTTAACGCGCTGGAAGTGGCCTTCAGCGCTGCCACCCAGGCGGGCCACCCGCAGATTGACGCCGCGTTTCTGCGTGACGTGTTGCCCGCCACCTTGCGCCGCTTTGATAAAGGCGGTGAGAACTTCTACGACCAGATCTCGGCGTTGCACAAGGCGGTGCGCGGTTCTGATCCCGATGCGGCCCTGTACTGGATGGCGCGCATGCTCGATGGCGGCACCGACCCGCGCTATGTGTCGCGCCGCATGGTGCGCATGGCCGTGGAAGACATCGGCCTGGCCGATCCGCGCGCCCTGGAGATGGCGCTGGCGGGCGCCGACACCTATGAACGCTTAGGTTCCCCCGAAGGGGAGTTGGCCATTGCACAGGTGATTGTGTATCTGGCGCTCGCGCCCAAATCCAACCGCGTGTACAGCGCCTACCAGGCCGTGCGCGCGTTTATCAAAAGCGACGGTTCACGCCCCGTGCCCTTGCATTTGCGCAACGCGCCCACGCGGCTCATGAAGGATCTGGGCTATGGCACGGGCTACCGCTATGCGCACGAGGAAGAGGGCGCCTTTGCCGCTGGGGAAACCTACCTGCCCGAGGGTTTAACGGCACAGCGCTGGTATGAGCCGAGCGAGCAGGGCGTGGAGGCGCGCATCAAGGCGCGGTTGAAAGAGCTGCGTGCGCTGAATAAAAAGGTGCAGGCGCAAGAGTAGGGCGTGCGTTTGCGTCAAGTGACGCGGGCGACGACAATCGCGCGCTGCCGTATGCATAGGCACTGTCGCTATGGCCTGTGCCCTGTCTCTTGATCACATCTCCGATTGCGATCAGAGCGGATGTTTACTCCCTCCCCTTCAAGGGGAGGGAACAAACGCCGCACTGAACTCGGACCCAGATGTGATCAAGAGACAGGGCCTGCGCCGGGGCGACACACCTTCTGTTGCATTCCTTTCAACTTTTTTGCTGCTACGTCACTGCCCATGATCGACCTCGCCCTCCTACGCAAAGACCTCAACGCCGTGGCCGAGCGCCTGCGCACTCGCCCGTATGAGCTCGACGTGGCGGGTTTTCACGCGCTGGAGTCCGAACGCAAAGCGGTGCAAATCAAAACCGAAGAGCTGCAGGGGCGGCGCAATGCCTTGTCCAAAGCCATCGGCGCCAAGAAGAGCAAGGGCGAAGATGCCGCGGCCGAGATGGCGCAGGCCGCCGCGCTGCCTGAAGAAGTCAAGTCTTTGGAAGCCACGTTGGCCCACATTCAACAACGCCTGGAAACATTCCTGCTGGCTGTGCCCAATCTGCCGCACGCCTCGGTGCCCCAGGGCCGCGGTGCCGATGACAACGTCGAAGCACGCCGCTGGGGCACACCGCGTTCGTTTGAGTTTGCGGTCAAAGACCACGTGGACGTGGGCACACCGCTGGGGCTGGAATCTGAAATGGGCGCGCGCCTGGCCGGTGCGCGTTTTACGGCCATGCGTGGCCCCATGGCGCGGCTGCATCGCGCACTGGCGCAATTCATGCTGGACGTGCAAACGCAAGAACACGGCTACACCGAGTGCTACACGCCCTACATCGTCAACGAAGCCACACTGCGCGGTACAGGGCAGTTGCCCAAATTTGAAGAAGATCTCTTCGCGGTCAAAAAGGGCGGGCAGCAGGGCGATGGTGATGCGCTCTATCTCATTCCCACCTCTGAAGTGCCGCTCACCAATTTTGTGCGCGATGCCATCGTCGATGCCGCCCAACTGCCCATCGCCCTGACCGCGCACACACCGTGTTTCCGCTCCGAGGCGGGGGCCTACGGCAAAGACACGCGCGGCATGATCCGCCAGCATCAGTTCGACAAAGTCGAGATGGTGCGCATTGAACATCCCGAGCGCTCTTACGACGCGCTGGAGCTGATGGTGTCGCACGCCGAGAACATCCTGAAAAAACTCGGGTTGCCTTATCGCGTGATGCTGCTGTGCGCCGGCGACATGGGCTTTGGCGCTGCCAAAACCTACGACCTTGAAGTGTGGTTGCCCGCGCAAAACACCTACCGTGAAATTTCATCCTGCTCCAACTGCGAAGCCTTCCAGGCCCGCCGCATGCAGGCGCGTTTTCGCAACGCGCAGGGCAAGCCTGAACTGGTGCATACCCTGAACGGCTCGGGCCTGGCCGTAGGCCGCACCTTGGTGGCAGTGCTGGAGAACTACCAAAACGCGGATGGCAGCGTGACGGTGCCTGAGGTGCTGCGGCCGTATATGAATGGCGCGGAAAAGCTCAGCGCCTGACATGGGCTGCATGCTCTTTCAAATCAAACGGGGCAACGGACGATGACGGGTTCACACATTTCTTCGTCGGATCAAGCGGTATTGCTTGATTCCGAGCAGACCGTCATGGCTACGCCAGGGATGTGGCTCTACCTCTTGATTGGAGCCGTTCAAGGCTTGGCGCTCTGGGCATTACACGAGGCGACGCAGCGGTCGCTATGGCCTGCGACCTCAGGGCCATGGTTAAGCGCTTCGTTGTACGCCGTCCTTGCGGTGCCTGCGGCCTGGTACCTATTGCATGGGGGCTTTAAACGTCAGCGTACGCACCTTGCCGTTGTGGGGGTGATTGGCGGTCTTTATGCGGGGCTGGGCGCACACGCGGGTGTGGGTTGGGTAGTGCGCGACCTTTGGCCGCAATTATTTAGCTACCTACTGATGTGTGCGCCAAATAGTGCGTAGTTTGTTATAGGAGGCATGAATACAAA
>CAZZAD010000068.1:0-12469 GCA_964652055.1 uncultured Burkholderiaceae bacterium | reverse complement strand
TTCGCAACGCCGCCACGGGGGGTCCGAGGCGGTTTGAATGTAGTGAGACTTATGCAACTAGGCACTAGCGCCCCGACTCACAGGATGCAAGTGCGAGCGATGCTGCGCGAGCGGGGCGAAGCTGCGCCCCTCGCCTTGGCGCACTACTTGCGCTTCCCGCCTGTCGAACTTTGGCGTGAGGTTAAAAAACTTGACACAGGCGTCAGCACCGTCTGGCCCGCTTGGCTTTTGGCCTCTACGCGGTAGTAGTAAGTAGTTCCGGCGCTCAGACCACCAAGTAAAACCGAGTGGGCGGTGCTTAACGTTGAGCTTTGGGCTGCGAAGTTAAGGTTGCTGGAGCTGGTGCCATACCGAACCGTGACTGTGCCTGCCGTAGTCAAACTCACGCCGATGGTGGCGCTGTTGCTGGTTTTGTTGGTCACCGAATAACTGCTGACATTAAACGCAATGCTCTTGGTGGTAACGCTGAGCGGTGAACTTTGTGCAGACACATTGCCTGCGCCATCAAAGGCAGCCACGGTGTAGGAATAAGTGGTATTTGCAGTCAGCGCACTATCGGTAATGCTGGCGCTGGACGCGGTGCCAATCTTTTGACCATTGCGGTACACGTGATAGCCGGTCACCAACACGTTGTCGGTGGACGGCGTCCAGCTCAAACTTACGGCAGCATCGCTGACCGCCGTGGCGGCCAGGGTACCCGGCACGCTAGGCGCAGTGGCATCTACGGTGGTTTTAATGGCCAGTGCCTTGGCTACTGCGCTGGCTGCGTTGATTCGACCGTGGCCGAAGTACTTATCCCAACCAGTCACGCCCAAATCAGTGGCCGTGGAAAAAAGAGCAGATTTAGCCTGATCTGGAGTTAGCCCCGGATGGACCGTAAACATCATGGCCAGTACACCCGCAGTGATCGGCGTGGCAAACGAGGTGCCCCAACACGTGCCGTAGGCGCCCGAATAACGAGAGCAATACACATCAATGCCCGGCGCTGAAACATCAACAATGCTGCCGTAGTTGGACCAACTGGTTTTGGCATCATTCTGGTTAGTAGCACTGGTGACGATGACATTGGCGTCGTTTACTGTGGTGACTTCAATGTTTGAGTTACCTGCAGAGCGCACATACACCCCCCCTTTGCTGGCCATATAGTTGGCCGCATCAACCACCACACTGCAACCATAAATCTCATAACTATTCGAGGCCACCTTCGCCCCATGATCTGCGGCCCAGACGATGCCGCTGGCGATGTTGGAGCAAGGCACACCGGAATTGGATGAATCATTGGTGAGCCGAATGGGCATGATCTTGCTTCTGGAGGCCACCCCGATACCACCCTGTGCGTTGTCGCCTACCGAACCCAAGGTGGTTGCCACCATGGTGCCGTGCCCGTGGATATCTGCGGTGTCTGTGTTGTTGCTTGCGACGTTCCAGCCTGCAACGCAATTGGCAGATAACTCTGTATGCGAACAGTCCACACCGGAATCGAGCACCGCTACGGTCACACCCTCACCCTTGACACTGTCCCAAGCTGCGGGCGCACCAATTTTCTGCAAGTGCCAAGACGAAGTTGCGTAAAAGTACGGATCATTGGGCTGGTAAGCAGGCGTAGCCAGCGCATCGATTTCTGCATATTCAATAAGATGCTTTTTGCTCGCCAGGATGCGGCGCACGACCTCAGCGCCTGTGTCTTTGTCAGACACCGTGTAGACCTGTGCGTTGATGCCGCTAATGGTCAGCAGCCGGTTCAGCCCTTGGGCCTTTTCCAGATTGGCGCGCTCAGCGGCCATATCCAGGCCAGGAGGCAAATGATCGGACTTGAACTTAATAATGATGCGGCCGGGTTCCTGCAGTGCAGGGCCGGCCTGCGCAAAACTTCCAACGCCTGCCGCCAGCGCAGCGGTCATGGCAAGAGCTACGGGGCCGAATTTCATGAATCATGGCTCCTTAAATGAGCGACGAGGTGCGCATTGGGTACGCACACACACAAGACCCATGCTGTTCGAGATACACCACGCCGTACATAAGCCGTTTTCATGAGCGTTGAGCTCCGGCCTGCTTGGCATCCACAGCCCAAGGACAAGGGCACGGGGTCAATAAGTGCAGTCACCCGACCCATGGGTGACCCCTGACTTACCTTGCTGATGCAGCAGTTCAAACCGGGCGCGTCAGCGTCCGCGTCGACAAAGCCTCATCAGGCTGCCGGTAGTGCTGATAACCAAACCACAGACTCTGCGCAATGCGCTTGGCCATCTCGTTCGCACTTTCACGCATGGCCTCGTTCTCCAGCTCCTGCGTGGTGGCATGAAACAGCTCCAGCCAGCGCTCAAAGGTGGACGCTTGCAAGTTGGGCAGCGCCACGTGTTTGGGCATGGGCGTACCACTAAAGCGCGCAGTACCCCGCAGTACCGATGACCAGAAGTCCACCATCTTGGCCAGATGAGGTTCCCAGTCAGAAATCTTGGAAGCAAAGATGGGACCCAGCACCTCATCGTCACGCACGCGTGCGTAAAAGGCGTGGACCAACCAAGTGATTTCCTCTTCAGTACATATGTCGGGACTGGGCATGGGATGCACTCACTCTATTACTTACCAGGCGACAAGTTACTCGACAGCCCGCAAGCGTGCAGCCCCGTTTCATGCGGGTTCCGGAGCAGCTGCTGTCTCCTAACTTGCTGACTACTGCGTAACTACCCACAACAACACAGGCAGTCGCGTTCTTGATGTCTTAGGGTACGACGTCTTTTGTGGCGGATTTCGGTCGGGGAATCAAGATGGTGGCGCCACTCAGCACACGGTCATGGGGCGGTATTCGGTTGGCTTCTCGCAGCGCAGCTTCGCTCATACCGACCTGTCGGGCGATGTCTCGCAGGGTATCTGCGGATTGCAACGTATACGTCGTCCAACTCGCAAGGGGTAGTTTGGCTGCTTGCCAGGCAGCCAAATTTGCATCGAAAACTTCCTTTCTGTCGATGGGAAGCAGGATTGAAGACTGGCTGGATCCCACAATGACAGACCGCTTGAATGCCGGATTAAGCGTGCGGAACTCCTCCTCCGTAACTTCGGCCAACAGAGCAGCGGTAGCGATGTCCATATCGCGCGTCTTGTTAATAGCAACAAAGTAGGGCTGGTTTTGAATGACAGGCAGCGCCAAGCCATACCCCTCGGGGTTGCCTACGATGTTCTTTAAGGCTTGCAGCTTGGGCACATAGTCACGGGTTTCGTAAGGCAGATCCAATTCTTCGTAGCTCGCCCCTGAATTGCCACCCGCACGGGCACGGTTAAGCGCGCGCCGCACGCAGCCTTCGCCACAGTTGTAGGCGGCCAGCGCCAAATGCCAGTGGCCAAACTCATCAAAAAGCTTTTCCAGGTAATCAAGCGCCGCGCGTGTGGATTCAGTGATGTGGCTGCGCTGGTCTTGCCAGGCGTTTTGTTCAAGCTCATACATGCGCCCCGTGGAGGGGATGAACTGCCACAACCCCACCGCATTGGCCGATGACCGAGCGTGCGGCTGCATGCCGCTTTCTACAAACGGCAGCAGCGCCAGCTCAGTGGGCATGCCGCGCTTTTCAATTTCTTCAACGATATGAAATAAATAAGGCACAGCGCGCTGCGCCATGCGCACGATGCTTGCGGGCTGCGCCGAGTACCAGTAAGTGCTGCGCTCTGCGGCAGGCGTACTCAGTTCGGGCATGCCATAACCGCGGCGGATGCGCTCCCACACATCAAAGGGCCGATCAGCAAAGTTCAGTTCCACACGGTTGCGCGGCGCAACGACACGCGCGACGCGCTCAGTGGGCCGTGACGCACTGCGCCGGGGCGAGCCGCCGTAAGCGGCAAAGTCGTACCGTGAGGGGTTGTAAATCACGGAACCAAACGAGGCTCTCTGAGCTGAACCACTCAACACCGCCTTGTAAGAACTCGGCCTGGATTTGACGGCTACGGCCTTCTCGGCTGACGAAGCCGCAGTGGCATTGACGGGACTTGCGGGTGCGCCGCTGGCTTGTGCTGGCTTGGGCTGTTGCTCAAGCGTGAGAGGTGCTCGAGGGGGGTTAACAACGTGACTACCCGATACAAGGGCAATGTTCGTGGTAGGCATGGGTCGATCCAGCTCCGCCAAAACCGCCGCGCAACCGCTAGCCAACAAAGTCAATGGCATGAGCACCAATAGGCACAGCGCACGCAAACGGTGCACGCCCACCCCGTTCTTTTCCATGTGTAATCGCATAGCCGGGGAGTGTAAAAGTGGCGAGCCGCATTCGTCGAGCTATGAATGCAGGCAAGTCCTGTGTGGAGTTAGGGACTTCAAGAAAGATGGCGCCACAAAGACGGTTCAGTGCCAGGGATTTCAGTCGAACGCACTAATCTGTATGGCCTATCGATATGGCCTTGCGTTACGTGCCGTAGGGATGTTCACAATGTCCAACGAAAGTCGCCACGCTGCGCTTCCAAAGTCCGCAGCATGAAGCACTGCACTAGTGCAGTGCTTCGCCCATTCCGACCCTTTTGGAGTCGCGCCTTTGCCCCCGTGGCAGCGTTGCGAATCCGCGCGATACCACTGGGTATCGCTGTGGTTCGCGCCTCGCCACAGAGGCAAATTCGCTGACCCAAAAGGGCCGGAATAGACGAAGCACTGCACTAGGAGGTCTGCGATGGATGTGCAAGAAGCGCAGCTATTCTCCGGCGCACTTATGAACATATTTCTCTACTTCCGCAGGCATTGGGTTGTTGCCGCGCTAATGGCCGGCACGACCAACATGTCTTATGGATGGACCGCCGATCTGAGCAGCACAGAGCCCTGCCGCATCAAGGGTGTGCCGCGCGAGGTGCGCTGCGGCAAAGTGCAGATGCCCGAGAACCCCGATACCCCCACCGGCCGGGTAATCGATATTCACTTTGCGGTGGTGCCGGCACTGGCTAAACGCGCCGCGCCGGATCCGGTGTTTGTTTTTGCGGGGGGGCCGGGGCAAAGCGCCATTGATATCGCCCCTCAGGTGCTGGCCAGCCAGGCGCTTCTGAATGCGCGGCGCGATGTGGTGTTTGTAGACCAGCGCGGCACGGGACGGTCCAACCGATTAAGTTGCACCCCACCCGAACCCACGGCCCCACTGAGTGAAAGCCTGGACAACGCAGTCCATCTGGCGCGACTTGACACCTGTATTCAAAAATTGATCGCACAGGGCAACGACACGCGTCAGTACGCCACGTGGATTGCGGTCCGCGACATCGATACGGTGCGCGCCGCACTGGGCTTGGAACAGATCAATCTGTGGGCCAGTTCCTATGGCACCCGTGCAGCATTGGAGTACTTGCGCCAGTTTCCTACGCGGGTGCGCGCGGCGGTACTTGACGGCGTGGTGCCACCCGAGGTGGTTTTGCCGCAGAGTTTTGCGCAAGACAACGAGGCTGCGCTGGATCATCTGATTGAGCAATGCGCAAATGAGCCCCGCTGCAACAGCCGCTACCCGCACCTGGACAAACTGATCGACCGCCTGCTTGCCCAGGCCGATGCGGGCACCTTGCGCTACACGATCACCCACCCCCTGACCGGCCGGCGTGAGGACGTGAGCTTTGATCGCAGCGCATTGATGGCCAGCCTGCGCGCGCCGCTCTATATGCCGGTGCTGGCCGCCGCGCTGCCCCACGCGCTCACCCGTGCAGCAGCGGGTGATGCCAACGCGCTGGTTGCGCTCACGCAGGCGCTGGCAGGTCCCACCGGTGACAGCATTGCCGAGGTGATGCACTTTGCGGTCATCTGCGCCGAAGACCTGCCACGCCTGGACGCGCTGTCACCGGATACACCCACGCGCTTTGCGCATACGTTGGAGGGCCTCTATCGCCGCGTCTGTCCCAAAGTGCCGGTGCGTCCCGTGCCCAAAGAGTTCCTTGTCCTTTCGGATGCACCCGCCCCGGTGTTGCTGCTCTCGGGCGGGGCCGACCCCGCGACGCCGCCCCGTCATGGTGAGGCGGTACGCAGTCAGTTAAAGAACGCGCAGCATCGGATTGCGCCCCATCTGAGTCATGGTGTGGCGCATCAGGGCTGTGCGCCCGAGCTGATACACCGCTTTATTCGACAAGCGCATTTCGATGGCATTGATGGTTCTTGCCTGGACAAGCTTCCCGCGCCTACTTTTTTCTTTGCACCTGATGGACTCACTCAATGATTGAAGTCCACCAACTGCGCAAAACGTTCCCGGGCAAATCGGCCCGCAGCGGCCCGGTGATTGCGGTCGACGAAGTGACCTTCAACGTGGCCGATGGTCGCATCACCGCGCTGCTGGGCCCCAACGGCGCCGGCAAGACCACCACCATGCGCGTACTGGCCACGCTCATGCGCCCGGACAGTGGCAGCGCAAAGGTTGGGGGGTTGGACGTAGTGGCCGAACCGCTGGCCGTGCGTGCGCAACTGGGTGTGCTCTCCGATGCACGAGGGCTGTACACACGCCTGACCGCGCGTGAGAACGTGGCCTATCACGCCGCCTTGCGCGGCATTACCGGCAGCGTGTTTGAGGCACGCCTGCTGCATCTGGCAGAACTGCTCGACATGCGCGCGTTGCTGGACCGGCGCACCGAGGGTTTTTCCACCGGAGAAAAAATGAAAGTGGCCCTGGCCCGCGCGCTGATTCACGATCCGCAGCACCTCATCCTGGATGAACCCACCAACGGGCTCGATGTCATGTCCACGCGGGCGCTGCGCAGGCTTTTGCTCGCACTACGCGATGCCGGCAAGTGCATTGTGTTTTCCACTCACCTGATGCAGGAAGTGGAGTCACTGTGCGATCACATCGTGATCGTGGCGCGTGGCCGCACGGTCGCACAGGGCAGCGCCGATGAGCTGCGCCAGCGGGCCGGCACGGCCTCGCTGGAAGATGCTTTTGTTTCCCTCGCACTGACCCCTGACGCCCTATCCGCATGAACATCGTTCTGACTGTTGCGCGCAAAGAATTTCTGGATGCCCTGCGGGATCGTCGCGCCTGGATGGTGGCCCTGGTGGTGGCGCTGTTGTCCGGGCCCATGGTGCTGCTGCTGATCTCGAACTTTGTCGCCAGCATTGAAGAAAAGGCCGCACGGCGGGAAATTCTTTTTGTCGCCCCCGAGCGCGCGCCCACCCTGGTCAACTATCTACAGCGCCAGGGGGCGCGCATCAAAGAAGCACCGGCAGACTATGTCTCCCAGTTGCGCTCGGGCACCTTGCAAAACGCCGTGTTTGCCCCCGACGCCGATTTCGAGGAACGCCTGGCTCGCGCACAGACCGTCACACTCGATGTGTATTACGACGCCAGTCATGACAAGGCGCAGGCTCTGGTGCATGGCGCACTGCGGCTGGTGACCAGCGTTAACCGCGAGCTGGGTGTGCAGCGTCTGCTTACGCGCGGCGTGAGCCCGCAACTGATGAGCGCGGTCACGCTGGAAGAAAAAGACCTGGCACCCTCGCGCACCCAAGGCGCGCAGCTGCTTTTTATCGTGCCCTGGACGGCACTTCTGGTCGCGGTGTATGGCGCGTTTGCCGTGGCCATCGATGTCACCGCAGGCGAGCGCGAGCGCGGTTCACTGGAGCCCCTGTTGGTCAACCCGATCCATACCTGGCAACTGGCCCTGGGCAAATGGATCGTGGTCACACTCAACGCCTGCGCCATCGTGACGCTCACACTACTGGGCTTTGTGGTGGCCATGCGCTTTATTGCCAGTGAAACACTCGCTGCCCTCATGCAGCTGCAATGGCGTGAGGTGTTGATCTTTGCCCTGCTGCTCATGCCCTTTGCCGCCCTGATGGCCGCGGTGAACATGCTCGCCGCCACCTTCGGCCGCACCTACAAAGAGGCACAAACCTACGTGAGCTACATCGCTATGGCGGTGCAGTTCTCAGCGGTGATCCCGGTATTTCTGACCACGCGTGACGCCGCATGGCTTGCCGCGGTACCCTCGATCGGTCAGCTCACGGTCATGCTCAAGACCGTGCGCGGGGAAACACTGGGCAGCTACGAGCTGCTGCTGCCTGCGCTGGTCTGCAGCGTGGGCACAGTGGCATGCTTGGCCATTCAGGCGCGCTTGCTACGTAACGAGTCAATTATTTACTCGCGCTCCTAGTGCAGTGCTTCGCCCATTCCGACCCTTTTGGAGTCGCGCCTTTGCCCCCGTGGCAGCGTTGCGAATCCGCGCGATACCACTGGGTATCGCTGTGGTTCGCGCCTCGCCACAGAGGCAAATTCACTGACCCAAAAGGGCGGAATAGACGAAGCACTGCACTAGTGCCTAGTTGCATAAGTCTGCGTTACATCGAAAACCGCCTGGGGGCCCCAGGCGGTTTGAATGTAGTGAGACTTATGCAACTAGGCACTAGTCTGATCCCAGCAAAGCACGCAATAAAGACACTCATTCGGGCCCATTTCTTACTGATATTGCTGAAGAAAATCCCTCATGCGGTGTGATAATCGCCCAGGATATTTTTGACATGACTACACACAGCCTGTCTCGCGTGGCACCTACATCTGAAGCCTCATCCGTCTTGACCGTTGCGCCCCGAGTTATCGGACGCTTTTTTATTCGCGGTGAAATCGGGCGCGGCTCTAACGGTGTGGTCTATTCGGCGCACGATCCCATTCTTGATCGCGAAGTGGCCATCAAGGCGATACCACTGTCGCACAACACGGTGTACCGCTCGCAGGCCGAAGCCAGTTTTGTTAACGAAGCCAAGGCGGCTGCACGCCTGAATCACCCGCACATCGTCACGGTGTTTGATGCCGGCAAAAGCGATCAGCTGGCCTACATCGCTATGGAGCGCCTACGCGGCGAAGATCTGCACGATGTGATTGCACGCGGCGAGCGCATGGGTTGGCGTCAGGTCACCACGCTCATGGCACGCGCCGCTGATGCGGTGCACTTTGCCCATAAGCGCGGACTCATTCACCGCGACATCAAACCCAGCAATATTTTTCTGACGCGCGACGGCAAGCCCAAGGTGCTCGATTTTGGCGTGGCGCTGATGAGCATGAGTGACCCCCAGGGCACGCAACGCCGACAACTCATCGGCACACCCAACTACATGTCACCCGAGCAAGCACGTGGTGAGAAGCTCGATGCCCGCAGCGACGTTTTTTCTTTGGGCGCCATCCTCTACGAGCTACTGGCAGGTGTGCGCGCCTTCGACGGCGATAACATCGACGCCATCCTGGCCGAGGTGATTTCAAGCGAACCCACGCCCCTTTCACTGCTGCGCCCTGATCTGCCCGAGGCGCTACAGGGCGTTGTGACACGTGCTTTAGAAAAAGATCCTGGAAAGCGCTATCAAACAGCGGGTGAACTGCGTAACCAATTAGCGATCTGCGCGGGCCGTCCTACGCCTCCCACGATGGGGAACCCCACGCCCCCACCCCCAAAACAGTTCGAATTGTTGCAACGCCTTTTCAAAAAGGCAGCACTTTGGGCGCAGACCGTGCCCCCACGAGTCCTGGCCGGTGTGGCCGCTGGGCTGTGTGCTTTTGTCGTAGGCGTTGTTTTGGTCAGCAAAATCAACACGCAGCCTGCGCAGGTTCCAGCGCATGCCGTGGTGGTCGTTCCCACCCGACCGGTCATGCCTCCTACGCCCGTTCCCGCCGTTCCCACTTTGCCGCCGCCAATGGTGGAAGCCCCAACACTCCTGCCGGTACCCGAGCCCACCCCCGTTGCCAAGGCACCCTCACCCCCTGTGACGGCCCAACCCACGGCGAGACGAGGGCGCGGCGAAGTCGACAAAGCAGCCCCCCCCGCACCGCCAGCCGATGGAATCATTTCTCTTGCTGTCGTACCCTGGGGCGAAGTGCTGGTCAATGGCGTGTCAAAGGGCGTATCCCCTCCGGTCAATCAACTCTCGCTCGCCCCCGGCATCTACTTGATTGAAATACGCAATGGCGCAGCCCCACCGTATGTGGCGCGCGTTGAAGTGCAGGGCGGAAAAATGCTGACGCTTCAGCACCGCTTTTAATTCGAATTTCCCCGCATCCACATGATGGCGCCCCACGTGCTTCTGACTTCCCCTCCAAGGCGATGAGCAAGACCGACATTCCAGAATCATCGTCTCGCGCCAAACCTGAGCCCATGTCTGACAAACGAGGTGGGCCAGCAAGTAGCGACATCCTGGGCGCCAATCCGCGCCAGCTGGGGCGCTATTCACTGCTACGTGAGCTGCGCCGTGATCGCGACAGCATCACCCTGCTGGCACTTGACCCGGTCATGCACCGCGAAGTGGTGCTCAAGGTCGTGCGCGTACCCCCTCCCCTGGACGGCGTACGGGGCGGAGATGCTGAAACCCATTCCATTGAACAGGCCTTCGTCAGGCAGGCGCAGGCCGCGGGCCGACTCCATCACCCGCACATCGTCACCGTATTTGAAGCCGCGCGCGTACACGACCTGGCATTTCTGGCCATTGAACGCGTCAACGGGCGCCCCCTGCACGAACTGCTGGTCACAGGCTGGCGTCCCGAACCGGTTCACTGTGCCAGCCTGACTGCACGCATTGCTGACGCCATTGAATACGCGCACAGCCAAGGCATTGCCCATGGCCACCTGGGCCCGCAGCATGTCGTGCTCCAACCCAACGGCACACCGCGCATTGAGGGCTTTGGCGGCTGGATCGATGGCGGCTCTGCCGGTGACGATGCACTGGCACGCACTGAAAAACTGTTGCCGTACTTTCAGAACGAGCTAACCGACGACATGCGCAACCGCGACGTGCGCGCGGTGATCGTGCTGTTGCACATGATGCTCACAGGAAAACCACCGCAACGCGCCGCCGGTGATGGCGATTCACCGCGCGCCATTTCAGTGCGCGAGCTGCGCGCGGACACACCGCCTGTGCTGGCACAACTCATCGACGAAATCATGGGCGTATCGGGCACACCGACACACCGCACGGCCGGCGATGTGCGCGATACGCTCACGGCGTACCTCTGGAATGCGCGCAAATCGCATGTCGCGCCGGCCACCATCGGCATTCCTCTGGCCGCACCGCCCGAGACGGAACCCGATATTCCTCAGGCCGATCTCGCCCTCACCGCCCGGCCACGCACCACGCACAAAACGCTGATGTCCAACGCATCACCGCCCACAATTACACGCACCATCACGGGCACCTCAAGTCGGCACACCTCCCCCCCCGAAGACATCACTACCCCGATGCAAGACGTTGAGCCTCCGCCTGCACCGGCACTGTCCGGAATCAGCACGGGCGCGAAAGTTCGGCAGTGGCTCAAAGCCAATCGCATCGCCGTAACCGGAGCCGTTGCATTGGTCTTCATAGGCATCGTGGTAGGAACATTGCTGGGGCGTCATTCGCCCATCGCCCAGCGACCCGAAGCCACCGCACCAGCCGCCGTAGCACCGGGCAGCACCACGGGTGTCGTACAACTTGAAATTCAGCCCTGGGGCGAGATCCTTGTCGATGGCAAACCCACCGGCGTTACCCCGCCACTGACTGAACTCAAACTCAGCACCGGCCCGCACACCATCGAAATCCGCCATGGAGACAAAGCAGCCATTAGTGCACAGGTTGACGTCACTCCCGCCCGTACCCAGATCATTCGGCACCGCTTTGACTAACTCATCTTCAAAATGACACTTACTACCCAACGGCCCCCTATGCCCCGCCTGATACAGATCACACTGCTTGCGACGCTTCTGCAGACGCTGACCGCCTGCGAATCGCTTCTGGTTCGCGACACTCCGCCCTCTGCGCCCACGCCCAGCGTTTCGCAGATATATGCCCGCCCGGCCGAGCGAGCATTCATCAACGGGCTGCGTTTTTATGAAGACGGAACGTTTGATCGCGCCGAAGGTGCATTCAAGTCAGCGCTGACGCAAGGACTGCACGATCCTCGTGACGCGGCCTCCGCGCACAAGTACCTCGCCTTCATTGCGTGTGCGTTTAACCGTCTGGCCGAATGCGAACAAAACTTCCAGGCCGCCCTCAGGGTCGATCCTGCTTTCCGACTCAGTGATGCGGAAGTGGGGCATCCCATCTGGGGTCCGGTTTATCGGCGTGTCACGCAAAAACCAGCAGCAGCCCCTGCGCAGAAGGTCGATGCCCCCAGGGGTTAACACCCCTGTACGGTTAAACCCAAATCCGACAGTTGAACGCGCGGCAGAGTGGGTGCAGCGGGCTGACTGGCTAGGCGCGAGGACGACGCAAGTCGCACCCTTGCTAGTGCAGTGCTTCATGCTGTTTGACACTTTTATAAAACCGATGGATTTGTCGCCCTGACAAGGCGCAAATCCTCGCGATGCCTGGGCGGCAGGGCGGCAAAGACGCGGTTTTAGGGTTGTAGCCATTGGCTTGATCGATGCGCTGAGCTGAGCGTTCGTAGGGCTGGGCGCCAAGATTCTGGGCGCGCTCGATTTTGGTAAGCGTCCGCCCAACCCCCGTCTTGAATGAATCTCTGTTCTCAGTGACCCTGCTGTTTTTACTCAAAGCCGGAGGTCGTGATGCAACGGGAGTTCAAGC
>CAZZAD010000067.1:0-12509 GCA_964652055.1 uncultured Burkholderiaceae bacterium | reverse complement strand
AAAAATCGGAGTGCACCTCAGTTCATCCGCCTACGCAAATCGAGCCTCAGACCGCAGGGGCTTCATGCAATTCACCGACTACACCCTGCGCGTGCTGATGTACTGCGCGGCGCATCCGCAAGAGCGCGTGACTATCAGTGCGCTGGCGCAGGGTTACGGTGTGTCGAAAAATCATTTGATGAAAGTAGTGAACGAGCTGGCGCGCCAGGGCTTGTTGGAGACCACGCGCGGTCGTGGCGGTGGCCTGCGTTTGCTCAAAGATCCGGCGGCCATTCGTGTGGGCAATGTGGTGCGTGTCTCCGAGACGGACTTTCGTATGGCTGAATGCTTTGATGCGCACAGCAACCAATGCACGCTCACCCCGAGTTGTTGCCTCAAGGGCTTACTCGACGCGGCCTTGCGCGCGTACTTTCAAGAATTGGATGAGGCCACGCTGGCCGACATCGCTCGCCCGGCACCCCGCTTGGGCCCTGGGCGCAGTGTCGTGCAGGTCGTGCGCCCAATGGCTCAGAAAAAGAGCCTGCCCGGGAAGAGCGCGCCGCGCCGCCGCTGAGGGTGGGTGCGCTAGCGAACAGACGCTGTGCGTAGACCCGCCTAAGTTGGCACCCTAGCGACTCGTGATCCTGTGTTGGGAGCGAGGGCGCAGCGGAAAGTAGGCGGCGTGCGATTTTTTTCTTTCGAACACAGTGCTGCGGCGTACCAGGCGGACTTTGTCCTCTACGGCGCTGCGGTGGTGGCGCTGGCCGGCGGTATGGCCTGGACCGCGATTGAGTACGTGCTGCACCGCTATGTGCTGCATGGCCTGCAGCCGTTTCGCCATTGGCATGAGCAACACCACCGTCGGCCCCATGCCCTGATCTGCACGCCCACTGCATTGAGCGCCACGTTCATTGGCCTGTTGGTGTTCTTACCCGCCCTCGTGCTGGGCAATTTGTGGCAAGCCTGTGCCCTCACGCTGGGCTTGTTGTCGGGCTACTTGGCGTACGCCATCACGCACCATGCCCTGCATCACGGGCATGCCGAGGCTTTCTTGGGCACCGATAGCGCGTGGATGAAACGGCGCAAGCGCTGGCATGCCTTGCACCACCGGGTGGTGCCACACGCGCATTACGGCGTGACCAGTGCGTTCTGGGATTACATCTGGCGCAGCGCCGGTCCACGCAAGCCTTGACAGCCCCCACCCTGCGGGGGGCCTCTGAAGATTTCACTCTCAAGTCGTTGCCCTAGGGGGCCACGTACGAGAGGGTTCAAAACCTCCCGGTTTGCGCCGGGCCCGCAGCACCTTCCCGGAGATTCACCATGAAACTAAACGCCCCCATGACTGCATTGATTGCGGCAACGTTGTTACTCAGCCTGCCCGGCTGCGCCGTCACACGCGGTCAGGAAACCGTAGGCGCCTATGTCGATGACAGCGCCATCACGGCCTCGATCAAGAGCCGCTTTGTCAGCAACAACGAGGTCGATGCCTCCAGCATCTCGGTGGAAACGCTCAATGGCGTGGTGATGCTGTCGGGCTTTGCCCGCAACGCCACCGAGCGCACGACGGCCGAAAGCATCGCGACAAAAGTCAGCGGCGTGAAGTCGGTCAAGAACGAGATTGCTCTTCGTCCATAAACCTATGAGTACTTCCGCGCTCTCGGCCCTGTCTGGAGCGTTTTGCACGTTCACCTACTAAAAGGAAACCCTATGAATTGGGATCGCATTCAAGGCAATTGGAAACAAGTGACCGGCAAGGTCAAAGAGCAATGGGGCAAGCTGACCGATGACGATATTGACGTCATCGCTGGCCGCCGCGACAAGCTCGCCGGCAAGATTCAGGAGCGCTACGGCGTGGCCAAAGACGACGCTGAAAAACAGCTCGGCGCATGGGCCGTCAAAGCCACGGATGCATGGTTCGTTCCGGATAAGGCCCCTGTTGCCAGCACATCAAACGCCCTACCCCCCTCCAAAAACACGGGGTCATCACCTCAAGGAAGCGCTATGAACTGGGATCGCATTCAAGGCAATTGGAAACAAGTCACCGGCAAAGCCAAAGAACAGTGGGGCAAGCTCACTGATGATGACCTCGATGTCATTGCCGGGCGCCGCGACCAACTCGCCGGCAAGATTCAGGAGCGCTATGGCGTGGCCAAAGACGACGCTGAAAAGCAGCTCGCCGCATGGCAGGCCAGTGTCACTGACGGTTGGTTCAATAAAGACAAACCGAAGAACTAAGTCGGCCTGTGAATGAAATGAAGTGCGCCGCGCCCACAGCACGTTGTGTGGCGCGGCGCATTTTTAATTTGCATTAATCCGATCGCACAACTTGCATATCGGGGTATCTGCCCCATGTACGTGGGTCTGCTCACGCAGTGCTCCCGCACTTGGGTGTGTTTGTGCACGCAAGCTGGCGTAAGGTTTGCTCCCATTCGTTTGCCCCCCAATACAAAGAGGAGAAACATGATGCCCATCAAATCAATTCCCTCTGCGCCATCCCCCGCTCCGCGCCCCAGTGCTGCGCGCGCCAAGTCACCACGCCTTAAACACGCCCATCCCACACAGAACCATCTGCTGGCCGCGTTGACCGCGGCCGAGCAGGAGCGCCTGTTCTCGCAGATGGAGCTGGTGCCTATGCCTTTGGGCAAGGTGCTTTATGAATCCGGTAGCGCACTCGGGCATGTTTACTTCCCGACGACTTGCATCGTTTCGCTGCTCTATGTGATGGAAAACGGCGCGTCGGCCGAAATTGCTGTGGTCGGCAACGAGGGCCTAGTCGGCGTGGCGTTTTTCATGGGCGGTGAAACCACGCCCAGCCGAGCGGTCGTGCAAAGTGCCGGTTTTGCCTACCGGCTGGCCGGTGCCCGCATGAAGCAGGAGTTCAGTCGCAGCGGCGTAATGCAACACCTGCTGTTGCGCTACACCCAGGCGCTGATTACGCAGATGGCGCAAACCGCGGTGTGCAACCGACACCACACCATTGATCAGCAGCTGTGTCGCTGGTTACTGCTCAGCCTGGACCGTCTGCCGTCCAACGAACTGACGATGACGCAAGAGCTCATCGCCAACATGCTCGGGGTGCGCCGCGAAGGCGTGACCGAAGCGGCAGGCAATCTGCAAAGCGCCGGCCTGATTCGCTACAGCCGAGGCCGCATCACCGTGCTGGATCGGGCTCAGCTGGAGCAACGCGTGTGCGAGTGTTACGCGGTGGTCAAGAAAGAGTTTGATCGACTGTTGCCCTACACCGTGGCGCCCCAGTTTTCTGTCGCACCCATGAAGGATCGACCTGATCCGCAAGGAGTGCGCCATGTCCACCACGCGGCGGACTGCACCGCTTAATCGATTGCTCGCCGGTTTGCCGGGCGAGGTATTGCAACGGCTACTGGGCCAGTGCGAATCGGTCGAACTTGAATACGGTGCGGTCCTGCATGAGCCCGAGGCACGCATTGAACAGGTGTATTTCCCGACGCAGTGCTTTGTTTCGTTGATGGTTCCCGTCCAGGCGAAGTTCTATCTGGAAGTGGGTTTGATTGGCAATGAAGGCCTGCTGGGCGCCTCACTGATGCTGGGTGGGCGGATATCCCCCTTGCGTGCACAGGTTCAGGGCGCAGGTGCGGCCTGGCGCATGAATGCGGCAACGTTTGCTCAGGAACTGGACCGCAACCCCATGCTGCAGCACCTGCTGCTGCGTTACCTGCACGCGCGGATGGGCCAGTTGGCGCAAGCCGTGGTCTGTGCCCGCTTTCATGTGGTGGAGCGACGCCTGGCGCGCTGGCTGCTCATGACACAAGACCGTGCTCACGCTGACGAATTTCATGTCACCCATGCACGTCTGGCCGCCTTGATGGGAGTGCGGCGCGTGGGCATCACCACCGCAGCGCATGCGCTGCAAGAGCGCAAGCTGATTCGCTATCACCGCGGCGAAGTCACGATCCTGAACCGCCTGGGCATGCAGGCCGTGTCTTGCCCGTGTTACCAGGCCGATTGCGAAACCTATGACAGCGCATTGAGCACCGCATGATTTTTTCATTGCGTTGCGTTGCAGCCACAAACCCCGGCGCCCCAAGCTTTTAGTGCACTGAGTACGCAACCGCACAGACGTGCGTTCCGCCGCGCTCTACAAAGGCACTTCACCTCACTGATACCCGCTTTGGCAACCCGTAGCCCTCAAGGCGTGCAGTGCAGGCCCAGATCTCCGAAAACCTAACGAAAGCACAAAATGAAAACACGTCATGCACTTCATGCAGTCACGCTGGCTGGGTTCAGTTGCCTGGCCGCGGCCCCCGCTATTGCTCAGGAGGATTCATCTTTTTGGTATGGCGCGGGCGCGTTGGGTCGGTCACGTTCGCAGCTCGACGAGTCGCACATGACCAACAGTTTGATCCCCAGCGGCTTGAGCACCACAGGCATCACCCACGATGATCGCGACACCGCTTTCAAGGTGTTGGGCGGGTATCAGTTCAATCGCAACTTTGCCCTCGAGGCGGGATACTTCCATCTAGGCAAGTTCGGGTTTACTTCCACCACGACACCCGCGGGCACGCTCGATGGCAGCGTGAAGTTGCAGGGGCTGACTGTGGATCTGGTCGGTATGGCCCCCCTGAGTGAACGCTGGTCTGCGTTGGGCCGCGTTGGCGTGCAGCAAGCCAGAGTCAACAGCGACTTTCAAGGTACGGGCGCCGTCATTCCGAAAGGCGCAGACACCAGCAAGCGCAGCCCCAATCCAAAAGTGGGGGTGGGTTTGCAGTACGCCCTGACCTCGGCCGTGTTCATTCGCGGCGAAGCCGAGCGCTACCGCATCACTGACGCCACTGGAAGCAGAGGCCACGTTAACGTGTACTCCGTGGGCTTGGTGTTCCCGATCGGGCGCACGCCCGCATCGCGCCCGGTCCCCATGAAGGTCTCTGAACCGGCGCCCAGGGTGATGGAGCCCATGCCGGCACCCGCACCGGCGCCAACGCCAACGCCCGTTGTGGTTGCACCCGTGGTCGTGCCGGTGGTGGTGGCCCCCGTACGCCGCCGCGTGAACTTTGCGGCTGAATCACTGTTCGGATTCGGCAGCGCTCACGTGGCGACTTCAGGCAAGACCGCGCTGAACACCTTTGTGGCGGAACTGGTGGGCGCCGAGTTCAATGGGATCACAGTGGAGGGGCATGCGGATCGGTTGGGATCAACCGCCTCCAACCAGGTCCTGTCGCTACAGCGCGCCGAAGCGGTCAAGGCCTATCTGGTGGATGCCGGCAAGGTGAGTGCGTCAAAAATCACGGCAGTGGGTAAAGGGGAGTCCATGCCCATCACCAGCGCGGACACCTGCAAGGCCGGGCTGTCGCAGCAGCAACTCATTGCCTGCCTGCAACCGGATCGTCGTGTTGAAGTTGAAGTCTCAGCCATGCAGTGACCGTGATGCGCGCACCGTTGCGCGCATTGCTTGGTCCTGAAATTTGCGCTGTAGTTGTTTGTGCCGGCCGCCTCTTTTGAGGCGGCCGTTTTGCTTGTGGGTTCGGTGTCGATGTTGCGGGCAGATCGTTCCTGCCTTGCTCACCCGAGGTCGGTTTCATGAGCCTTGATCGTGATGCCTGTATTTGGACGTTCAGGTTTGGGGTTCCAGACGTGACTTGACCGTGCTGCCGCTGGGCGACAGCACGGGCAATTTCGTGCACTGACCTAAACGATCAGGATTAGCGTTTGCCGAACTTGGTTTTTGCTGCCGTAATGCAATTGGCCTTGGCATCACCTGACAGGGCGTCACACTTTTCGACGGCCACTTTGTAGTCCGCGTCGCGTTTGTCGTCAGCCGCGTCAACTTTTGCCGCACCAATCTGCTTGCCTAACTTGGCATCGACCAAGGCTTTGGTCTCGATGGCTTTGGCTTCCTGGACGCAAATGTCTTTAGCGTTTCCGGCCTTGTCGTCGCATTTTTCTTTGGCGATGGCATAAGCGGCCTCGGCTTTGGCGACGCCGACCTTGTTTTGGTCCTCGACTTTGCCGCTATGGCTGAATTCGAGTTCTGCCTGGGCGACTTTTTGCTTCGCTTTGGCTTCCTCAATGCAGACATCTTTGGTGTTGCCGGCGAGGGTGTCGCATGCGGTTTTGTCCGTCTTGAACTCAGCGTTGATTCGCACTTTGGCTTCGTTGTATTCGGACTGGGCCAGATTAGCGGCATGGGCCGCGGGCAGTGCCGACAAAATGGCAATGAGAATGAGCGTTTTGGGTATGAAATGCTTTGTCATAAAAATCCTTTTTTCGAGGGATCATGGAGAGAAAATGCGGGGCAAATACGCAAGACACCTAGCGCGCCTGCGTCAGCGCACCCGCACATGAGCACCGGCCCTGTCGTTGAAGAAAAAATCAAGACAACAACCCGCGCATCAATAGGTCGACGGTATGCGTGTCTCGGCGCGCGGTCTGTTCGGTATGGCACACAAGCCGCCTGCGTGCACGCGGGCCCTTTTTATGACTTGCTCACGATCCCTATCTGCTTAAGCCCCCGCCGTTGCGCCGCGGCCAGGACCGCGGCCACGTAGCGGTACTCGCTCTGTGCGCTGGGGTTGAGTTGAATCTGCGGTAGCGGCGCCTGCAGCGCAGCGGCGGTGAGTTTTTTATGGAGTGCCGCGTGGTCGATGAGCAGTTCATCGTTCCAGCGCATGGCGCCCCGTGCATCGATCGACAACTGAATGATTTGTGGCGGCTCCGGGTTCGTGGGCGCCTGGACCGCCGGCAGGTTCATGTTCACCGCCTGCAACTGCACGGGGATGGTGATGATCAACATGATGAGCAGCACCAACATCACATCGATGAGCGGCGTGGTGTTGATGTCGATCATCAACTCGGGATCAGCGTGGCTGGGTTTGAATGGCATGGCTCAGTGCCCCCGCGCTGCTGGCTCAATCACAAAGCCCACCTTCGTGATGCCCGCCCGCCGACACGCCCGCACCACGCGGTCGATGCGTTCATAGCGGCTCGCCTCATCACCGCGAATACTCACCTCCGGTTGCGGCACGCGTGTTGATTCGGTTTTGAGTCGGCGCACCAGCTCCTCGGGGCTCTTGATGGGCGCCAGGCCCCAGAAAATCTCCCCCTCACGCGTCACCGAAATCGCAATGCGGCTCGCCTGTTGCTCGCGCGGCTGACTGCGCTCCTTGGGCAAACTCACCGGCACCGTCTGCGTCACCACCGGAATGGTGATCAGAAAAATAATCAGCAACACCAACATCACATCGACCAGCGGCGTGGTGTTGATGGTGGAGAGCATTTCGTCGTCTTCACCGCTGCTGATGTGCATGCTCATGGTGTTGTGGCTCGCTTACGGTGTTGTGGCTCGCTTACCAATGAGCACCGCATGCAGATCCGCACCAAAGCCGCGCACCGACTCCATCACCACCTTGTTGCGCCGGACCAGCCAGTTGTAGCCCAGCACCGCAGGCACCGCCACGGCCAGGCCCACCGCCGTCATGATGAGCGCCTCACCCACGGGGCCGGCCACCTTGTCGATAGACGCCTGCCCCGCAACACCAATGGCCGTGAGCGCGTGATAAATGCCCCACACCGTGCCAAACAAACCCACGAAGGGGGCCGTGGAGCCCACCGTGGCCAGAAATGCCAGACCTTCTTGCGTGCGGCTGTGCACCGAGTCCACCGCGCGCTGCACCGACAAAGTGACCCAGGTATTGAGATCAATGTTTTGTGTGAGCGTGCCCTCGTGGTGCTCGCTGGCTTGTAAGCCGCTTTCGGCGATGTGGCGATACGCGCTCTGGGTGTTGAGTTGCGCCGCGCCCTCGCGCACGGAAGCCGCCTTCCAGAAATGTTCACGCGCCTGCCGGCCCTCAGCCTTGAGCTTGTGCTGCTCCCAGAGCTTGAGGAACACGATGTACCAACTGCCCATGGACATCAGGATGAGGATCAGGAGCGTGCCCTTGGTCACCCAGTCGCCCTGCATCCAGAATGCTTCAAGTCCGTAGGGGTTCATGGTTTCAATCGACATGGTGGGCCTTTGCTGAATTATTCAAACCGCACGCTAATGGGCACCCGCAACTGCACGGCGTGCGCCTGAGGCTGGCAGCGGATTTGGGTGAGCACGGTATGGAGCGCCCAGCGGTTGAGTCGGGGGTTGGTGAAGGAAATGGGGATGGGGTTGCGCACTACGCCGCTGGGGGTGACGGTGAATTCGACGAGCACTTCGCCGCCCACGCCTTCAGCTAACACCTCACGGGGGGGCGCACTGGCGCGGATGGCGTCTTGATGGCCGGGGCACAGCACGGCGGCGGTGGGGTCGCGGGTCGCGGGCGTAGGCATCTCGAGTGCAGGGGCTTCAGGGGTAGGGTCGGCGGCTGCGTCCGGTGTGATCTCTTGGGTGGAGATGTCCTGCGCTTGAATGGGCGCGGGACTGAGCGTGGGACTGGGCAGGTGGATCGGACGCGGGGCGCTGCGCTGTGGGGTGGGGGATGGGGGCGTCGGAAGCGCGACCTCGATCAACTGAACATTCATGGGCGCCTGCGCGATGGGCGCGGTGATGGGATGCAGTCCTGCCACGAGCGCATACGCCACCAGCGCATGCACCCCCAGCATCACGCCCAGGCCCCCCAGACGTCGGCCGGTGTTGGGGATGTGCGCAGTGAAGTTCATGGCGTCCCCCAGGTGCGCAGCAGGTTGTGATAAATGCCCGTGAGCTGCACCAGGGGCGCGGCGGTTTCACCCAGATCGTTGCGCAGTGCCAGCAGCGCCATGTCCATATCGAAGAGCAGGCGGCGCTGTTGCGCATCGCGCACCATGCTTTGCATGAACATGAAACAGGCGATGCGCTCGCCGCGTGTGACGGGGGTGACTTCATGTACGGAAGATGCCGGGTACAGCACCATGCTGCCCGCGGGCAGACGAACGTGGTGGGTGCCAAAGGTGTCTTCAATGGCCAGCGCCCCGCCCTCGTAGTCATCCAGCTCGGACAAAAAAAGCGTGGCGGACAGATCCGCGCGCAGATAGCTGCCGTCGGGCGTGTGACGCATGGCCCCATCCACGTGTTTGCCATAGGCGTTGCTCGCCCCACGGTAGCGGTTGAAAAACGGCGGCAGGATTTTGAGCGGCAACGCAGCGGAGAAAAAAAGTGCGTGGCGGTTCAGGGCGCCGAGCACCAGGCGCCGCAAGGCGGGCAGCTGCGGCGCGTCCTCGGGCAGCTGCTCGTTGTTCTTGGCCGCGGCCGCCTGCTGCCCCGCGGTGTGCGCGCCCCCAGTCCAGGTCGATTGCGCCAGCAGCGCGCGCGCTTGGGCGAGCTCCTGGGGGTTGAGGACGGTGTCGAGGGTGAGCAGCATGGGCGCTAAAACTTCACTTCGCCCGTCACGATGGCAATGCGCCGCGTTCCGGGTACGGAAAACGAACCGTTGTCGTACAGCGCGTCGTAGTAGAGCTTGTCAAAGAGGTTTTTCACATTCAGGCGCACCAGCCACTTCGGCTGCTCATAAGCCAGCATCAAGTCCACTCGGGTGTAGGCCGGGGCCGTGTTGGGGTGAAAGGCGCTATCGCCCGGCAGCGTGGGCACGGGGCTGGAACTGCTGGGGCTGTAGCCATAGCGTTTGTCCTTGTATTCCACGCCGCCGCCCAGCTTCCAGGCGGGCGCAAAGGCGTAGGTGGTCCACAGGTTGAAGGTGACGGGCGGCGTGTTGCGCGGACGCTGGCCCACGTACTGGGGGTTGGCCACGGTCACGGCGCCGGTGGTGGCGTTGATGTTCTCGGCCACCTGCAGGATTTTTGCCCGCATCAGGGCCAGGCCGGCAAACACCTCCCACTGGGGGCTCACGCGGCCGGCCAGCTCCAGCTCAAGGCCATCGGTGCGGCGTTTTTTGGTCAGGATGGCGGCGGTCGACTCCAGATCAGTGTTGCGTTCCCAGTTTTTGGTGGCGCGGTAGAGCGCGCCGCGCAGGGCCAGATCCCCGTCGAAGAACAACCACTTGCTGCCCAGCTCCAGCACGTGGCTGCGCTCGGGCGGCTGGGGGCGCGTGGTGAGCTGATAGAGGTCGGCCGTGGGGCTGAACGAATCGCTGGTGGTGAGGTAGTAATGCGCCTGTTCCGTGGGCTGATACGACAACGCCGCGCGCGTGCTCCATTCACCAAAGCGCAGCCGTGGCGAGGTGGTGCTGAAGGCGTAGGTGCTGCACAGCTCATCGCGCCGCGCTCCCAGGGTGGCCTTCCAGTGCGGGATGAACTCCACCGTGTCTTGCAGGTACAGCGCGTACGAGTCGCCTTTGAAAGCCACCGGGGTCGCAGTGGTGTTCTGTTCAAAGGGACGAACGTCCGGTGCGGTGATGTCGCCAAAGTTTTGCAAGCTGATGCGCTGTCCGTTCTCGTGCAGTACCTCGGCGCCCGCGAGCAGTTCGTGCCGCATCCCCGCAGCACGCCATGCGGTGCTCAGGTCCGATTGCAGCGTGAACGTTTCGTACTGACTGGCGCGTGAGGGGTTGCCGCCTACGCCGCCGAGGGCATCGGGCGGGGTGCTGACGTTGGGGGTCTTGGCCCAGTAGCTGCGTTTGTAGGTGGC
This sequence comes from uncultured Burkholderiaceae bacterium, assembly GCA_964652055.1. Lineage (GTDB taxonomy): Bacteria > Pseudomonadota > Gammaproteobacteria > Burkholderiales > Burkholderiaceae_F > CAZZAD01. The sequence continues at coordinate 2,008 of CAZZAD010000067.1, read as the reverse complement.
GCTGCGCAGCTGGGTGCGCAGCTGGGTTTGCGGGGCCAGGCGCGCTTCGTACACCAGGGTGGTGAGATTTGTATCGCTGTCATCGAACGTGCGGTCCAGACCAAAGAAGGTAGCGGTCGGCTGCTGAGTGCCGGGCTTGCGGGTGGTTGGGTCGAACGACACGCCGTAGTCCGGGTTGTCGCGCGTGCGCTGGGTCACGTGGTTGAGCCAGAACTGGTGATCGGTGTACAGGTTCAAGCCCGTGCTCAGCGCCACGCCCTGGCGGTGCAGTTCGGGTTCGGCGCCGGTGGCCGGGTTGCTGCGCCAGCTGCCTTCGTCGCGGTTCATCAGGTTGATGCGCACCGATTCGTGTTGCGTGAGGCGCGTGTTCAGGTCGGCGGTGACTTCGCGGTAGCCGCGTTCGCCCAGGCTCGCGCCCACGGTGTATTGATTGCGCCGTAGCGGTGTTTTGCTCACCTGATTGAGGACGCCCCCGGCCTGCCCGCGCCCAAAGAGCATGGCGCCGGCGCCATGCAGCACGTCGACTTGTTCCAGATTGAAGGTCTCGCGGTTGTACTGCGCGGTGTCGCGAATGCCGTCGAGGTACATGTCGCCAAAGGTGTAGAAGCCGCGCAGGTTCATGTTGTCCCCCGAGCGGCCGCCCTCGGCGGCGTTGAAGGTGAGGCCCGAGACGTTGCGCAGCGCTTCGCGCAGCGGGCCCACCTGTTGCTCCTGCATCAGCTTTTGCGTGACGGTGGTGATGGCCTGCGGCACGTCATGCGGGTTCTGTGCCACCTTGCCCACGCGCGTGGTTTTGGCCAGGGCGTCGTTGGGCTCGGGTGGGGCCACCACGGTCACTTCGGGCAAGGTTTGTACGGGTGCTGGAGACAGCGCCTCCTGGCCCCAGGCGCACAGTGACAGGCCACTGGCCATTAGGCTGGCGCCCAGGGGCAGGAGGCGTTGGGAGCGTTGGGGATGGGGGGGTTGGTTCTTCATGGGACCTTCTTGCGTGAGCGTTGTTGGCGGGCTCACGGGAATGGTCCCGTTGGCTGGCTGAAAAAAGTGTGTGTTACTTGGTCAGGATCAACTTGCCCTGCCGTGTCTGCCGCAACGTGTAGACCGCGCCGTGGTGACGAATCTGAATTTCTTGCTGGACACCAAGAAGCTGGGCGCTATCGAGGATCCTGGGACGGACGCCGGGCACAGACTGCGACTGCGGTTCGCGCGGGCCCGTCGTGGTGTGGTGTTGCATAAAAGGCCCCCTCGTTTGATGAAAAGCGGGGCGAACGATAACGACAATAATTCTCAAACGCAAATCATTCTCATTTGTGCGTAATGTGGGGTGGTCGGGCTTGCGCTCTCGCCGCTACTCCCCTGCCCTCAAAGTGTCCCCATGATGTTGTTTTCCTCGCGTCGCAGCCTGCTGGGCGTGGCCCATGGCGGTTCTGATGCTTGCGGCCTGTCAGAGCGTTGCGCCTCCTGCCCTTTCTCCGGCCCCGACGCCAGCCGTTGAGCCCCTGACCCCCGCACCCCCGCGCCGTGCCGCGGCCCTTGCGCACCGGGCTGGCGCTGTGTGGCGGCGCGGTGTGCTCGTGAGTCCCATGCCGGTGCGGGTGGCGCGTCGTCTGGGGGCCGATGTGGTGATTGCGGTGGACATCTCCAACAAGCCGGCCTACGGCACCGAGTCATGCGTTCACATTCGAGAGGAAGTGGGCGAAGCGTTGACAGGGGTAGGCGCGGGCCGGGTTTGAGCCGCGTAATCAACGCCCCGCGGGCAAGCTCATGGGAGGTCCGGGGTGCCGAGGTGGAGGATTTGCACCGAAGGCCAAACCGATGCAGCCGTTTTGGCAAGGTTGCATCGGATCGCGGCGTAGTACCGAAGAAGCTGCCGAACAAAGCAGCGGGGCAAGCTCCTGCGGCGGCGGCGGAGGTGGTGGAGGCAAGGCTGCGAGCCAAGGGAAATGCTGTTCAGCAGCGCATGTCCCGCAGATCGATGCGGGGGTATGACGTGAAAACCGCTCTGGACGGC
>CAZZAD010000066.1:0-12515 GCA_964652055.1 uncultured Burkholderiaceae bacterium | reverse complement strand
TTGAGTAGAGCGAATTGCCCGTGACGGCAAGGCGGGGGTTGGGTGGACGGTTACCGTACAGCTGGCTGTACTTCTTGTATTCGGTTCGGTAGTAGTCGACCTGTTCCGGGGCTTGAAGGCGCCTGAGTTCTGGCCCAGGAATGACGAGGGATTGGCCTGCGCTTAACCGAAAGTGCGTGAGCCGGTTAGCCGCGGCAATGTCAGCGGGGGTGATGCCCGGGTGCTTCGCGCCCACCTCTTTAACCACTTCGTTGAGGTCTTGGCCGTGGCGAACTGGGTACCGGGTGTATGCCTCAGGTTCACCCTTGATGGTGTACTGAAAACCGAACCGAGATGTTGTTGTTGACATGAACCCGCGCACCGCTGAATCCGAACGCGCGATCAGACACAACTTATCGCCGAATCACAAGAGCCAAGGCTTAGATTTTTGATGGTGCCATGCGGACTTGAATTGGTTTTTCAGCAGCGCAGGCAGATTCAATAATCAAAACTGCAGCAAGCCATAAACCAATTTCATTCCCACTCAAATTGCTTCATTGCGCCCACTATCTTCGCAGCCACTTCACGCCACCGCGCGTCAGTAGGTTGAAACTTCAACTCGAAGAACTTGCCATCGGCGCTACGCGATAGATCCCGTAGCGACATCCCGGCCTCTTCCATCACGGAAACAATCGGCAGATTTATCACGATGCCAGGCATTTGAAGAGCCGAATCACCGGTCTGATTACCACTTCTAGCTTTGTTAAAACTTTGCTTTAACCGAACTGAGCTGTAGCTCTCTTCATTTACCTTGACATCAAACTCAGCCGGCAATTTTACATTCACTTCATACACAGGCTTTCCGGCTGCATGTAGCCTGTCAAAAAGATATGAAATCATTGCTCTTTCGTGACCCTCAGCGGTTGGATCACCCGTCACGGGAGCCATCAACCGAGTTTCATACTTATCTGCGTTACGTTCTTTTATCGTACGGTCATAATAAAAATTAGACTGAAAAGTTACTGCGCCATCCTCATATTCACCAACCGTAATAGATCTAGCGGTGTCGTGATTACTTCTGCTAGCCACCTTCAACTCGAATTCCTTGCCATCAAATTTAAAGCCGCCGCCATCGCCATTAGAATCGTTAGACTTAATTAATTTGTAACCATTTCGATTAGAAGCGAGTATGTGATCTTTCATACTATTGACTCCTATATCGAGCCACTTCTTCTTTTCTTCATCATCCACTTTAAGCAATAGCCCATCTTTAATTTGTTGGCCAGAAAGCACTGCATAACCATCCAATGACGTATCGGCCACCCCAACCATTTTTCCAGGTGGGGCCAAATCTATATTTCCCGCAGGATCTGATGGCTTTCCTAAAATAGACGAGACAATATTCACCAGATCAGGATCATTTAAAAAACCATTCTCATCCGCTCGCCCAGATGGATTTCTGCGCGGCGAATACCCATCCAAACCCAATATAGAAGTATCAGCCATACTAAATGGAAGCAATTGCTTCAAGCCACCATCAGTAGACGCAGCAACACCTAAAAATACGCCAATTTTAACTGGCCATGGAACTAAATTACTACTGACAACTTTAGTTAAGACGGCGGACATCGGGCCATTTTTCGAGGGGGCATTGACTAAGTTTGAGCCCGCCAAGTTTTTGGCCTGCCTTACAAGAACATTGTGTTTATGCTGGTTGTATCCAGGTGGCGAATCTAGTAAACCAGAAATTCTTTGTTGCAATGTTGGAATGATAGTAGCAGGCGTATGAGGTAATCAGCCGGGTTGTTTGTCTTTACCAATGGCGGATGCAGCACATTGACTTGGAATCTGGCACGCTGCCTTAATATTCATCGTTTGCTCCAAATAATAAGTAAGAAAAATGGCCCAACATATTGCCTACGCACTGCAGGGCGAGAACATTGCAAGGGCGCGAGATTGGCACCCAGGTCAACACGTGTAAAGAGCCATGCCAACTTTTTTTATGGTGCCACGCCGCCCCGATCAGCCCCCCCCCACGCCAGGCACCGCCTGCAACACCTCTTGCCATAACGCCTGCACCGCAGCGCGCTCTAGCGCACGTTCCGTCTTGGGCACCCGTGCGTATTGGGCGTTGTTCATGCGTAATCGATGCTGCACGCGGCGGTAGTCGCGGTAGGCATCGGCCACGGCCTGCGCACGCGCCGGTTCGATCAAACCCAACGCTCCGGCAATCACCAGCAAGGCGATGTTGCCCAAATTGCCCACCAGGCGTGAGTGATCGTGGGCATACGCCAGCACGAGGTATTGCACGATGAACTCCACATCCACCATGCCACCGGCATCGTGCTTGAGATCAAAAAGCCCGCTGTCATTGGGGTGGCCCGCATGCATGCGCTCGCGCATGCGGCGCACATCGGCGGCAAGCAGGCTCGCATCGCGAGTGCGACTGAGAATTTCTGCGCGCAAGGCTTCAAAACGTTGGCCTAACGCTGCATCGCCTGCGCAGTAGCGCGCGCGCGTAAGGGCCTGGTGTTCCCACGTCCAAGCACCCTGCCCTTTACCGCTGGGATCAGCGTTGCGTTGGTAGTTGGCAAACGCGTCAAACGAAGAAAAAAGCAGGCCCTTGTCGCCATCGGGCCGCAGACGCAGGTCAATATCAAAGAGCGTGCCACTGGAGGTGTGCGCGGTAAGCCAGTTAACCAGGCGCCGCGTGAGCATGCCGTAGACCTCGGGCGCTTCGGGGGCGGGGTCGTCATAGAGCAGCACGATGTCCAGGTCCGACGCGTAGCCCAATTCTTTACCGCCGTACTTGCCATAGGCAATCACCGCGTAGGCGGGCGCGTCTCGGTGGCGGCGCGGCACGGCGCGCCAAGCGCCTTGCACCGCAAGGTTCAGGGTTTGATCGGCCAGGGCCGAGAGGTGATCGGCCAGGCGTTCCACGCTCAGCTGTCCGGTCAGATCGGCCAGCAGCAGGCGAAAGGTTTGTGCGTGGTGCGCATCGCGCAGCAGGTTCATCTGCGCTTCGACGTCGTCACTAGCCTGCAGCTGCGCGCGCAACTCTTGCGCCCAGCGCGCCCACTGCGTGAGGTCGTCTTGACCCTCAAACGCAGATTCATTGATCAACTCATCGAGCAAGATGGGGTGACGCAGGAGGTAATCGGTGGCCCAGTCGCTGGCCTCCAATAAACGCAGTACACGCGCAAAGGCTTGCGGATACTGCGCCAGCAACGCCAGGTAGGTGCTGCGCCCGGCAATGGCATCCATCAAACGCACGAAACGGGTGAGGATGTCGTCAAAGCTCAGCCCTGCGCGAGTGAAATCGGCCGCTTGGGTTTGTTCTTGTGGCGCAGCGGCAATGCGGCGCGCCGCTTGTATGAGCAAGGTTTCAATGAGGCGGCGCGAGCCCTCAGGGCACGAGGCCACGCGCCGCCCCGCCAGGGTGTTAGCCACACGTGTCGCAGTTTGCTCAGGGGCGGCAAAGGCCAGGGTGCGCAGCAATGCAGCAAACGATTCTTCGGAAAACATTTCTTTCTCTTCCGAGGAAGCGCTGGAGTTGCTACGCGTACTAAAAATGCCGTCAAAGCTTGTGGCGACAAACTCGGTGACCTCGGTGTAGTGCGCCATGAGGCTCGCGGCGCCTTGCATGCGCAGCAGCTGGGCCACACGCTCGCGGTCTGCCGCGTCTGCAGGTATGGCATGCGTTTGCGCGTCGTCCATGTATTGCAAGGCGTGCTCAAAGCGGCGTAGAAATTCGTAGCTTTGATCCAGGCGCGCGCACACGTCCTCAGGCAACGCGCCCATCTGCGGCAGCTGCGCCAACGTGCCGCGCGTGCTGCGTGCCACTGCGGCCAGGCGCGCTTCACGGCCACCGCGCATGACCTGAAAGGTTTGCGCAATGAATTCAATTTCACGTATGCCGCCACGCCCCAGCTTGACGTTAAAGCGCCGCGCTTCTTTGCCCGCGGCCTTGCGTTCAGTTTCAGCACGCACCTGCGCATGCAGTTCACGCAGCGCGGCAATGGCGTTGAAGTCGAGGTATTTGCGAAACACAAAGGGCCGCACGATGCCCTCGAGCGCCAACACCTGCTGCGTAAAGCGCGGCACATCGCTGAACACCGGCGCACTGATGACGCGCCCTTTGAGCCAGGCAAAGCGCTCCCAGGTGCGGCCATCGCGCACGAGGTATTCCTCCAGCATGGCGTTGGAGACCACCAGCGGGCCTGAGTCCCCGTGCGGCCGCAAGCGCATATCAATGCGAAACACGAAACCCTCGGCGGTGACTTCGGAGAGCAAGCCAATCACGCCGCGGCCCAGGCGTTCAAAGAATTCGTGATTGGACAGGGACTTGTGGGTCGATGTGGGCTGCAGCTGGGTGTCGCCATCGTCGTCATACACAAACACCAGATCCAGGTCGGACGAGACGTTGAGCTCTGCGCCGCCGCCCTTGCCCATGGCAATGACCAGCAGGTCCACGGGCTCACCTTGCGCATTGACCGGCACGCCATGACGCGCTTGCAGCCGTGCGGCATGTGCGGCCACAGCCTCTTGCACGGCCACCTCGGCCAGCACGGTCATGGCGGTGGTGACTTTTTCGAGCGGCGCCACGCCGGCCACATCGCGTACCAGCGTGCCCAGCACCACATCGCGCCGCAAAAGACGTAGCGCACGGGTGAGTTGGTCGATGTGGGTGTCGGCATCTTCAGAACGACTAGACCCCAACCACTGCGCCAACGCTTCACGCATGCGCGTTTGGGTCCACGCCGTAGCGCTGCGCTCACCCAGCCAGCGCAGTTGCTCGTCGCGTGAAGAGCCTGCGCCCAAAGCGGCCACCACGGTGCGCGGCACAAAGTGCGTCAAATCCAGCGCGGCCTCGCAGGCTTGGGTCAGTGTCTGAACTGTCGTATCCAAATCAGTCTCCGTATTTTTTTCCACACCGCCTCTCACCCTAGGAAACGCAATTGAGTGGCGATGAGACTCCCTCCCATTCAAGGGGAGGGCAAGGGTGGGGATGGGGTTGTATGGGACAAATTTTGCTTCGTAACGCACCCCATCCCCCCCCTAACCCTCCCCTTGAAGGGGAGGGAACTCAATATCAACCTCCCCTTGAAGGGGAGGGAATGGCGCGCACTCAGCAGAAACGCCCGCACAATTTGCTGTAATAGCCCACCTGCACGGCCCCCAGCGCGCGATTCTAGGAGGCCCTTCTGAATATTTCTCTGACACGGTGTCTGTGAACGAACCCCTTCCGCCTGCTTCAGTACCCACCGCTCACGAAGCACATGCCCTGGCACGACTGCAGCAGGCGGAGCGAGACATTGAAGCGCGCGTCGGTGCGGCACTCATCACCGCAGAACAATCCCTGGTTCGACGCTTTGGCATCGGCTGCCTGCGCGGCTTGCGTCTGGGGCTGCGGGCGCTCTTCACGCTGGTGCTGCTTGCCTACTTCGCCTTTGGTGCTGCACTGCTGGTCGTGCGGCATATGGTGTTGCCACGCATTGACGAGAACCGCGCGCAGATTGAAGCGCTGGCCAGCCGCGCGCTTGATGCCCAGGTGCGCATCGGGCGCATTGAAGGTGATTGGCAGGGTTTTAATCCGCGCCTCAAGCTCACCGATGTGCGCCTGAATCGGCGCGTAGCTCAAGGAGCCCAGAGTGCAGAAGTACTGGTGCTGCCGCAGATCGATGCCACGCTGTCGTGGAGCAGTCTGTGGCGTCTGACGCCGCGTTTTCATGACCTCTCGGTGCTGGCCCCCGAACTTGAAGTGCGGCGCCTGGCCGATGGCCGATGGCTCATTGCCGGTTTTGTGCTTGACCCCAGCGCTGCCGCGGGCACCGACACCCGTGCGCTGGACTGGGTGCTGGGCCAGCGGCGCATCACGATCCGCGATGCACGCGTGCTCTTTATCGATGAAACCTCGCGTACTGCAGACGACCAGCCGCGCCGCCTTCAGCTCGAAGATGTGCAGATACGCCTGGATGCCGGCTGGCGCTCCAACCGCTTTGCCGTGCGCGCCACACCGCCCACGGATCTGGCGGCCTCCGTGGATGTGCGTGCTGCGATTGAACGCCCGTTCTTTGAGCCGGCCAGCGCTCTGGCGTTGTGGTCAGGGCGCGTGTTTGCACAGACCGATTTTGTGGATCTGGCGCAGCTCAAATCTTTGTTGCGCTGGTTGCCAGGCGCCGTGCAGGTGGATGCCGCGCAAGGCGCGCTGCGCACCTGGGTTGATTTCGATCAGCGCAGCGTGCGCCGCGTGGCCGCGGATCTGGCGCTGGCCGATGTGGACGTGCGCCTGGGCACTGACCTCGCACCCCTGGCCCTGGACAGCGTGCAGGGCCGCTTTGCTTATCGTGAGTTTGGTCCCAATGAACTCAACCCCCGACTGCGCGGCGGCCACGAACTGATTCTTGATGGCTTTGCCATGACGGGGCGCGCTGTAGAGCTGGGCACCACTGAAGCCGCCACCAGTCAGGCGCCGGTGCAGCGCGTGATGCTGCCGCCCACCCGGCTGCGTCTGCAGCTCACACCGGCCACCGACGGAGCAGCAGCCAGCGGCGAATTTGAGGCCACACTCATTTCGCTCGATCAGCTCTCGGCGCTGGCCGCGCATGTGCCGCTGGGGCGCGAACTGCGTGCCGTGGTGGCGCGCCATGCTGTAGGCGGTGAGCTCACACAACTGTCGGCGCATTGGGAAGGCGACTTTGCGGTGGATGCTGAGTCCAACACGTTGCGCCACCTGCCCGCACGTTATGACCTCAAAACACGGTTCAGCAAACTGTCCTCAGCCGCTGTGGTTGCCGACCCGCCGCTCGATGCGCAAGGACACGCGCGTATGGGCATGCCCGGTTTTCAGAATCTGGCCGGTGAGATGGATGTCACCGCACAAGGCGGCACGATCAAGATTGAATCCACCGACGTCACGCTGGAGTTTCCCGGCGTCTTTGAAGCCCCCCGCAAGCATTTCGCAAAACTCAGCGGCACCGTGCAGTGGAGCCCTCCGCACCCCGAGGCCGCGCCGCCCAAACCGTTTGAGTTGCAGATCCAACAACTGACCGCCATCAACGAGGCCGTCAACCTCACCCTGACCGGCACCTACCGCAGCGGCGGCAAGGGCCCCGGTCTGGTGGACCTGAGCGCGCGCATTGACTCGGCGCAGGCGCAATACACGCATGAGTATTTGCCCCTCTCCGTGGGCCCGGGTGTGCGCACCTGGCTGCGCGATGCCTTGCTGGCAGGCACGGGCACGGACGGCACGCTGCGCCTGCGCGGTGATCTGGCGGACTTTCCCTACGCCGACGGACGCAGCGGCGAGTTTCGCGTGAGCACGCACCTGCGCGGCGGCGTGCTCGACTTTGCGCCGCACCTGCATCCCGATCACAAAGCGCCGCAGGATTCCAAAGCACCCCAATGGCCCGTGTTGCGCGATATCGAAGCCGATGTGATCTTTGATCGCAACCGCATGCTGATCGTGGGGCAGCAGGCTGTGGCCGAGGGCGTCACGCTTAAAGAAATTTCGGCGCAGATTCCCGACCTGGGCACCGCCGACGCGCGCCTGCAAACCAGCGGCAAATTGCGCGGCCCACTGGAGCGCATGCTGGCCATTGCCGCGAATTCACCGGTGGGCCCGCTGCTCGGTGATGTGCTCTCGGGCGCCAGTGCCAAGGGTGAAGCCACAAGCGACTTGAACCTGGACATCCCGCTCACCTCCGCATCAACGCAGGTGGGCGTCAAAGGCACCGTCACGCTGAAGAACAACGACCTCACCTTGCGCATCCTGCCCCCGCTCACGCAAACCAGCGGGCAAATCGAATACACCGACCACAGCCTGCGTCTGACCAACGTGCGTGGCGGGTTTCTGGGCGGGCAGGTGCAGATGAGCGCCGACACATTGGCCGACAGCAGCATCGTGTTCAAAGCCACCGGCACTGCCACCCCTGCGGGCGTGCGCGGTCTGACCGATGTATCGACGGTGCTCAGTGCACTGGACCGCTCCACGGGCACGGCCCGCTACAACGCCACCGTCACCTTGCGCGGGGGCAAGCCCGACATCCGCGTTGAATCCGACCTTGTAGGTTGGGCCGTGGATCTGCCCTCACCCTTGGGCAAACTGGCCGCCACGCCCTGGCCCCTGCGCGTGCTGCTCACGAACAACCCCAACAACACACAGCAGGACCGCCTGCAGGTCAACGCCGGTTCCGTGCTGGCGCTGCGCCTGGATCGCGAGGCCCGCGGCACCGATCGAGCGCCCCAGGTGGTGCGCGGCGCAGTGCGCATTACGGACGAGACCACTAACGAACCCCCCGCCCTGCCGGACAGCGGCGTGCGCGTGGACGTGGCGTTGGCGCGCCTGGATCTGGACCGCTGGGCCTACGTGCTCTACACCGCCGCCAAAGTAAGCAACGTGGTGCGACCTAACAGTGCCGCGCAGAGCAACAGCGCCCCCGACCTCATCAGCGCACGGGTGCAAGAGTTGCGCTTTGCCGGCAAGCCCATTGCCAACGTCGTACTGGGTGCCAGCCGCGTGAGTGAAGGTGCGCAAAGCGGCAGCTGGCAGGTCAACATTGAATCGGACCAGGCCAGCGGCTCCTTGCTGCTGCGTCCCGCCGAGGCCGGTCAGGAAGCACGCGTCACCGCAAGGCTGGCGCGCCTGACCATCCCCGAGGCTCAGCGCAGCGAATTTGCCGAACTGCTCGACGCCCCCGTCACCGAGATGCCCGCCTTCGACGTGATTGCCGAGAACTTTGAACTGGGCCAACGCAAACTCGGCCATCTGGAACTGGTGGCGCAAAACATCGCACGCACCGCCGACCGCAGCGGCACCCGCGACTGGCAACTGCAAAAACTCGAGATCACCAACCCCGATGGAAAACTCAGTGCCTCAGGCCAGTGGGCCCGCGATCCCAAAGACGCACGCACCGCTCCGCGCCGCATGGCGCTCAATTACACGCTCGACTTTTCCAACGGCGGTGCGCTGCTCACGCGGCTGGGCATCCAAGGTGCGCTGCGCGGCACCTCAGGCAAGCTCGAAGGCGACATTGCCTGGCGCGGCTCACCCTTCGCGCTTGACGTGGCCTCACTGAGCGGTCAGGTACGGCTCAATGCCGATAAAGGCCAGTTCCTCAAGGCCGATGCCGGTGCGGGACGCCTGCTGGGCGTGATGTCACTGCAGTCGCTGCCAAGGCGCCTGACGCTGGATTTTCGCGACGTGTTTTCGGAAGGCTTTGCGTTTGATTCCATCCGCGCCTCGGCCGACATACAAAACGGCGTGCTCAGTACGAGCAACCTGCGCATGCGCGGCGTCTCAGCCACCGTGCTCATGGAAGGCAGCGCGGATCTGGCCAAAGAAACCCAGAACCTGCGCGTGCTGGTGCTGCCCGAGATCAATGCCGGTTCCGCATCGCTGCTTTATGCGGCATTAGCCAACCCGGCCATCGGCATCGGCACCTTTCTGGCGCAACTGTTTTTGCGCGACCCGCTGGCCAAAGCGTTCTCGTTTGAATACGACGTCACCGGATCCTGGGCCGACCCGCAGGTCAAACGCCGGGCTAAGCCGCCAGTGGCCGAAACCGTCATCGGCTCGCCGTGAGCGGTCCTGCGTGTCAACGTGCGTCTAATTCTTCACCAAGGCTTGTAGATGCATTCAACAAATCCAGCGCCGTCACCCGATGGACCTCACGCCCGACTGCATGAGACGTCAGGGACGTCGCGGAATGCTCTTTCAAAAATTCCTTAAAGCCCACCACGTCACCCTCGGGGCGGACCTGTTTGTACAAGTTAGCCAGTGCGCCAGTAGTCGGCCCCGAAAATGAAGTGCCAGCGTTACGCCCGCCCAACTCAACAAAAATCTGGTAAGGCACGGCCACGTCACCTTGTGTAACCACGGTAAGCGGATGCTCGTAGCTACCGCGCGAAGAGTAAGGAGCCATCGTGTCATCTGACGGGTCTAACGGCGTTCCATTGGTTTTACTTGCACCCACGGCAACAACATGCGGGCTCATCGCGTAAGGGTTGAACGCAATTGAATCTGGATAACTGATCCCCGTTTTCCTCACGAATTCGTTCAGCGTTATATGGTCGTTTGCAGCAGCAACAGTAATAATTTTTCCCTTTTCTGCGGCGGCCTTAGTGGCTTCTATGTACGCGCTTAACCCTGACGAATTCAGTGGTGCACTGAGCACGGGGTAAGCCGTATAAAAAAGCACACGCGCAACCTGTGAGGCAATAACGTCTCGGTTGATGAGCTCCATACCATTGGGCTCGTTATCAACAATTGCTTCCGCCAATTTAGGTGACGTATCGACCATCAAATAAGCCAAGTCATAGGTCGTTTTAAAAACGTGACGAAGATTTCTACCCATGGACAAATTCAGAACCTGGGCGTCAGATTCCGCGAAGTTTCTAACTTGCTCTGCGACTCGGTTGTCAGTCAAATCAAAGTACTTTGAAACAACGGGTCCGAACTCCGCCTCCAGTTGATCGAACAACCGATCAACATCAGCCCCATCCTCATTAAGTTGTGCGGTGAGGCGCTCGACCACGCCCTTAAAGTCATTAGCAACAAGCGATGCCGCAACTTTGTCCGATAGCTGCTGCACGTCCAAGGCCTCGTACAAATGCTTTACCTCTACGGTCGCACCCGGTGCCAGGCCATATTTGGGGTCATTAATTACTGCCTTCACAGACTCGGCATGAGGGCCCGAAGCGGGCTCCAATATCCAAGTCTTGACCCCACGGCCATCCAGCTCCCGAAACCCCCGTTCATTCAGCCTTGAACGCGCATGCATCACAGTGGACTCTTCCAGGCTCTTGAGCCATGCATCCGGAGAGGGGTAGCCCAGAGCTGCGAGGCTGCTTTCAATGAATTTTTTATCGATGTCCGCGTGATTTATTTCATCTACCACATCAATCAACTGCGCTGCCGACCCTTTTTTCTTAATGAGGTCATTGAGAACATCCGCAAAGTCTCCACCCTGGTCAATGAGTTGATCGACAAGAGCGCGCATTTCTTTTGTCGATACGCCTGGGTTACCGGGTGCAAACCATAGTTGACTTGTAACCCGTGCCTGCTCTGTCTTTGGGTTAGACAGCACTTGGGCTACTTCAAGACGCGCATCGCGCTGAATCTGGCTGGGTTTACGGGGAGGCAGCGGCACAAGTGCCGCACGCTTGGGGGCGACCACATCAACAGACTCGAGCGCACCCGACGTCAGCTCGGACACCCCCACCTGCGCAACGCTGTTGTGTAACCAGTTTTTTTGTTGATCCGCTAGTTTTACTGCCAGCTGGGAACTTGAATGGCGAGGCAAATCCACCGGCCCCGCAGACAAAGCTGAACTGTGTGGCTTAACACCCGGCACCTTCATACGCTCCACTCCTCTGTTTTCAGGAGGCACTTGTGCGCCTATTCGTTTGCATACGCCCTGAGGCCAACGAGGCTGCCATGGCCCATGGCGAAAGTAAAGAAAAAGACTGAGCCCACGCGCAAATTCGCGGTTCAAACCGATCAATGGCAGTTGACCCTGCAGGCATTTGTGGGCCCCGTCAAAAAGGGGCGAGCCGCCATGTATCGTCGGCCCATCAGCGCCAACCCAACTCCAACCATGCCTCACACCTTCCGCGTCGCCGCCATCCAAATCGTCTCCACTCCACGCGTGGATGAAAACCTGGCCACCGCCGCCACGCTCATAGCGCAAGCCGCGCAACAAGGCGCACGCCTGGTGCTGCTACCCGAGTACTTCTGCCTCATGGGCCTGAACGACGCCGACAAAGTGGCCGCGCGTGAGCCCGAGGGCCACGGCCCGATACAAAACTTTCTTTCCGCCACGGCTCGCAAGCACGGCATCTGGTTGATTGGTGGCACCGTGCCGCTGGCCGATAACGCGCCCGACCGCATGCGCAATTCCGTGCTGGTGTTTGACCCGCGTGGCGAGCGCGTGGCCCGTTACGACAAGATTCACCTGTTTGCGTTTGATAACGGCAAAGAGTCCTATGACGAGGCGCGCACCATTGCCGCGGGCTCGCAGGTCAGCACGTTTGAGTGTGATGCACCCAACATGAAGGTGGGCCTGTCGGTGTGTTACGACCTGCGCTTTCCTGAGCTGTACCGCGCCATGGCGCAACCCGATCTCATTGTGGTGCCCGCCGCATTTACTGCCACCACCGGCCGCGCGCACTGGGAAGTGCTGCTGCGCGCACGGGCCATTGAAAACCTGTGCTGGGTGCTGGCCTCCGCCCAAGGCGGCCAGCATGAAAACGGCCGCGCCACTTGGGGCCACTCCATGCTGATCGACCCCTGGGGCAATGTGGTCAACGTGCTACCCGAAGGGCCAGGCGTTGTGATTGGCGATATTGACCTCAACTTGACCCAACGTCATCGCGCACAATTGCCCGCATTGCGGCATCGTGTGATGTGAATTGCGTCAACTTCCGTTCCTCGCCCTTAACGAAAGGCTGGTTTTTGGTTCCCTCCCCTTCAAGGGGAGGTTGGTTTTTGGTTCCCTCCCCTTCAAGGGGAGGTTGGTTTTTGGTTCCCTCCCCTT
>CAZZAD010000065.1:0-12516 GCA_964652055.1 uncultured Burkholderiaceae bacterium | reverse complement strand
AGCCACGCGCTTGCAAGCGCGTGTCGCTGCGGTGGCGCAAAGCGGTGCTTTGCGCGTTCCCACCTTCACCCCCTTGAAGGGGAGGAAGCAAACCTACTGTCCATGCGCATCGCCATCACCACCGGAGAGCCTGCAGGCATCGGCCCGCAGATCGCGCTGGCCGCACTCGACGCAGTGCCTCATGGCGTACAGGCCACACTGATCGGCGACGCCACGTTGCTGCGTGCATCCCCAGCCCCCATCGAACACATCCCATTGGCCGCCCCCGTCACTGCCGGTCGGTTGGATGTGCGCAACGCCCGCTATGTCCTAAACGTGCTCGACCGCGCCATTGCCGGTGCGCTCAGCGGTGAGTTCGATGCCATCGTCACCGCGCCCGTGCACAAAGGGGTCATCAACGATGCCGGTGTGCCCTTCACCGGCCACACCGAATACCTGGCCGAGAAAGCGCAAACGCCACACGTCGTGATGCTGCTGGCTGGTGGCGCTTTGCGCGTGGCGTTGGCCACCACGCACCTGCCTTTGGCCGCCGTGCCCGCGGCAATTACGCCAGAACTGTTAGCGCAAACCTTCGATGTGTTGCACGCCGACCTCGTGCATCGCTTTGGAATTCACGCGCCGCGCATCGCCGTGTGTGGTCTCAATCCGCATGCCGGTGAAGGCGGACATTTGGGCCGCGAAGAAATCGACACCATCGCCCCAGCCATCGTTGCTGCCCGCGCACGCGGCCTGCACCTTGAAGGCCCGCTGCCTGCCGACACCGTGTTTGTACCCACAACGGCCGCGCGTTTTGACGCCATCGTTGCCATGTATCACGACCAAGGCCTGGCGCCGTTTAAACAAATCAACTTTGGCGAAGGCGTGAACGTCACGCTCGGTCTGCCGTTTGTGCGCACCTCAGTGGACCATGGCACTGCACTTGACCTTGCGGGCACCGACCAGGCCGATGCCAACAGCTTGCGAGCGGCCATTCGGTTGGCGGTGGATCTGGCAGGCAGATCGTCACTCCAGAATCGCCGCATGGCACCATAAAAATATTTCCCTATGGCTCTTGTATAGAGCACGCACATCGGGTGTCATTGCACGCCCGCCTCTGCTTGTGGGTGGGGTTCTGACCCCCATGATCCTTCGATCCGTTCTACCCAAAGCCAAACCACACCTTACTGCTGGCGCAGTCGGAGGGGCGTACATACGAACGAGCGTTCCCAATCTAGCTCCCAGTCCGGTCAAGCCCGTCACCCAAAGCGTGGTCGAAGCGTTCAACATCGGCCCGTCCGCATTCAACCGATTCACGGTTGCGCCGACCGTGGCGACGGCCTCCGTCAGCGGCCGCCTGCATTTGAACGCTCCCCCAGCGCCCGGTACTGCCAACGTGTTCGACCGCGTAGATGAGCTGCTCGATCATTTGGCGCCCGCACCCACAAGGGCCGAGCAACATCAATCTCACCTGGAAGGCCAAGAACGCACCGATCTGCTCGTTGCTACGGCTGCCCCCCTATCCAACGCAGGCACCCACACGCGTCTGCACAGCGACTTTGGCCCCGAGAGCGAGGGTGGACTGCCCTCACGTGCTCTGCCCGCACCCCTGTTCACCGAAATTACCGTCCAGCCGGGTGACACCATTTATCGCTTGGCCCAGCGCAGCGGCATTCCTGCTCAGTACATCGCTGCGGCCAGCGCCGCAGGAGGCCGGCTGAACAATTTGCACCGTCTGAGTGTGGGGCAACGCCTGATCGTTCCACATGAAGAGGCACTGCAACTGCCCGCACTGATGGCCGCGGCTCAGAGCATGGGCGCCGCCCTCAAGCATTACGACAAGCAATACGCCGCACACAGAAAAGAGCACCAGAGGCGTGAAACTGAACTGAAAACACACCAAGCTCAAGCCCGCCAACTTGCGCAGCAAATGGGCCTACCCGCAGGGCAACTGCCGCACGAGCTCAATGCCTTCGGGTTGCCCGCAACATCGCTTCCAAGCGCTGTCCCTCACTCTGAATCTTTGAGCACCACTTGGGTCGATCCGCACTTTGTGGGCACAACCTCAAGGCGCCTGTCTGAAGATCGCTTTCATGCCTCTATCCACAACCACGTTGCATCCAACTCGGGTGCCCTAGAGGCCCTCTCGGGCGCGTACCACAAGCACCAGGTTGAGCAAGAACAAGATCAGCGCCCATTGGCCAAGCTGGGGCGCGCCGTGCAAGACCGTCTCCTGAGAGCGCTGCCGGTGGTTTACATGCTGAGCAAAGTGGCCAGCCATCCCCAGACGGCAAAGTACTTCCACAACGTACGCGTTGAACACGAGACCAAAGCCCAGGGTTATCAACAGCAAATTGAACGCAAAGGCGGCGTCAATGAGTGGAGCCAAGTCAACGTCGCGCGCAACGGTTGGGGTGATGTAGTCAATTACGGTTCAGGTTTGATCATTGGCACAGTGCCCGTGTTAGCTGAAGCCGCCCTCGGCGGCATTGTGGGGCGCGGCATGGTGACTGCCGGCAGAGCTCTGGCCAGCAGCGCCCAGGCCATACAACTGGGTGGCACGGTGGGCATGCTGCAAGCCACGACGCTCCCCAGCCTAGGCAGCATTCTCGATGCGCAGCGTGACCAAGCCGGGCAGATACATCTGCCCACGGCCGTAGCGCTCACGCCTCTGTTTGTGGCGGCCAATGCGGTGGGCATTACCGGGCGCATAGGGCAAGGCACGTTGCTCAAAAACACCATTGGCAAGATTGACCAGATTCCTGGCATGACCGGTTTTGTGACGCGCACCGCAGGCAACACAGGCAAGCTCAGCTTGACCGAAGGTCTGGCTGAGACCTGGCAAGAGGGCGTGGTCTCGCAGTGGGCGCGCATGAAGGTAGACAAGGACGAGACCTTCTCGAGCGAACGCGCGGCGCACCGCCGGTATGAAGCCTTTGCGGGCGGTGCCTTCATGGGCGGAATATTTGGTGTGGGCGGCGGGCGGCGCAGCAGCAGTAGTGCTAGCGCGCAGCAACCCAGCTTTACCAACGTCACCACAGCGGCCGCGCAGCAGGCACCGCTCAAATTGGTGGTGGATAACGGCAACAGCCCACCGCACCTATTGGCGGGGTCGGCTGAACCTATGACAACGCCTGCCATGCGGCTGGCCGCGTCTCCGGGTTCTGACAATGTGGACAAGCAAGCGCAGCCCGGCCGCAGCCAGGGAATCCCTGACGAAACCTCAGTGGCTTGGTTGTTGGAGCAAAGTCAAAATCTCCTGCCGGGCAAGCAGGGCGTATGGGTGAGTGAAGGCTGGACCGACGACCAGCTGCTGCAACTGGCCGAGAAGCTCGATGCCGAGGTGGCACTCACCCTCATCGATGGCCAACTGTATTTGACCAGCGGCACGCCAGACTCCGTAAACATGGCGCCGGAGTACAAATTTAAAACCGCTGCTTTGTTGCGCCATGTGCGCCTAGATAGCGCAGCCCATAACGAGCAGAACCACGAGCAGAACCACGAGCAGCCCAGCGATATAGCGGGTCTTTTTCACGCCTTGAGCGTGCGCGCACGTCCTAACGCACGCATTACGCCATCAGGCGTGATCACGCGCGGCCAGGACGGCACTGTGCAGGTGAAGTACTTCGGCCCCACAGTGGATTTCGGCCTGGCCAAAACGTTCAACGCGCAAGAGTTGAACATCTCATCAGCTCCAAACGTTACGGCGCAGCTGCGTGTTGACGAGGTCTACCCCGAGCGAGCCACGGTGCGCATCTCTAGCCTTGAGGGCACGCCCAATATCGAGGAAATCAACCAGGCGGTGCATCGCCAGGCTCAAGCGCTAGGTATTAAATGGCTACGCCTTGAGTGGGACACCGAGGGCGCAACACCCGCAACGACGGCCTTGCAGTTGCTTGGCATCAGTAAAGAACCGCGCTACGACTTTACTTCCGGGCGCTACATCGATGGCAAACTCATCACGCGCAACGAATCCACGAGTAAGCCAGGGGCGCACCACATTTTTAGTCTTGAAAAAACTCCATCTACAGAGCAACCAACATCCGCCACTAAAGCAACATCTGAACAAGCGCCATTGTTTTCCCTTTCAGACTCCGAAGCGCCTCATAGCTTTGGCTTCAGCATCGATCACATGCCTGCTCAAAATCGTAGGCAGCCTCTGTCCACGGAGCAAACCGCTACCGCCACAAAGAGTTTTAGAGCGAGCGGGTCCGGCGTGGTCAACTACCTCAACCTATGGGAACAAAGTACTGAGCAAGGTGTAGAGCTGTTGTCAGAGCGCTCAGGCCACGCAAGAGATGCCCATGAGCATGCGGGCCAAGAAGACAGCGTGAGCGCGAAGATCGATCCGCTCAATGTGCGCAGCCTGGTGCACACGCATATTCATGGCGAAACCGATGCGCAGGCCCGCAGGCCACACCCGCAGGATGTGGCTGAACTGGAACGCATCAACAGAGTGCGCCGCAGCTCAGACCTACCAGAGTTGGTGGGCAGTTTTCGTTATGGACACAAACCCCATCACGTGGGCTACTTTGGTGTGTCTGAATTGCAGCTGCCCTTCAATGCCTGGCTCATGAATGAGCTTGAGCGCACGCGTCACCTCATTACTGGTGTTATTGCGAGCGCCCCAGAGGCTTCATTTCAAGTGCTGAATTTTCCCAACGGCTCGGTCAGAACAAAAACCATTGGCGGCACCACAGTTGTTCGCATTGCCAATGTAGAAAACGACGGTCAACTGATGGATTTGATGGGCCGAATTCTTTTTTGGGCAAAAGGTTTAAGAGACTCGCATACCGTGCGCATTGAATCGGAATCAAGCGTGTTGGAGCAGGCGCGTCATTTGCTCTTTCACACCGAACATGATTCGCATTTCACCGTTGAAGATTTTTATAACTTCGGCAACGGTCAATACGATTTATCTCAAAACTTAGGTGTTCTCACCTATTTTCCTAAGCAAAACCTTGGCGAGGCACTGCAAGCCGCCCCCAAGTTACGCGGCGCAGATCGCGCCTATGCCTTGCAGACCTTGTATTTCGCGAAGCATTTATCCCCGTTGCCCAGTTGGCGCCCTTACCTGGCGCTTGTGAATACCGCGCCGGACTTGACACAAGGCCCGATAAAGCTGGGAGCAGACGGCCGATTGGATCTGACTTTTCATTCGCCCAGCGAATCAAAGCCAGCCTGGGAACTGGAGGAGGATCACGCAGCACGTACAGCCATCGATACATCAATGAACGTTAGCGCTTTGCAAGTGCTTCGTGATTTTCTAAAAAAAATCCAAACTGGCAGGCAAAACGCAATCTCCAAGAACAAAGAAGCCTCGGAGGGTTTTACGTGGATGGCAAGCCAGATGCGGCTTATTGCCAAAGTCTCAGACGCGCTAGAGCAGTACGCAAAGCAAATTGGCATCAATTCAGTAGCTCTCGTCCCCCGACTGGAACAGGCTTTTAGTACCAAAGATCAGCCCAATGGTCTGGCAGGTGCTATCGCGCACGTTGAACAACAAATCATGCGTGCTCAGCACTACGCCCATTGGGCTCAAGGCGCCAAGGCGGGTGTGGTGCAGCTCATTAGCGAAGGGCGGCTGGGTCTGCTGAGCGCGGCAGCAGACCTGCTGGCTAAAGACCAAAATGCTCCAGAGCACGCCCACCAAGAAAGCGCTGATCTTCAAGAGCTTGAGCATGTACTCAGGGGTAAGGCCAATGGGCAAGAAGATTCCTCGGCGTCTTTAAATGACGCCTTGCAAACGCTGACCTTGGAGGGCGAGTCCATCGTTGAGGCGCTGCGTCGCATTGCAGCTGATCCGCGCAAGTGGCTTGTTGATACCGCAGCGGTCATCACGCCCCTGGGGTTCAAAGGTTTGAAGGGGCCGCTGGCAAATGCAAGCTCCACCCAGTTACCTACGCTGCTATCGGATGACCAATCGCTTCAGCTACAGCAAGCCCGTACAGAGCTAGCGCAGGCCTTGGGTTACGCCAGTTGGCATTTGCTCACGTTGGTTGAAGGCGCAGCGCTGCAGAACATTGCGTTTGCGCAAACCGTACGGTTGAACATGAAGCAATTGCTTGAGGCAGGCCAGGCCCGCGAGCTCGTTTTTGCTGCCGCCTTTGCGGACTCACCCTTGAGTGAGCATCGACCGCAGGCACTGGCCATAGCCCAACGCTTGGGCGCGCAGGTCGATGGGGAAATAACCCTCGAGGCTCTGGCTAAATTGCTGCGCCGCCAACTGGCAGTGGTGCGCTTTCCAACAGAGCACAACTTTGCCACTGTGGCAATACGTATCGAGTCCGATCCAGGCAGTTGGCTTTCAAAACAAGGCTGGCTCCAACTGCTTACGCCAAGTGACGTGAATGCCAAGCTCACCAACGAAGAGCGGATCCAACTCCAGCGGGCGGTCCAACAACCCAATCCGGAGCTAAATCTTGAGGCGCTGCTCAAAAAACTGGGCTACTCCAATTTGCAGCAGCTGCGCTGGGCTTATGCGGGCAATCTGACTCAGGTGCACGATGAGGTCCTGGCCTCCATTGCGCGCGAGACGCGTATTCGCACGCCAAAGAAACAAGAATCGTCACAAGATGAGCCCAGCCGCTCTACAAAAAGCACAGCATCTGAAAACGCCAAGCCTGAGCGCGTGCGCCAGTCCAGTGCCAAGGCCACGACCAAGGCGCGCTCACAACCCATAGTTTTGAATCACTCCTTAGTTGTTTTGGGGAACCCGCCGCAGATCAGTTCAGACCAGTGGGCGTGGATCAATCAGCATGCCGCCGGGCACAGTGCGGCGCAGTGGTTGGAACATTTGGAAACCAATCCACCGTCCGTGCAGGACTACCCGCCGGACCCCACTCAGCTCAAAGAAGATGTGCGCGCATTGGCTGCCTACGTGAATCACTTACTGAGCTTTTTGGCGATTGGTCAAGGCATAGACCAGGTCGCAGCGTTGGATGTCAAACGGTGGAGTGGTCTGACGCATGCCTTGCTAGAAGCCATTCATGGCCAGGGCTCAGTCCAAACCACGTCTCTGGCTCATGGCTTGGACGGTGATGCACGCAATGATCTGCGCAAAGGCAAGTGGCCACCTAGCCAATTTTTACCCGTGCTGCAAACCATAGCGGCCAACACGCAGATTCGTGAGGTGCTCAATAGCCCAATGGGCGCACCTATCGTGACGCGCTTGCGCGAGCTTCTAAGCCAGATGCGTGTGGCGCGCACGCAGGTCGATCAAGACATGCCACTCGCGCAGGCCGTCGAGCTGCTCCCCTTGGTGCCACAAGTGCAGTTGAATTGGTTGCGCAAAGCGTTGCAAGGCGCGTCCTTGGCGCAATTGCAAGACGCGCTTGCAACGACAAACGTCGGTGATGAGGCGCAGATTGTTATCGGGGAGCAAACCACGGCCATCCCTGCCTCCATGCGCCGCGATGATTTGTTGGATGACGTGCGCCAGGTACAGCGCTACCAAGCCTTAGCCGCCCAGGCTGTAGGTGTGCATATGAAGCAAAGCTTGCTAGACCAGGCTACGTCGCGCCAACTGAGTTTTTTTTACTCTGCGCTAAACGCCACGCTCGAGGGCTCACCTGCGTGGTTTCATGACCAACAAGACAGCATAAATTCGCGAGACAAATTTGGCACCGCGTTGAACCAATTGCTTGGGTTGACCCCCTCGAATTGGAACGTCATGCGCCTTATGGCCCAAGACCGGGGCGCACGCACTTTCTTGTTCGATCCAGTATGGGGGCGCGAATTTACGCAGCAGCTAAAAGGCTTAATGCTCCAGGTTGAAACCCGGTTTCAAGCCCTAAAGACAGACATTGAAATTGAACCGCTGCAGGTTGCTTCAAGGAACAAGCACGTTGAGGAAGCCTCTGAGAACGCGCAACCGCCTTTGACGGTTGTGGCTCAGCAGATTGAAGGCAGCAGCACAGGCCCCACACTCACTGCCAGCCACTTGTATGGCGTTGAAGCCAACGGATTACGTTTTTTGGAAGGGTTGATTCAGACCGCTTTGGCGCGGGGCAAATTTAATCGCAGCAACCTGGCAGTGAATACCTTGTTGCAACCTGAGCAGCAATTGAACGTATCAAGTGGCAACAGAAATAGAGCCTTTAGGGCGAAACAAGCCCTCGGTGTGGCCGGGCCCGTGGATGACCTGATCTACCAACTTTCGCAGCGCTACGGGGGTGGGGGCGGGGAGGCAACTACTGAAGCGGTGCGCGAGCGTCTGCAGCATTTGCTTTCAGATATCCGGCGAGAATATTCACGCGCGGCGCGCGAGCGCTCGTATAACCGCATGGCTCTGGAGCAAATGGCCCCAGAGCTCGCTAATAGCAATCAGTGGAGCTTTGCAGGGACAACCCCACTTCAAGAGCTGCGTGCCTACAAGCTGTCTCAACACCTAAGCACAGCCTTGCGTTGGTCGATGGAAGGCAAGACCATCGACCAGATGGCCGCACAAGTTGGCAATGGTTCGCGCGTCATTTGGAACTATCTAACAAGAATCAGAAAAACATTGGGACTGCAACCCGATGGAGACATTGCCGCAGAAGTCATGCAACGCACCCCCCCATCACTGCATGAGAGCAACTTCAACTATCTATACCCGCAGCAAGCTGCTGTACTTGAATTTTTGGAACGTGCGAAGTCACTGGATGTGCAGGCCATGAATCGGCTTACCACACCGGATGCCAAGGCCATGTTGGCCGCGGTCAGTGCGCTGTTGGCTGACTCGGCATACCTCAACCCCTATGACCCACAGGGTATCCAGCTCACCGACGATCGTCGCACTAACCACCGCATCAAAGGCGCGCTTGGCCTACAAGAAGCACCCCATACGACGCTAGTGGCCTACGCCAACGCATGGGTGCAGCCCGCCTCGCGCGACCTTATCGAACAACTCAGCGGTGGTGGCCAGCGTGTGCAAGACGTGCTGCGCCAGTTGCATACGAACTTGGTAACTCATATTCAGGCTCTAACAGGTGCGGCTAAAGATACAAAAACGGGCACACAAATGGCGGGTGCTCTGGCCACAGATTCTTTGGCCGAGCTGCAAAGCGTTTGGCAAGCACTCCAAATGTCTACCGCCGCGAAGGCTGCGCCGGGAGCGCAAGAAGTGTCTGAGGGCACCATCCGTGATGCTGTGTTGGATGCCTTAAGTCAACTCGGCCCATCGTGGCGCACAGCGCTCCAGCTTGAGCTCCAACGCGAAATCGAAACATTTGGGACAGTAACAAGCAGGGTGCTGCGCCTGATTATTGATAAGTATCCGGGCGGCGCACAGCGCTTGCTTGCAGATGTAATTCAAAAGTTTTTCAGTCAACCCACACGTGTTCGCCCTAAAGCAAAAAAAACCGCCCCTTCTCCGGCGCCAACTGCAGTGCAGATACCAACGCAAGCACCAGATCAAGCGCACAAAGCCGCCTTAGACCAGACAGCTGCAATACCCGAAAACACAAAAGAAAATTCCTGGGTTATTCGTCCCTCGGTGCTCTACGGTCTGGAAGGAACGGCCATGGCGTTTTTGAACAAAGTGGTGGAGCGGGTGCTTGAGGGAAAAACATTCGATTTGCAAAAAATATTTCCTGCTAACGAATTGGAAAGTATCAATTTTTTTCGTTCGCGGTCAGCGATTCGCAAGGCTTTGGGCTTAATCGACAAGCCCCAAGCACTTGTGCATGAATTGTCTGCGCGCTACAGCGGGGCCAGTGATGTCGATCCGTTTGCAGCGTTGCAAATGCTGAGATTGGATCTAGCCAGAGAAAGAGAGCGCACCAAGCGCGAGCGCATGTACAACCGGCAGGCCCTTGCGCTGCAAGAAACCGCCCCTCCAGCACAGGTGAAGTCACTGGAGTCCTACAACCTGCAACCGCACCTACTGGTCACGCTGTGGCGCTTGTTACACGGAAAAACACAAACGCAAATTGCTCAGGAAGAGAACCTTTCTCTCGACCGCATTGTGGGAAATCACGAAACTAGCCTCAAGACACAGCTGGGATTGGAGGGCCCCGATGTTGCAACCAGCGTCCTGCATCGCTACCAAAATCATTGGGATGACACTTGGAATTACCTAGCCAAAATTAATGGCGCCATCGCATCAGGTAATCAGTACGCGCAGCATCGCAGTCAGAAGTTTTTGCCGCAGACGGTGCAGGCGCAGGATTACAAGAACCTTGATCTACGCCACCTCTATGCCTTGGCGAAGCACTTTTTAACGGCAGACCACCACAAAACTTTGCTCGATGCCCTCTTTAGTAATTTGCAGGCATATCCGCAGCACAAGATGGCCGCTTACGTCGACGAGACCAACGCGCGCTTGGGTCTGAAGCACATTAATGAATTGCCCAAAAAATTCGTTCAAGACCTCAGCCGCCCCGACAACACCGACCCTGAAGCTTTTCGCACAGCGCTGGTGCAAGAAATTGAGCGCCGCGCCGAAGAGCGTTCGTCTGCTGGGGCCAAGAAAAAAGATCGTGGCATTTAGCGCGCCAGACGGTGGCCCCGCACGCCCCACCCAATGACGGCATGCCGGTGCGCTCGGGTCGTAGGCGCAACAGGGAACCTGTAAGTCATTCACATTCACATTTGCATTCACATTAGAAGCGAACACGTCGTTGCTGCGTCCTTGCCATGCTTAGCACTGTCTGCCGCGCAGGCTCCTAGTGCAGTGCTTCGTCTATTCCGGCCCTTTTGGGTCAGCGAATTTGCCTCTGTGGCGAGGCGCGAACCACAGCGATACCCGGTGGTATCGCGCGGATTCGCAACGCTGCCACGGGGGCAAAGGCGCGACTCCAAAAGGGTCGGAATGGGTGAAGCACTGCACTAGTGCAGTGCTTCACACTGTTTGACACATAAAACCGCGTCTTTGCCGCCAAGGCATCGCTGTGGTTTGCGCCTTGCCAGGACGACAAATCCATCGGTTTTATAAAAGTGTCAAACAGCATGAAGCACTGCATTAGTTCTCATTTCTAATGCGAATTGGAATAGTTCATGATTGCCGGACCAATAAGCTGCGAAGCTGCGGGCTGACACCGTCTGGAAACACATGGCTATCCATCACGCCCGCAAACGCTTCTCACAAAATTTTCTGCATGACGCCCACTGGCTGGCGCGCATCGTCGATGCGGTGGCACCCCGGCCGGGCGAGCGCGTTGTGGAAATTGGTCCAGGGCTGGCTGCGCTGACTGCACCGTTGATTGCACGTGCGGGACACATTACAGCCGTGGAGATTGATCGCGATCTGGCTGCGCACCTGCGTAAGCGCTTTAGCGCGGAGCAGCTCACGCTCATCGAAGGCGATGCCCTGGCGTTTGACTGGGCCGCGCTGGCCGATGCGGACCCGCGGCCACTGCGCATCGTGGGCAACCTGCCCTACAACATTTCCACGCCGCTGCTCTTCACGCTAGTGCCGATTGCGCATCGCGTGGTCGATCAACACTTCATGCTGCAAAAAGAAGTGGTCGATCGCATGGTCGCGCCGCCCGGGGGCGCGGACTACGGGCGCCTGTCCGTGATGTTGCAGGTGCGCTACCAGGTGCAGCGCTTGTTCGATGTACCCCCGGGGGCGTTTCACCCCGTGCCGCAAGTGATGTCGAGCATCGTGCGTCTGGTGCCGCGTCCCGTTGCCGAGCTGCCGCAAGTGGATGGCGAAACCTTCGCGCGCGTGGTCACCGCCGCGTTTGGCCAGCGCCGCAAAACGCTGCGCAATGCGGTGGCGGCAGTGCTCACCGCCGAGCAAATTGTGGCCGCGGATGTGGACCCCAAGGCGCGCGCCGAGCAACTGGATGTGGATGCGTTTGTGCGCTTGGCGCGTCAGGCTGCGGCTTAGCCTAAATCCGGCAGATGGCCGCTGGTGCCACTGGACAAAGCCAATGGCTTCAATGCCTTGCGGTCTTTTGTGCGTTCACCCGATGGGTGAGAGCGCTACGCACGGCATAGCGGGCACGGCGGGCCGCCTGGTGTCGTTGCAAATCCGTGCGCCGGTCAAACTGACGGGATGTTGTGAATGAAAGAGTCATACGTTGAAGGTGTAGCCAGCCACGACGGCCCCGAGTCATGCGTGCACATTCGTGAGGGTGTGGGCGAAGCGTTGACAGGGGTACGCGCGGGCCGGGTATTGAGCCGCGTAATCAACGCCCCGTGGGCAAGCCCACGGGAGGTCCGGGGTGCCGAGGTGGTGGATTTGCACCGAAGGCCACACCGATGCAACCGCTTTGGCAAGGTTGCACCGGACCCCGCGCGGTCACAGACCCCGAGCAGGCGCGGAAACATCTCGCACGGGAACCGGGAGGTCCCGCATCCTGCTGCAGCGCGTCGGCAGACGCTTGCTGCAGCGCGCATCGAAAAGCCCAAGGGCGTACCGCGATGAGCCACGGAAGCGGGAAGTCGGATCGCGGCGTAGTACCGAAGAAGCTGCCGAACAAAGCTGCGGGGCAAGCTCCTGCGGCGGCGGAGGTGGTGGAGGCAAGGCTGCGAGCCAAGGCAAATGCTGTTCGGGCGCGCATGTCCCGCAGATCGATGCGGGGGTATGACGTGAAAACCGCTCTGGACGGC
>CAZZAD010000064.1:0-12579 GCA_964652055.1 uncultured Burkholderiaceae bacterium | reverse complement strand
TAAGCGCCATGGAGCCGGCCAAGCAGCGCCGCATTGCCAACGAGACGCTGGATGTCTACGCCCCCATCGCGCATCGCCTGGGTCTGAACGCGCTCTATCGCGAGCTGCAGGATCAAAGTTTTGCGCGGCTGCACCCGTTGCGTCACGCCGTGTTGTCCAAAGCGGTATTGGCGGCACGCGGCAACCGCCGCGAAGTACTGAGCAAAATTCATGAGGGCGTGCGCAAAGCCCTGGCGCAAAACAAACTCAAAGCCGAGGTCTTTGGCCGCGAAAAAACGCTCTACGGCATCTACCGCAAGATGGTGGAAAAGCGCCTGTCGTTTTCCGAGGTGCTCGATATCTACGGCTTTCGTGTGGTGGTCAATACACGGGCCGAGTGTTATCAG
Source organism: uncultured Burkholderiaceae bacterium (assembly GCA_964652055.1). Lineage (GTDB taxonomy): Bacteria > Pseudomonadota > Gammaproteobacteria > Burkholderiales > Burkholderiaceae_F > CAZZAD01. Next base: position 12,193 of record CAZZAD010000064.1, on the reverse strand, counting down.
GCCATGGGCGCCTTGCATACGCTATTCAAACCGGTGCCCGGAAAATTCAAGGATTACATCGCCATCCCCAAGGAAAACGGCTATCAGTCGCTGCACACCACGCTGATTGGCCCCTTTGGCACTCCGGTGGAGTTCCAGATTCGCACCCGGCACATGCACCAGGTGGCCGAGTCGGGCGTGGCTTCACACTGGCTCTACAAGTCCGATGAAGAAAGCGCCACCGAACTGCAAACCCGCATGAACCAGTGGCTGCAGTCGCTGATCGAGATTCAGGCGCAGACGGGTGATTCGGCCGAGTTCATGGAGAACATCAAGGTCGACTTGTTCCCTGAAAAGGTTTACGTGTTCACGCCCAAGAGCCAGATCATGTCGGTCCCGCGGGGCTCCACCCTGGTCGATTTTGCCTACGGCATTCACACCGATGTGGGCAACAAAACTGTGGCAGCGCGTGTCAACGGAACGGTTCAGCCCTTGCGCACCCCGCTGAAAAACGGCGACATGGTGGAAATCGTCACCGGGCCGGTGGCTCGCCCCAACCCCACCTGGCTGGGTTTTGTGCGCACCGGAAAAGCGCGCGCGGAAATCCGCCATTTCTTGCGCACCACCAAGCGCGAAGAGGCCGTGGAGCTGGGCGAGCGACTGCTGGAACAGGCCGTAGCGCAGTTGAACCGATACATTGAGGAAGTCACCCCTGCGCGATGGGATGCGTTCGTGCAGGAGTCTCATGCCCGCAGCAAAGAGGACATCCTGTCCGATATCGGTTTGGGTCAACGCCTGGCTCCCGTGGTGGCGCGTCAGTTGTTGCAGGTGGTTTCAGAACCCGCCGAGGATGTCACCGAGCGCACCCGCAGGTCGATGAGCAGTGGCACTGCCGTGGTGATTCGGGGCACCGAGGGCATGGCGCTTGCCATGTCCAACTGCTGCTGCCCTATTCCCGGCGATCACATCATGGGGCACATGCGCCGCGATCAGGGCCTGGCTGTGCATCGCGCTGATTGCGCCAACGCGCGCCGCTCCCGCCGCGCCGACCCCGAACGCTGGCTGGACCTGCAGTGGGCAGAGGACACCGCAGACAACTTTGCCACCAATATCGACGTGGTCACAGCTAATGAACGGGGTGTACTGGGGCGCATAGCGGTGGCCATTGCCGAGGCCGAGTCCAATATCCTGAACGTGAATATTGGCGATGAAGGCGACGAGCTCACCACCATCCACTTCAAGCTTCAGGTACGCGATCGTCTGCATCTGGCCCGCACCATGCGCACCATCCGGCGGGTGAAGCAGGTATCTAAGGTGGCACGGGTACGTCCCGTCGCCCGAACCACCCCCGACGAAGCCTCAGCCGACAAGGTTTGAGCTGATACCATCGCCGCCCGATTTCGGCACGACCGGTCGTGCAGTTGGCGCCGCGTCTACAGATGGCAACACGAGAAGACCTTTCCGCCTTTCTGGCCGGCGTTGAACGCCGCGCCTTCAAGCAGGTGATGTTCGTCGTCCGCAACGAAGCAGCGGCGCTTGATGTCGTCCAGGATGCGATGCTCAAGCTCAGCGAGCACTACAGCGCGCGTCCAGCGGCCGAATTCCCCCTGCTCTTCACGCGGATTCTTCAGAACGCGACGCACGATCATTTTCGGCGCCTGAAAGTTCAGACCACCTGGGTGAGCCTGTTTTCGTCGCTGACTCCGGCCGATGATCAGGATGCCGACCCTCTGGACACCCTGGAAGCCATGGAGGGCACGGAAAAAGCTGAAAGCGCTGCTGACAAGCTGGAGCGCTCCCAGATCATTGCCATCATTGAAGAAGAGATTTCCCGGCTGCCCCCGCGTCAACGAGAAGCCTTTGTATTGCGTTATTGGGAGGAATTCGACGTTGCCGAGACCGCTGCCGCCATGGGGTGCTCTGAAGGCAGCATCAAAACCCACTGTTCGCGGGCCGTTCACACCCTGGCAAAAGCGCTGAGTGCACGAGGCATCACACTATGAAAATTGACACCGATTTCGCTTTCAAAATCCGCCAAGCCCTTAACGAGGGTGCAGATCAAATCGATTACAAGACCCAGTTCAAGCTGCAGCAGGCGCGCAAGGCTGCGCTTGCGCGTTTTGATGCGTCCGGCGCGCAAACCGTAAGCCTTGCCGCCACAGAGTTGGTTTTGGCCGATTCGGCCGGCGGACTATGGAGCTGGGTGCACCGACTGGGCTTGCTGGTTCCCTTGGCGGCACTGGTGATTGGTGTTGCCGGCATCCATCAGTGGCGTGAAACGCAACGCATCAACGATCAGGCCGACATTGATTTTGCGGTGCTGCTCGATGATGGTCCTCTGGAAGCGTATGCGGACAAGGGTTTTGGACGCTTTATTCAGCAAGAATTCAACAACTAGTTTTTTAGACCCCGACTTGAGTGCGGGGAATTAGGTCGCGCGCATGCATTCCGTATTTCTGTTTATTGCTTTCCTGTTGCTTTGCGGCGGGGTATCCGCGCAGGCCCCTGCGGCATCTACCAAGGCAGCAACTTCCAAGGTGGCGCCCGCACCGGCCTCCAAACCTGGCTGGAACGAACTGACAGAAGATCAAAAAGAAGCGCTTGGCCCGTTGCAGCCACAGTGGAACACCCTGGATACCGAGCGCAAACGTAAGTGGCTTGCCATGGCTGCGCGCTATCCGCAACTTTCGCCTGAGGGAAAACAGCGGTTTCATGAACGCATGCCGGGCTACGTCAACCTCACGCCCGCACAGCGCGAAACCGCACGCAGCAATTTTCGTAAGGCGTATGAACTTCCTCTGGAGCAGCGCCAGTCCGCCGTAGATCAGTACACACAACTGCCAGAGGAAAAAAAACAGGCCATGGCCAGTAAGCCGAAAAAGCCTGCTGAGCCACCGCGCCGGTCCGAGCGGGTCTCCAGAGAGGTGCCCAAAAAGGCGGAACCTGCGCCCAGGGCATCCCCCGCCCCATCCCCTACGCCCTCCGCATCGCATTAAGCCCGTGCGGGCAAGCCGTTTTTTTTCATCCATGACGCCGTCCGAGGCTGCTGTGCCTGAGTTGGTTAAGCCAGCGACCTTACTGGGCCAACGAGTCGGCGCCCTGCTCTATGAAGCGGTGTTGCTGTTTGGTGTGTTGTTCTTTGTGACCGCACTGGTGCACACCCTGTGGCCAGCATCCGATGCCTATCCCTGGTTTCTGCGCACCGTCCTGTTCATCGCTCTGGGCGCATATTTTTGCTACTGCTGGCACGCAACAGGCCAGACGCTGGCCATGAAAACCTGGCATCTCAGACTGGTCAACAGCGGATCGGTGGACCATAGGGGTAACGGCCAGCAGCAGATCTCTTGGTTAAAGGCCGTGGTGCGCTACTGCGCCATGTGGACGATGTTGGTTCCCGGGGGTGTGTTGGTATGGGCCGCGCAATTACGCGGCGCAAACGCACTGATCGTGTTTGTCGCAAGTTTTGCTCTGATGTGCATTGCAGGCTTGTTGACCCGGGAGCGGCGGATGCTGCATGACTGGATTGCCGGAACACAGATGGAAAGCGTGCGCAAAAGGCGTGACTGAATGCATCATCGGGACGACTACACTGCAGCCCGCGCAAGATTGAGCCGTGTCCGTTTATTCTTCGCCTCCCTTCTCATTTACCTGTGATCCTGCCATGAAGATTCTTCTCGTCGATGACCACGCGCTCATTACCGAAGCCATGCGCGTGTTGCTGACTGACCTTGATCCCAAGGTGCAGATCGAGGTGGCCCATGACGCCGCAGGCGCTGAGCGCTTGGCGGCGGAGCATGTCGATGCGGATCTGATGTTGCTGGATCTGAACCTGCCTGGTGCTTCAGGAACCAGTCTGTTGGAATCCCTGGCGGGCAAGTCCCCCGAGTTGAAAATTCTGGTGCTCTCCGGTGTGCAGGATCAGCGCAGCGTGATGCGCGTGCTGCAGTTAGGTGCTGCAGGGTTTATTCCAAAGTCGATGCAGTCTGAAAATCTGTTGTCGGCCATTCGCTTTGTGCTTTCAGGTGGCGTCTACATTCCCAACGATCTGCTGGACGACTCAACTCGGGGCGCGCCCATGTTGGGATTGCCCGAGCGGGGTCGTGATGTGTTTGGGCAGCCCTCGGCCTCGCGAATCCAGCTCACCGAGCGGCAGGAACAGGTGCTGCAGTTACTGGCACGCGGCGCACCCATCAAGATCATCTGTCGCGAGCTGGGCCTATCCGAAGGCACGGTCAAGACACACGTCACGGCCATCTACCGGGCCTTTGGTGCATCCAACCGTACTGAAGCGCTACTCGCAGCACGACGCCACGGCTACGACGTCGGTTAATCCGACACGCGATCCTCAGCCCCTTCCCTATCGGACAGGGGTGTCACCGATTCTGTTTTGGCATACGCCAGCCCAAGTGCATCGGCAACGGTGGAATTGAGGACCGATGCCGTCGTGGGTTTTTGCAAAACAATGGGCTCTTCCACGCGGCTACGCACAATGACAGAGCCCAATTCGGGCTGTTTTGACAGGCGCTCGTGCATCATTTTCTGAAACTCGGCGAGCACCTCAAGACCATGCACGGCCGTGAGCATGATGACGGGGACGGGACGCCCCATCAGCTCACGTATACGGAACGTTGACTCGACCCCCGAGATGGCGTTACCCAGATTTTGATCGGCCAGGATGAGATCAATCTTTTCGCGCACCGAAAGCTTCTTGACCAAACCCGTGCTGAAACTGCTGGCCGACAAGATGTCGGCTCCCCACGAGCGCAGCAGGCGCGTCATGCTGTTGAGGATCTCGTCGTTATCTTCAAGCACCACCAACGTATAGCCCGCCAGTGAGCGGATGGGCGATTCGACAGGTTCCGAGACCTGGCGCAATGAACGGGCAGGCATGGCGGACAGGGGGACCTCTACGCGGAACACCGTGCCACTGCCCGGCCGCGTGGTCACCACCAGGGGCAGACCCAGCACGCTGCAGATCCGCTTGACGATGGACAACCCCAGTCCAAATCCGCCCTTCCCGGCATCACCTTTGGAACTTTCGCCGCGATAGAACTCTTCAAACACGCGATCCAGTTCCTGCTGACGTATGCCTGGGCCGGTGTCCCACACCTCGATGCTGGCCACGTCGCCACGACGTCGGGCGGCCAGCAGCACGCCACCGTGCACGGTGTAGCGAATGGCATTGGCCATCAAGTTACGGACCACACGCAGCAGCAAGGTGGAATCGGACTCCACCGCAAAGCCCGACATGCGTACCCGCAACTCGAGACCTTTTTGCGACGCCTGCGGTGTGAATTCCTGCTCAAGCAAGCCGAACATTTCATCAATGGCCACTTGCTGCACACGGGGTTGAATTGAACCCGAATCCAGCCGCGAGATTTCCAGCAGCTCTTCCACCAGCTTGGAGAGCGATTCCACCGCGGTGGAAAGATTGCCCACCAGCGGCTCCATCGGGCCTTGCGCGCGCTTTTTCAGTAGCGAGACATAAATGCCGATGGCCTGTAGCGGCTGGCGCAGATCGTGACTGGCCGCGGCAAAAAATTGCGTCTTGGAGCGCGTGGCGGTTTCTGCTGCGCGACGCGCGTCTTCCGCAATGCGCTTTTCGCTGACCAACTGATTGACCAGCACTTCGTTCTCATAGTTGTTCTTGACCGACTCGAACATAGCCTCGCCAAAGTTGCGGCCAAAAATCATGGCAAACGAAAACACCGCGAACACCACGATGGCGGCGGTGACATACACCGCGTGCTGCTGCGCCAACATGCGCCCAATCAGGGGCAGCAGCGCCAGCGGCAAGAAGGCAATCATGGCCGGCCGATGTGAGGCGTAGAGCGTGAGAGAACCAAACGCAACGCCCAGAATGACCGCCACCAGCGCAATCTGCTGCTCGGGCGCGTCGGGCGTATAGAACATGAGCCCGGCCGCTCCCCACAGCGCACCGGCCGCGGCCGAATGCAGCACCCAGCGGCGCGCCCAGCGAGGCACATCCAGCAATTCATGTGCGCTACTCCTGAAAGCGCGCGCAATGCGCAGCCGGAAGAGCGACTCCACAAGCATGGCAATGCCCCAGATCACGATCCAGTTCTGCTCGTGCGTGGGCCAGAAGACGGCCGCAATGGCCACGCCCCCCACGATGGTGCCGAGCACCGATTGCGGCACCTGCCGATAAACCGATGAAATCACCCCACCCAGGATTTTTTCCTGACGCTGTTCACGGGTTTCACCGTCGATGCCAAAGCGGGTTAGGGGTCCGGACATGGGCGCGATTCTATGAGGGATGGATTGAAGTCAACGGGTTTGCAACGCTGGGCAATCGTGTCAATTGCCTGGGTCCCAACGTTTCCACGACAGGCTGGCCTGGGCATTACGCACCTGCAAAGCCACTTTTGCACCCACGGGCAGCGTGACCTTGAAGGGCACGTGCCCAAAGGGCAGCCCGGTCACCACAGGCACATCCATGAGCGAACGTATGAACGCAATGACGCTGCCCAGGTTGTAGCCGTTGTCATTGGGCATGGGCGTGATGGGATCAAACGCCCCGAGCACAATGGCCTTTTGCTTGTGCAACACCCCGGCCTGCACCAGTTGCAACAACATGCGCTCGATCTTGTAGGCGGGCTCGTTCACGTCTTCAAGAAACAGAATGCCGCCACGCACCTTGGGGAAATACTCGGTCCCCAGCAAGGCACACACCAAAGACAGATTGCCGCCCCACAAGACACCTGTGGCCTGAAGATCATCTGCTTGCGTAGGAAACACAACCTGATGCGGCGCCTGACTGAGCGTGGCAAAAAACTCGCGCAGCGTGTCTTCATTGGCAACCGCTGCGCCGAAGTCACCCGCCGAGGGGCCATGCAGGCTGATGCCCCCTGCCCTGGCCAGGTAAGCCAGATTGAATGCGGTGAAATCGCTGTAGCCCACGATGGTGCGCCCCGCGCGTGCAATGGCTTCAAAGTCCAGCCGATGCAGCAGCCGCGTCAGCCCGTAACCGCCTCGGGCGCTGACCACCAGATCCAGCGAGCGGTCCGTGCAGTAGCGCTGCAGCTCGCCTGCGCGCAGTTCATCGCTGCCCGCAAACCGCTCCGATTTTTCAAAACAGGTGTCGCCCGCCAGCACATGCCAACCGCGGCTGGCGAACCGTTGTGCTGCACGGTCCATCACCGCGGGGTCCGTCAGATAGCCCGATGGCGCCACAAAGCCAACTGCCTTAGTTCGCGCCATGGTCTAAACCATCTCCTACTTCAGCCTCATTGGGCAAATCACCTGCGCGCTTGAGCTCGCGCCTCTCAGCAAAAAACTGGGACAGCACCTGGCCACACTCCTGGGCCATCACCCCGGCACGTACGGTGGCATGGTGGTTGAGCTTGGACTCTGCAAAAAGATTGACCACGCTGCCGCAGGCGCCGGTTTTGGGATCGGCAGCGCCATAAATGACCCTGCCGATGCGCGCATGCTGCATGGCGCCGGCGCACATGGCGCAGGGCTCCAAAGTCACATACAGCTCGCAATGACTTAGCCGGTAGTTGCCCAGCCGCTCGGCCGCCGCGCGCATGGCCTGAATCTCGGCATGTGCCGTGGGGTCCTGATTGCCTATGGGCTGGTTAAAACCCGTGGCAATGACCTGCCCATCTTTCACCACCACACAACCCACGGGCACCTCGGCCAGCGCCCAGGCGTTGTGCGCCTGATCAAGCGCCAGACGCATGTACATCTCATCGTCGGCCGCCGTAGCGATCAAAGTTTCAGTCACCTCAACGGCCTGCGCGGCACGGGATAACCACGCCGGGTTGCCGAGCTTGGACGCCTGTAGATCAGCAGTCAATGTATCGAGATCCATGTGATCTGCCGCTTGCGCCAACCAATCGGGAAAGTGTCCACGCCGATAGTCGGCCCCGTGTTCGTTGCGCACGACAAACCCGGTGTCCACCAGCCAGCGGCGCAGTTCGGCAACGTCCGCATCAATAAACGCACCGGCGCCCGATAAAAAAATGTCCAGAACTTCGTTGGCCTGAACTTCAGTCACCAGCTGCTGCTGGGGAACATGCAAGGCCGCGGTGGCCAGCACCAATTCCAGATCGCGACCATCGCGCTGCGACAGAGGCGTCAGTTGCACAGACCCGCGCCCCGCCAGTTGAATCAGGCGCGCGGTCCAGCCAGCGACATCGATGGGGTGCATTGGAATGTTGAAAGCGCTGCGCGAGGAATCAAGGGCGGCGATTATCCATGCTGATTAGACTGCGCGTTTTTCCGATCACCCAAGACAAAAGGAACTGCCCATGTCTCACCTACGGATAGCTGCTGCCACGGCGACCGCTTTACTGATGCTGGCCGGCTGTGCCACCGAATCCTCGCGCACGGTTGCTGTAGCCAAAGTGGAGTCCGCTCTGACCACCTACAAAGGCCCACAGGTGCCCATCTCGGTAGGCAAGTTCGACAACCGTTCCAACTTCATGCGCGGCATCTTTTCTGATGGCGTAGACCGCCTCGGCAGCCAGGCCAAAACCGTGCTCCTTGCACATCTTCAACAGTCGCAGCGCTTCAAGGTACTGGACCGTGACAATCTCTCAGAAGCCAAACAAGAGGCGCAGTACAAGGGTCAGACCCAGAACATTCATGGCGCTGACTTTGTGGTGACGGGCGACATTGCCGAATTTGGCCGCAAGGAAACGGGTGATCACCAGCTCTTTGGCATTCTGGGACGCGGCAAATCGCAGGTTGCCTACTCCAAGGTCACGCTCAACGTAGTCAACATCGTGACCTCAGAAATTGTGTATTCGGCCAGCGGCGCCGGTGAATACGAGCTGTCCAACCGCGAGGTGGTGGGCTTTGGTGGCACCGCCAGCTATGACGCCACACTCAATGGCAAGGTGCTGGACCTGGCCATCCGCGAAGCCGTAAACAAGCTGGTCGCGGGCATGGAATCGGGTCAGTGGGGCGTGCAGAAAGGTCGTCCGTAATGAAATCAAACCGCATTGCATCAGGGATCCAGCTGGGCGTTGCTCTGGCCGTGGCAGGGCTGGTGGGTTGTGCGCAACCGGCCAAAACGATCTACCACTGGGAGGGCTATCAACGGCAACTCTACGAACACTTCAAAGGTGGATCCGGCACGGGTTCGCAAGAGCAGTTGCGTCTGCTGCAAGCTCAGGCAGAAAAAGCACAAGGTGCCGGCGCCGCGCTGCCGCCGGGCTTTCGGGCGCACGTGGGCTTGCTCGATTTGAACCTGGGCCGACCTGACGAGGCCAAGCAGCAGTTTGAAGCGGAGAAGGTTGCGTTTCCTGAATCGGCTCCTTACATGGACTTTCTGCTGCGCCGTATGAATCCACCGGCCCCTGAGCCCAAACCGGAACCAACTCCGGCGCCCGAAGCAGCACCCAAAAAACCCGCAGCCAAAGCAGCACCCAAGGCCACCGGGCCTGCTGCCAGTAAAGCGGTGCCCAATTCGACGCCTAAACCGACAACTAAGCCGACACCCAATCCGGCCGCACCCGATGCTCCGGAAGTCAAGCCTGCCAAGTCATAACCACTGGATCGCCACCATGAAACTTTTGTCCCACCTCAGTTCAACGCACCGCATGGTGCGAGTGCTGATCGCCGGTATTTCGGTGAGCCTGCTCGGCGCCTGCGCCACCACACCCTACGACTACAGCGCCTTCAAGCAGAGCCGCCCCGCCACGTTATTGGTCCTGCCCCCGGTCAATGAATCACCCGACGTCATGGCTACCTACGGCGTACTGGCGCAAACCACTCTGCCCCTGGCCGAAGCTGGCTACTACGTCCTGCCCGTCACGCTGGTGGATGAAACCTTCAAGCAAAACGGCATGACCAGCCCCAATGACATTCACGAAGTTCCATTCAAGAAGCTGCGTGAAATTTTTGGCGCCGATGCCGCGGTCTACATCCGCGTCAAAAAGTACGGCACGAGCTACATCATCATCAACAGCGAAACCGTCGTAGCCGTCGAAGCGCGCATCGTGGACCTGCGCAACGGCGCGCTCCTGTGGCAAGGCAGCGCACAAGCATCGTCTGCCGAGAACAACAACAATAATCAGGGCGGCTTGGCCGGCTTGTTGATTGCAGCCGTGGTCAAACAAATCGTGAACACCACCACCGACGCCTCATACCAATACGCCGGCACCGCCAGCCAGCGGCTGTTACGGCATAACGTCCTGCCGGGGCCGCGGTCGCCGAATTATGTGAAGGACTAACCCGCCGGCAGCATCGCCCAAAGAGGGACGGCTTCGATCTTTTCGGTCAAGCTGAAACGACGCTCGCCAGGGTAGGCCACGTAGAGCCGATCCAGGTTGAGATCCTGGATGGCGACTTGCATTGACGGCGTAACACGCGGCGCATCGGCACGTTTAAATTCAACGCCGATGCGCTGGCTGCCCTTGAACATCAGCAAATCCAGTTCGGCACCTTGATGCGTAGCCCAAAAGTAAGCCTCGTCGGGTTTGGCCAGACGCAACATCTGCTCCAAAGCAAAACCTTCCCAACTGGCACCGCAGCGCGGATGCGCAAGCAGCTGCGCCAAGGTTGTCACGTCCATCAGGGCATGGAGCAACCCCGAGTCTCTGAAGTAAATCTTGGGCGCCCTGACCTGCCGCTTGTTCAGGTTTTCATGCCAGGGTTGAAGCTGGCGAACCATGAGGGTTTGCGTGAGTGTGTCGAGATAACGTCGCACCGTGGGTTCAGACACGCCCAGCGAGCGCGCAGGGTCAGCAGCCGTCCAGATCTGGCCATGACAATGAGCCAACATGCGCCAAAAACGCAGCATGGCGGGCGCAGCCACGTTGACCCCCAACTGAGGCAAATCGATTTCAACATGGCTTTTTATGGCATTGAGCCGCCAGGCCAGACTGTCCTCGTCGGACTTGGCCAGGTATGCGCGAGGAAACCCCCCGCGCAACCACAATGCTGTCGCGGCACGGCCACTGAACTGGGTTGCTGACGGGCTGACTTCCATCAGGTTGAAGCCACCGACCTCAATCGTCTCCACCCGCCCCAATAACGACTCACCCGCCTGACGTAACAAGGTGGTCGAGGCACTGCCCAACAGCAAATATTGCCCTGGAGTATTTGCCCGATCAATCAGCACACGCAAAACCGGGAACAGCCCCGGACGCCTTTGCACCTCATCAATGACGACAAGACCGTCGAGCTGAGACAGCGTGTTAAAGGGCTGCTCCAGGCGCTGTGCATCCAGAGGGTTCTCAAGGTCAAAATAGTTGGGCGAGCGCCGATCAAGGAAGATCTGTGCCAGCGTGGTTTTCCCTGACTGACGAGGCCCCGTCAAGACCACCGCACGGGAGCGCCCCAGGGCTGTCCTGATTTCAGTTTCAAGCTCACGACGCCGCAACATGGCCCGCACCCTAACATAAAACACCATGAAATTCGAACATTTAATGTTCCTTTTTCATGGTGTTTTTTTTTGGAAAAGAGGACTGCCGCCGGCCCAAACAGCCCCCTTCAACGCGTTTTCTTTGCAGGCACACGTCGCTTCTTGGCCAGCAAACCCACCAAACTCTGCGCACTGGTGTAGCCCCCCTTCTCAATCCAATCGCGGGAACTTGCCACCGATTTGCGCGGAGACTTTCGTGGGGGAGGTGGTTTCGCTGACTTGCTAAGGATCGTTGACTTCCTGCGTGGCAGCAATAACGCGTCCTGCAGTTCACGACCCAGGGGGTCGGCAGCGGCCAGCAGGTCCAGATCTTTTTCCAATCCCAGCACCTGCATCACTGCAACGTAAGCGCCCATCGTCACCCCGATGCCGCCGCGCTCCAGACTGCGCAACGTCATCGGTGCCATGCCTGCACGCTCGGCCATCTGCTTGGCGGTCAAACGGCGGCGCTTACGCGCCAGACGCAAACGCTCGCCCAAACCCTGAAGCAGTGCCGTGGTGGCGGGAAGCAAAGGAGCTGTCGTCTTGGCCATAGTGCCATTATTCTGGCACTAATTTCTAATTAAAGCCAAAATAATTGCACCATAAACCCGCGCCTTACTCCCACTCAATCGTCGCCGGTGGTTTGCCGCTGATGTCGTAGACCACGCGGTTGATGCCGCGTACTTCGTTGATGATGCGGTTGGAGACGCGGCCGAGCAGTTCATGCGGCAGGTGGGCCCAGTGGGCGGTCATGAAGTCTTGGGTTTGCACGGCGCGCAGGCTCACAACCCATTCGTAGGTGCGGCCGTCGCCCATGACGCCCACGCTTTTGAC
>CAZZAD010000063.1:303-12700 GCA_964652055.1 uncultured Burkholderiaceae bacterium | reverse complement strand
AAAACCGCTTGACTTGGATCACAGTTGCTCCCCTTGAAGGGGAGGGGACTCAATACCAACCTCCCCTTGAAGGGGAGGGGACTAAAAACCTACCTCCCCTTGAGGGGGAGGGGACCAATCGGACGCCTTCAGCACAAAGCACGTACTCCAAAGGCAGCCGACTACTATAGCCAGCACTTCACATTCACGCCGAGCCGCACATTGCGGCCACCACACTCCCATGAGTTTTGTTGCCGAGCGCATGAGTTCGCGCGAACTGCGCGCCTCTGTATCACTGGCCTCGATTTACGCCCTGCGCATGCTGGGGCTATTTCTGATCCTGCCTGTCTTTGCGGTGTACGCGCATGGCTTGCCGGGGGCCGATCCCAGTCAGATCGGTCTGGCGCTGGGCATTTACGGGCTGACGCAAGCGGTCCTGCAAATTCCCTTTGGCGCGGCCAGTGATCGGCTGGGCCGCAAACCGGTGATCGTGACCGGCCTGGCGCTCATGGCGCTGGGCAGCTTTGTCGCTGCAGTGGGGGTGACGAAAAACAGCCTGGACTGGATTGTGGTGGGCCGTGCCCTGCAAGGTACGGGCGCCGTCTCGGCTGCTGTGTCCGCCTTCATTGCTGACAGCACGCGCCCCATGCAACGCACCAAGGCCATGGCCATGGTGGGGGCCTCCATCAGCGTCATGTTTGCGCTGTCCATGGTGGCGGCGCCGCCCTTGTATGCCGCCATCGGCATGGACGGGCTGTTTGTGTTGACCGGCGTATTGGCGCTGGTGGCCATGGCGGTGGTGGTGTGGGCCGTGCCGCAGGCGCTGGCACGCCATGCGCCACCGGATGGCCGCACCCCTTGGCGTTCTGTGGTGTTTGATGCGCAGCTGCTGCGCCTGAACCTGGGCATCTTTGTATTGCACGCGGCGTTGATGGCGCTCTTCGTGGTGTTGCCTGTGATGTGGGTGGAACGTGGCTTGCTGCTCGGTCAGCACGCCTGGGTGTATCTGCCGGTGATGGTGCTGTCCTTTGCACTGATGATGCCGCCCATTCGCCGTGCCGAACGGCTGGGGAGCGCGCGCACCCTCATGCGCGGCGCCATGGGGGTGGTGGCGGTAGCGGCTTTGGGTTTTGCGTGGGCAGCCACCGATGCGCACTCATCGGTGTGGGTGCTGGCCGCTTGCCTGTTGCTGTTCTTTGCCGCCTTCAACGTGCTGGAAGCGAGCTTCCCCTCCGCCATCTCGCGCCTGGCGCCGCCCGACGCACGGGGCCTGGCCATGGGCGTTTACAACACCAGCCACTCGCTGGCGTTTTATGTGGGCGGGGCCGCCGGTGGGTGGCTGGCTGCGCACCACGGGGCGGTGGTGGTGTTTGTGGCCATGGCGGGCATCGCGGTGGGATGGCTCGCACTGACCTGGGGCATGAAAGAACCCACGACAACAAATTAATATTGATCTGACCCCATTTATTTCCCTGGGTATGATCGCCGCCCCTTCTGGTTTCAGACGAATTTTTTAAAGGAGAACGTCGATGGCATCTGTGAACAAAGTCATTTTGGTGGGCAATCTGGGGCGCGACCCCGAGACGCGTTACAACCCCGATGGCGGTGCCATCACCAACGTCTCCATTGCCACCACCGATAAGTGGAAAGACAAAGCCAGCGGCGAGATGAAAGAAGCCACCGAATGGCATCGCGTCGTGTTCTTCAACCGCCTGGCCGAAATTGCCGGCGAGTACCTGAAGAAAGGCCGCTCGGTCTACGTGGAAGGTCGACTGCGCACGCGCAAGTGGACTGACAAAGACGGTAACGAGAAATACACCACCGAGATCGTGGCCGACCAGATGCAGATGCTGGGCTCGCGCGAGGGCATGGGAGGTGGCGGTAGCTATGGCGGCGAGTCGGATGAAGGTGGCGCACCTGCGCCGCGCGCCGCGCGTGCTCCAGCGGCCTCGGCTGCGGCCAAGCCTGTGCCGGCGAACATTGCCGACATGGACGATGACATTCCGTTCTAAGTACACATCCAAGCCCAGCACGCCCAGTTCAGGGCGTGTTGAGTCCATCCATCACTGATCCCGAAGAATTTGTGTCCGGCAAAACCAAGTTCTTTGTTTCCTTGGCCGCCATTGAAGACGATCTGACCACGCGCTCGCAGGCCAAGCGCGTGGTGGCGCGCTTTGAGCGCTTTGAGGAGGTTGAGCTTGATTTCCGTGACGTTGATCACATTGGGCAGGGGTTTGCCGATGAGTTGGCGAGTGTGTGGCCCTTGGCGCATCCGCAGACCTGCTTGAAAGTTTCTAACGCCTCTGAGGCGGTAAAGAAAATGCTCAGTCATGTGATGCGACGTACCGACTTGCCGCAGCCCGCTCAGGCGGTGGTGATTGTTGATTCCTGAATGTGCGCAGTGTCTGGCGCTGCAAGGTGCAACCACTGAGAGCCGGAAAAAATGTTGATCTGACCCCAATTGTTTCGGAATGGGGCTGTGTCTTGAATCCGGGCCCAGGCGCCATGCCGCGTTGTGGCCAAATCGAGTGCGGCGCACACCTTGGTGGTGTTGCGCGCGCGATGCGCACTCACTGATAGGGAGTAATCACGCTGATAACGCCCTTGCCTTCTTTCCTGCCCACGTTCCCGCTTGAGGTGCCGGCGGCCGCTGCCGTGGCGTTGCTGGTGCTGGTGGCCATTGTGCTGGGCGAGCGCGTGGCGACATGGCTGCGTGTGCCCCGTTTATTGGGCTATGTGGCGACGGGTATCGGGTTTGCGCTACTGGGTCATGCCATTGGGTTGGCGCCGCTGCCTGTCTTTGGTTTTCTGAGGAACACCATCGAAGTGGCTGCAGCGCTCATCCTGTTTGATCTGGGCCAGCGCGTGTCGTTTCCCTGGGTGCTGCGCAACCCCTGGTTGGCGCTGTCTAGCGCGCTTGAATGTGCCTTGACCTTTGCCCTGGTGTTCATGGTGTTGCGCTACTTTGATGTGGCACCGCTGATTGCTGCGTTGGTGGCGGCCACGGCCATGGCGACCTCGCCTGCCATCTTGCTCTCGGTGGTGCGCGAGACGCGCGCGCAGGGCCAAGTGACGGAGCGCGCATTGTTGTTTGCGGCGCTGAACTGCGCTACGGCGGTGGTGGTCTCGACACTGCTGTTGGCCTGGGCCCATGTGGAGCGGCGCAACGGGCTCGACGAATTTGTGTTGCAGCCTTTGTATCTGGTGTTTGGCTCGTTGTTGCTGGCCTCGCTGGCAGCGCGTCTGTTGTTGCTGTTGGCACGCGTGGTGGGCCGGGAGCGTTACGCGCAGTGGCTGGTGGTGGTGGCGATGGTGTCGCTGGTGCTGGCCGCGGCGCCTTTGCTCAAAGTCTCGTCGCTGTTGGCGTTGCTGACCTTCGGTGCCTTTGCGCGCGGATTGGATAAGGCGCGCCGCCTCTCTGCCATTGATCTGGGTCCGCTGCCCGCCACAGCAATTTTGTTGTTGATCACTTTGTCGACCGCCGCGGTCAGTGGTGCGGCGGCCTCGTTTGCCTGGGCCCCGGCCCTGGCCTTGTTGCTGTTGCGTGCACTCGCCAAGATTGTTTCGGTGGGAGTCCTGGCCCGCGTGTCCGGTCTGGGTTGGCGCAAGGGGCTGTGGGTGGGCGTGGCGTTGACGCCCATGGCGGCCATTGCCCCGCTACTGGCCAGTCAGATGGCGGTGGTGAGCGCGCAGGTGGCGCAGCAGGTACAGGCCATTGTGATGCCCGCGGCGCTGGTGATGTCGGTGCTGGGCACGTTGCTGCTGGTGTGGGCGTTGAAGCGCAGTGGTGAGATTGCGCACCCGCAAGACGCACAAGGAAAGCTGCTGTCATGAGTGATCCCGGCACATTGGCGACGGATGTATTGGCGACCGGAGAGATGGCGTTTGCGCCCTCGGCCGCGTTATCCATGGGTATTGAGCTCGAACTGCAGTTGGTGGAGCGGCGCACGGGTGACCTCACGCGCGCGGCCTCAGATCTGCTGGCACTGGTAGAGCGCACGCAATGCCCGGGCGACGTGAAGCCCGAGATCACCGAAAGCATGATTGAGATCTCCACCGATGTGCACACGTGTTTTGCCGAGGCGCGCACCCAACTACGCGCCACGCGCGACGTGCTTGTGACGTGTGCGCAGCGGCTCAACGTGGGCATCGCGGGGGGCGGTGCGCATCCGTTCCAGCGCTGGTACGAGCGCCAGATCTATGACCGACCACGCTTTCGCCACGTGGCTGATCTGTACGGCTATCTGGCCAAACAGTTCACGGTGTTTGGCCAACACGTGCACATTGGCTGCGAGAGCGGCACCCAGGCCCTGCGCCTGCTGCATTCACTGGCCCACTACGTGCCCCAGTTCATTGCCCTGGCCGGCGCCAGTCCCTATTACCAGGGGGTGGACACGGGGTTCGACTGCTCGCGACTGAACACGGTGTTTGCCTTTCCGTTGTCGGGCCGTGCCCCGTTTGTCACCGAATGGACGGCGTTCGAGGCGTATTTCGCCGAGATGAAGCGGCTGGGGGTGGTGGAAAGCATGAAAGATTTTTACTGGGACATCCGCCCCAAGCCTGAATTTGGCACGGTCGAGGTGCGCGTGTTCGACACGCCGCTCACCGTGGACCGGGCCGCCGCGCTGGCCGGTTACGTGCAAGCCGTCTCGGCTTTGCTGCTGGAGCGCATACGGGCCGATGACTACCCGCGCTCTGAATCGATCTACCTCACCTACAGCTACAACCGCTTTCAGGCCTGCCGCTTTGGTCTGGAAGGTCAGGTGATTGATGCAACGAGTGGCGCGTCGGTGCGCCTGGCCGATGACATCCTGGCCACGCTCGCCGCGTGTCGTGCGCATGCACAGGCGTTGGGCGCTGAGGAGGCACTCGATGAAATCGAAGCGCTGGTGCACACGCAGGGCAACGATGCCCGCTGGCAGCGCCAAACCTATGAAGAGTGTGCCGCACTGCCCGAGCTTGTGCTGCGGTCGGTAGAAACGTGGGACGCTCGATGAAAGGCCATGTTTTGCGCTTGGGTAAAGTGTGCCCCCCGCGTTATTTGCCACCGAGGCGCCAGGGGCCCCACAGGCTCCCGGGGCTTCAGGGCCTTTCCGGTACATGAATCTGCTGATTGTTTTGGGTTTACTCATCTTGCTCAACGCCGTGTTTGCGATGAGCGAAATCGCCGTGCTCTCGTCACGCAAGGCACGGCTGCAACGACTGGTCGATGAGAACCGCCCCGGGGCCGAGGCCGCGCTGGCGCTGCATTGCGCGCCCTCCACTTTTCTGTCCACCATTCAGGTGGGGATCACCACCGTCGGTGTGCTGGCCGGTGCGCTGGGTGAAGCCGCACTGGCCGATCCATTGACCGAGACTTTGGCGCAGTACCCACTCATCGCACCTTATGCCCGCGGCATTGCCCTCACGTTGGTGGTGATGGGCATTACGTATGTGTCGGTGGTGGTGGGTGAGCTCGTGCCCAAGCGGCTGGGGCTGCTCAAGCCCGAGCTGATTGCCTCGTTCATTGCGCAGCCCATGAACCTGCTGTCGCGCGCCGCCCGGCCCCTGGTGTGGTTGTTGTCGGCCTCTAGCGATCTGCTGCTGCGCCTGCTGCGCCTGAACACGGGTGAAGAGCCGCCTGTGACCGATGCCGAGATTGAAGTGCTCATGGAGCAGGGCGCCGAGGCCGGTGTGTTCCATGAGAGCGAGCAGGAAATCGTCTCCAACGTGTTGCGGCTCGATGAGCAGCGCGTGGGGGCCATCATGACGCCGCGCAAAGACATTGAATACGTCGACCTGGAAGATTCGGCCGATGCCTTGCGCCAGCAACTGGCGCATGCCGAACATCATCGGGTGATCGTGTGCCGTGGTGGGCTCGACCAGGTGGTGGGGGTGTTGCTGGTGAGCGAGCTGCTCAAGCCCGCGCTGGAGGGCCGCCCTCTGGGGCTGGAGGCGGCGGTACGGCAACCGCTGTACGTGCCCGATTCGGTCACCACCACACAGCTCATTGAACAGTTTCGCAAGGCCCGCTCTGAATACGCGCTCATCGTGGACGAATACGGCGCGCTGCAGGGCTTGGTGACCTTGACCGATGTGCTGCAGTCCATCGTGGGTGAAATCCCCGACGAGGGCGAGCCCGAAGAGCGCGATGCCGTGCGGCGTGAAGACGGATCCTGGCTGGTCGATGGCTCGGTGAGTCTTGAGCGCTTTCGCGACCTGCTGGAACTTGACCCCTTGCCCGGCGAAGGCGAAGGCGGGTTTCATACCCTGGCGGGTTTTGTGCTGCATACGCTGGGCCGCATTCCCAAGGTGACTGAAACCTTTGAAGCCGCGGGATTGCGTTTTGAAGTCATCGACATGGACGGTCACCGCGTTGACAAGCTGCTGGTGACACGCCTACCTACGAGTGCTTAATTTTTTTGAAGTCTTTTTTGGAGCCTGAGCTATGAAACATGCCGTACTTGTATTTGCCGTTCTTGCGCTGACCGTCACCGGTTGCGCCAACATGAATGAAACCCAGCGGGGCACCGCCACCGGCGCGGGCATAGGCGCAGTAGCGGGTGGCCTGTTGGGCGCAGCCACCGCTGGCGGCCATCGTGGCCGCAGCGCTGCAACGGGCGCTGCGGTAGGTGCCGCCGCGGGTGCCATTGGCGGTTATGTCTGGAGCAAAAAAATGGAAGAGCAGCGCGCCCAGATGGCCGAGGCCTCGCGCGGCACCGGCATCGACGTCAGCCGCACGGCAGACAACCGCCTCAAGCTCAACATCCCTGCTGACGCAGGTTTTGACGTAGGCCGCACGGAAATTCGCCCCGCTTTGGGCACGGCGCTCAGCCAGTTTGCTTCCACTTTGAACCAGCACACCGTGACCACGCTGAGCATCGTCGGTCACACGGACAACACCGGGTCAGATGCAGTGAATGATCCGCTGTCCGTTGAGCGTGCCAATGCCACCCGTGATTTCCTCGCCGCCCGCGGCGTGGCCGCGGGCCGCATCAGCACCGCAGGCCGTGGTGAGCGCGAACCCATCACCAGCAATGACACACCCGCCGGCCGCGCACAAAACCGCCGCGTGGAGATCTACATTGCTGAGCAGGCCCCTGCTCAGTAACCAGGAAAAGAAAAACGGGGTCAGATCCGAATTTCGGTGCGCGGTTTTTCCTACGAAGTAGGGCAGTGCTATCGAAGATTCGGCTCTGACCCCGTTTTTCGTGGGGCCACGAAGTCAGTGCGTGGTGTTGTTTAAGTTTTTTTGGCGCCATCAACATCCTTTGATGGCGCAACTTTCACCGGAGGTCAACCATGAAACTCAAAGCCCTGATCGTCTCTGTGTTGCTGGTCACCTCAGGCGCAGCATTTGCATTCCACTGCCCAGCCGATATGGCCAAGATTGATACCGCGCTGGCGCAAAACCCCAAGCTGTCTGCCGCGGAACTGGCTGAAGTGAAACGATTGCGCGCCGAAGGCGAAATGCTGCACAAGGCGGGCAAACATCAGCAGTCGGTCGATACCCTGGCTAAAGCGATGAAGATGCTGAAAATCTGAACCCGCGATTTTTGAATGCGCCGCCCTGTGACTTTTCCAGGGCGGCATTTTTTTATCTCAGCTTTGCGGTGGCACGAATCGCTGCAATGGTGGCGTTGGGGGTAATCACTTCGGGGTCGCAGCGCAGCTCAATCAATGCGGGTGTGCGTTTGTCGCGGGTGTGGGCCACGGCCTGGGCCAGCGCGGGTGCAAAGGCGTCGGTCGTTTCCACCACCACGCCAAAGGCACCGTAGGACTGAGCCAAGAGTCCAAAGTGTGGGTTGACCAGGCTCGTGCCACTGACGCGCCCAGGAAACTCGCGCTCCTGATGCATGCGGATGCTGCCGTACATGCCGTTGTTGAACACGATGACGATCACGCCCACTCGGTTCTGCACGGCGGTGGCCAGCTCCTGGCTGGTCATCAAAAAATCACCGTCGCCAGAGAAAATCACCACAGTGCGCTCGGGCGCCACCAGCTTGGCGGCAATACCGGCTGGCACGCCATAACCCATGCTGCCCGAGGTGGGCGCCAGTTGTGTGTGCAGCCCCGTGTAACGCCAGAAGCGGTGCGCCCAGGTGGCAAAGTTGCCCGCGCCATTGGCAATGAGCGTGTCTTCAGGCAAGCCCTTGCGCAACTGATCCACCACCTGCCACAGATCCAGCTTGGGGATGGTGTGTGAATACACCGGCGGGCGCGCCTGCCACGCGTCATAGTCCGCGCGGCCTGCGGCCGCTTCACTGCGCCATTGCGGACTTTCAATCGGCATCATCATCGCCAGCCGCGCGGTGAACTGACTCATGCCCGAGGCAATGGCCAGCGCGGGCTGATACACGCGACCCAGTTCGTCCACACTCGAATGCACATGAATCAGCGCCTGCTTGGGGCGCGGCGTGTCTATCAGTGAATAACCGCTGGTGGTGACTTCACCCAGCCGCGCGCCCAGCACGATGAGCAGATCCGCATCCTTGACGCGTTGTGCCAGGCGGGGGTTGATCCCTATGCCCACATCACCCACGTAGTTGGGGTGGCGGTTGTCGAACAAGTCTTGATGGCGGAACGCACAGGCCACGGGCAGCATGTTGACTTCGGCAAAGCGGCGCACGTTCTCGCATGCGGGGCGGTTCCATCCCGTGCCCCCCAGAATGATCAGTGGGCGCGTGGCCTGCCCCAGCGCACGGCGAAACGTGGCCACTTGCAAATCACTTGGACTGGCGTGCACGGGTTGGTGGCACTGCGCATCGGCCACTTCGACCTGGGCCTCCAGCATGTCTTCGGGCAGCGCCAGCACCACCGGACCCTGGCGGCCGCTGGTAGCCGTCTGAAACGCGCGGGCCAGATATTCGGGCAGGCGCGCGGCCGAATCCACCTGCGCCACCCACTTGGCCATGGGGCCAAACATGCGCCGGTAATCAATTTCCTGAAAGGCTTCGCGGTCGATGAACTCCGAGCCCACCTGGCCGATGAAGAGCACCAGCGGGGTCGAATCCTGAAACGCCGTATGCACGCCGATGGCCGCATTGGTGGCCCCGGGGCCACGGCTCACAAAAGCCACGCCGGGTTGACCCGTGAGCTTGGCGTAGGCCTCGGCCATGAACGTGGAGCCCGACTCATGCCGGTTCACCACCAGACGGATGGAGGTATCAATCAGCGCATCGAGCACCGGCAGATAACTCTCGCCCGGCACACAAAAAACATGGTTCACACCCTGGATCAACAGTTGATCCACCAGGATGCGGGCGCCGGTACGTGTGGTCATGGTCGGAACGGGTCAGGGCAGAGGGGAGCGAGGGCGGGCAGTGTAGTGGCGGTTCGTGGCCGTGCTGTGCATCCAACGCCACGTCGATGGCCGCGTGTATGCGGGGTGCCATGGGGCCAAAGAAAGAAGGCTGTGGCTCTATCCAAATACGGCGGGTGTGGGCAGACTCGCGGTCCGTTTTAGCCCGATGAGCTGGAGGTTGATATGGGTGCTGCTTCGATTATTGGCAAGGTTGAGGGTGTGGTCGAACCGCTGGGGGTTTGGCACATGCCCGGCGCCAAAAACTCGTCAGCTCAGGTAGGTGCTTGGGGTACAGAGGAAAAGCCACTGGCCCGTAAACATCTGGTTGACTTGCACACCTATCTTGACCAGATCAGCGGTGGCACCCAAGGCGCCTCGCCTGCGACGGGTAAGGATCAACTGGTGACCCGGGCGCGGCTGATTGCACAAGAACGTGTGGATCAGATGGCTCGAGGAGGCAAGTACGTGGCACTGCTTCCCTCCACATTGCGGCGCCCGGTCATGTTCGGTGGTGTGGTTGATGGAATAGGAATGATGCAGGCACGCGATTGGGGCGAAATGAGCCCAGACGATTTGAAAAGGGACTCATTGTTTCAATTCAATTTGTTCACTCGCCGAAAAGCGCTTCGTGTAACGGAGCGACGCGAGGTGAACGGAAAACTTGTGGATGGGGTGCGCAGGATTTACCTGACGCAGGAGGCTGCCTCCTCAGTAGAGAAAAGGCTGTTTGCCATTGCCCTGCTCAAGGAGCGCGCTGCTGGTCCGGTACAGGTCAAGTACGAGCAAGCAGGCGCAGCTCAAAGCCCGTTCGCCAAACTCATAGATCAATTGGTTGAGACCATCAACGTCAAACGCAAGGCGGAGTCACTGGATGCCTGGAAGCAAGGGCAACAAGAGGTCTTAGATGCACAAAAAAATAAGGCCAAGGGTGGGCTGTGGGAGCAGCTGATGGGCACGTTGCGCCTCTGATGTGCGCTTGAATAATGGTTACTCTGAAGCGCGAGGCTTCAGAGTAACTTCAGAGTAGGTCGCAGCTACCGTGTCACGGCCGAGAGCGAATGTTCCAGGGCGGCCACGAGCTGGGCTTGGGTATTGGGTAAAAAAACAGTGCGTCTCAATGCGGGCCTACTTTGTTTTTGCAGTGACGTAGCGCCCCTGCGGGTCTTGCGGGCTGGAGCCAATTTCTCGTACCAGGCCACGCGCCACCAGGCGGGTCAGGCGGGTGCGGGCAGTGCGCGGGGTGCGGGCAATGTGAGCGGCGATCTCGCGGGTGGATAAACCGGCGGAGTTTGCGAGTGCATCAACGATGGCTTGATCGATGGCGTCCAGTGGGGCCGCGTGAGGCGCTACGCGCGATGCACGTGACGCGCGGTGTGCTTCGGTGTAGAGCGTGACGCGAAAGCGCGTGCCCAGTTCTTCGAGCCGGGGTGCGGGCAGCCCCGCATCGCGACAGGCCGCGCTCATGCGTGCGATGCCGCTGCCCCACTGCTCAATCAACCCCAACTCCTGAAACACGCGGCCGATGATGCGGTTACGTAACTTGGAAATGCCGCGGTGCAGGTCTTCAATGGTCAGGCTCGATAGCAGCATGCCGGGGTTCTCGATCTCGACCCGATCACTAAAAACAGCAATGCGTAGGGGCGCGCCACGTTGCGAATAGTCGGCATGAACGATGGCGTTGATGATGGCCTCGCGCAGGGCGACGGGCGGCACGGCCCAGTGTTCAGTGCGGCGTACGGCGCCAATCTTGAAGCCACGCAGTCCGTGCTGGGCGATGAACTCAATGGCCTGCTCAGCCAGTGTGGGCAGCGGCCCATGCAACGCGACCGAATCTCCCAGATGGGTCTTATCCGCACCGGTAAAGCGCCCGGCCTGGATCCAGGCATCCGGAAAGTGGGCCTCGCGCGCTTGTCCAAAAAGCAGGACTCCGGCCACGGTAGGTACCTTGCGGCCCTGATACGGCACCAACAGGCGCAGTGTTTCCAGGTCGCTGCGTTTGAGTTTGCGTACCGGCGCAAAACACTCTGAAGCTGCTCTGAAGTCCAGGGCTTCAGAGTTCAGCGCAGGCAGCGGCTGCTCATTAAATGATTTGTCCAACCCGGTGCGTTGCAACTCGGCAATGAGATCGGCATCAGCGCGTCGATTGGTCGAGCCCACACGCACATAGACCCCCGAGGACAGGCCTGCCGTCTTCAGATAATGCGGCCGATTGGGGCTGGGGAACACCTGCACGGCAACGACAGCGGTATGGCGCCAGGGCAGGATGTCAATGTCGGGGAGCAAGTGCGGGGCAATGCGGTCGCTCAGCAGATTGGCCAGGCGTTCCTCAACGGCCAGCGGATCGACCACGCCGCGCACGCGGCGCGTGGTGTCGTCCACACCAATGCAGGGTGCCGCCGGCAGTGTTGGCAAAGGCAATGATGGTGCGCAGGACGCCCGCCGACGATGACAGGTCACGCTTGAATTCCAGCGACTTGCCCTCGGGATGGCGCAGCAGCTCGGTCAGGTTAAGTGGAGGGGGTTTCATGGTGCGGCACCTTACTCTGAAACCTACTCTGAAATTACTCTGAAGCGCGGTGCTTCAGAGTAACTTCAGAGTAGGTCGCAGCTACCGCTCGCAGCTATCGTGTCATGGCCGAGAGCGAATGCTCCAGTGCGGCCACGAGTGGGGTCTGGATATAGGGCAGCAGCAAGAACAACACGCCCAGCCCCACCATGATGGTCATGGGAAAGCCCACGGCGAAGATGTTGAGCTGTGGGGCCACGCGGGCCAGCACGCCCAGCACGATGTTCACCAGCAGCATCACCGACAAAAACGGCAGGGCCAGCGTGAGCGCGATGGAGAACATGTCGGCGGCAAGACGCACCAGCAGATCAAAACTCACGGGGGCGGCGCTGACATCGTGCAGGGGAAACACACGAAAACTTTCGGCCAGGGCGTGCACCACCATCAGGTGGCCGTCAATGGCCAGAAACATGAGCAGCGCCAGCAGCGACAGAAAACTGGCAATGGCGTTTTGTGCCTGCGCAGTGGCGGGCGAGAAAAAACCAGCAAAGGACAGCCCCATTTGCAACCCGATCAGTTCACCGGCCAGCTCCAGCGTGGCAAACACCAGACGCACGGAAAAGCCCAGG
>CAZZAD010000063.1:0-293 GCA_964652055.1 uncultured Burkholderiaceae bacterium | reverse complement strand
CGCCAGCAGGCTCAGACCTTGAGCCGATAGGGCATCGCTCAGTGGCGGCGGATCGAGCACGGGCACGAGCAACGCCGTGATGAAGAGCCCCAACATCAACTTGACCCGCTGCGGCACGGCGCTTTGTAAGGATAAGGCCGCCACCGAGATCAGCGCCAGCACCCGCACCAGCGGCCAGAAAACGGTGCCGTACCAGGCAGACAGTTGCGCTTCGGTGAAGGAGATCATGGCCGGGATGGGTGGTTATTCCCTCCCCTTCAAGGGGAGGAAGGCATTGTGTTCCCTCCCCTTCA
>CAZZAD010000062.1:0-12731 GCA_964652055.1 uncultured Burkholderiaceae bacterium | reverse complement strand
GGGGGCAAAGGCGCGACTCCAAAAGGGTCGGAATGGGCGAAGCACTGCACTAGCGCCTTGCTCACTGAGCTCTCCGGGGATAGGTGGCGTAGATCACATTGGCACGGGAGGGCATTGCCTTGGAGTTCATTGGGGTGAAGTATTAAACAAACCCCACACGTAGTTCTGCGGCGATATGTCGCTGCCCACCGCCCATTCAATTACTTCCGATAACAAGGGGGTGTTGCTTACCCCGACCATCAGATGACGCGCCACGCGCCCGATGATGACGCCGATCTCGTCGTAGCCTAGGCCCGTGATGCGCTCGACATCAGCGCGTTTCATACCGTCGAGGTATGCCCATAACACGAGCTTGTCTTGATCGGTGAGTTTGTTCAGCTGGTCTTTCACATGGTCAGGCGTAACCGCTGACTTTATGGTCGCGATCAGGTCAGCGGTCACAAAATTGACTTGCGTGGCATCTTTCTTTTCATTACTTGCTTTGGGTTCAGGGATCTCGCGACGGCTATAGTTGAGCGCAGTGACGTCGCTCTGTAGTTTGCTCAACTGTCCGGGGTAGCGCTGCACAAACGCGGACAACGTATCCGCACCGAGCAAGGCTGGGATGCGTTGCGCAAACAAATTGACCGCTCTCTCACTCATGTCGTTGCGCTGTGCGATGGTGGCGGTGTCCTCGTTGCGTAGTAGGCCGTCCAAAATCCTGAGGCCGTTGGTACCGAGGGCACGCGCCACAAAGCGCGGCGAAAATTGCCCACCCTCATAGAAGAGCGGATCGTTGATAAGCATCCCAATCAACGGCTGGCCATACAACTGGTACCCGCTTTGATTGTGGGTCAGCGTGTGTTCGGGCGCATTGGCCATGGTGTGTAGATACGCGCCCAGATCCAATGCCTCAGTTCCAAACTTGCGCCTGAGGTTGGACACATTTAGTTGAACGGTCCCTAGCGCTGCGCGCTGCGCTACAGGCGTGGCGACGTCCATCCCCATGGCCTGCGCAATCTGCAAAAAACTCTTGCCTTCGACCAGATGCTTGATGAGCACGCGCTCGTTGTCCGACAGGAAGTACGAGCCCAAAGAATGCAGTGGTGGTTGCTTGGATGCGGGGTCTAGGTACGGCAGGCGCGACGCCTCGTGAAACGCCGTGTCCCCGTGCATGCGAAGGATGTCATTCAGATACTTTAGGTGCCTGCCATGAGCAGCAGCGGCGTCGCGCAACCAATTCACCACTTCGCCGCGCCATAGCGCCTGCCCCTGCGGCGACACGCCGCTTGCAAAGCGGTCCAGATGCTGGATCAGGTCAGTACCTAAACGCCGCAATACCTGCTGCGGGCCACCGGCCTCGGTCAGGGTTTTAGCGACGTTGTTGGGAAGGATTTGAGAGCCTGCCAAGAACGCATCAAACACATCCGGTAGCAACGAGCCTATAGGTATTTTGGTGAGCACTTGATATTTGACATTGTTTTCCGCCTTTCTCTGCGCCTTGATGTTTGCCTTGGCCTTGTAGGGATGGTTGTGCTGTAACACGGGGGACATATTTCGTGCCAATGCTTCATTCACCAAGTGCAGCAAGTACTGCGCTTCATTGGGCGTCAGCTGCAACACGTCCACCCGCCGATGGCCGGAGAGGTACTGCGCAAATGTGGCCACCTTGGTAGAGACGGCCGGTGTGAGCGGTACCTTTTTGGTGAGTTCCGCAGGCGTAGCGCCAGAAGACTTTTCTCGAAGCGTTGCCACCAAAATGTGTTCAATCTGCCGGAGCTGATCGGATAGCGCCTGACCCAATACCGGATCGAGTAGCAGCGCCCGTGCTGTGGAGTTTGTGGCCAACAGATCCAATACAGGGAAAAAGTCGAAAGAAAGATCCAAGCTTTTGCGCAACGTGGCCCTGTACTCATTTCGACTCGACTCATTCGGTGCGCGCATACCGGGCACAACCGCAGCGCCGGCGCCATACAGCGCGCTGCGAACCGTTAGCAGCATGTACCTCATGAAATACTTTTTAAGCCCAGATGCGGCAAGTTTTTTAGGCACAACGGCCAACAGGTGCGCTGCCGCGTTCTGAAAGACGGCAATCTGGCGCAAATCGGCTGCAAGCTCGGCAGAGCCACTGGGATAGGCGTCCGCCTGTGTAGTGAGTTGGGTAGAAAGTCGTGGTGTTGATCCCTCGATCACCGGCGCCAGCGCATCGAGCATAGTTTGCGCACTGCTTTGCTGAACCAAGTCGCGGATCTGCGCCAAACGCTCGTCGCTAATCTGCGGCAGGACAAACTCAGGCGAAAGCCAATGGGCGCGCCCGGGCTTAACCACCCGGGTCTCCAATACCAAAGTCACGGCCTGCTTGAAGTCTTCAAGTGGTTTGCGTAGGGGCGCACCCAAGGTCGGATCAAGCAGCAAGCGTCGCATCTGAGGGCCGGCGGTCAGAGCATCCAAACCCTGGAAAACGTGGTTCGAAAAGCCCAATGCCTTTTGAATTTGACGGCGGTAGCCTGGTTCGCTTTCTTTGCTCAGAACAATGGCATCAGCCTTATCAAGGCTGCCCATGGCCCGATCCAAAATCTGGCCCAAGTAGCGGACATAGCTGAGGTTCAATTCATTTAGGCCTGACCACTGCTCAGGGCCGATATGCAACAGTGCTCGCGCAGTGTTTTGATAGGCCACGAGTTCGCGCACGCCAAGCACCAGCGCGTTTTGGTCGTCCACGTTGGACGGTGGCGGCCCGCCCTGTGCATCCAAAGCCTCTAATAACGCCTGTGGATTTTGGTCGTACTCGCGCAGCCGCTGTGCAATAACTTGCCATTGATCTTCGCTGTGCTGTGGTGGGCTTTGCAACCGCTTCAAACGCTTTGCCGCCAATGTCTGCTGTTGCCAATCGCCCGCTTTGTCGAGCATCTGCTGCACGGTGTATTGCAGTTTTTTCAGGTGAGCAATAAACGCCCCTCCCAGGGCGGGATCGAGCAGCAGCGCGCGCATCGTCGCGTTCTTGCTCAGCGCCTCAAAACTTCTAAAAAAGTTGCGAGACAAATTCAACTTGGAAGTTATCTCAGACCGATAAAGGCGCCTTGAAGCTTGGCGGAACTCACCGACTGCGCCATCTGTCACACCGTTGAGTGCTCGATCCAGTGTCTGCAGCATCAGCCACTGATGACTGCGTCGCATCGATGCCAAGGCATTGAGCTGTTCGGGCGTGAGGCTGAACTTGGCGATGGCCAAATTTTGATAGTCCACTAAGCGCTGCAGATCGATATGCACCGTATCGGAATTGGCTGTGTTGGCCGATGCTTCGGCGAGCACGGCGCGCGGATCCCGGTGGGCCACCGCACTGAGCATGGCTTGCCAGCGGGCCTGATCAAACTCGGGGGGCCTGAGCAGTACCTTAAAGGCCTGCGTGTCTGGCACATCGAGGGCCTTCGAATCGTTTTCTTTCGTCTGTGGCTCCGGCAGAGCATCGATAGCATCCGTGGCCCGACGATCCAGCCTCTGGCGTTGCTCCAAAACCTGCGCGATGTCGCCGATCAGCGTTTGCAACTGTGATGACAAGGCTTTGCCAGGTTCGCCATCAAGAAGAACGCTGCGCACCTGAGGTTCATTGGACAGCACCTTTAAGCCCGAAAAGAAATACCTATCCAGCTTCAGAGCGGTCTTAATTTGAAAGCGATGTTGGTGAATTGTGTTGACGCTTTGTGTTGTTGCGTTTTGTGTATCAGCGTGATGTCCACCCAAAACATCCAATAGCGTGTCACGCAAAAACTTTAGTTGGGCTGGGCTCAGCGTTTCGAGCTGCGCCCGCTGGGCTGCACTCAAGGCAAAAAGTTCCTGCGCAAACTGGCGGTAATCCCGAACAACATCTGCGGGCGCGTCGAGTGCTGGCGGCGAGCGCAACCGGTTCAACGGACTTAATGGGTTCTCATCAGTATCCGTGGCCCGACGATCCGGCCTCTGGCGTTGCCCCAAAACCTGCCCGATGTCACCGATCAGCGCTTGCAACTGCAATGACAAGGCTCTGCCAGGTTCGCCATCAAGAAGAACGCTGCGCACCTGAGGCTTATTGGACAGCACCTTTAAGCCCGAAAAGAAAACGGCATTTAGCTCAAGAGCGTTCGTAACGCGAGATCGGTGTAGGTAAATTGAGGCGTCGCTTAGCGCCATTGCGTTGTGTGTATCTGTGTGATGCCCACCCAAAACATCCAATAGCGTGTCGCGCAGAAACTTTAGTTGGGCTGGGCTCAACGTTCCGAGCTGCGCCCGCTGAGCTGCACTCAGGGCAAAAAATTCCTGCGCAAACTGGCGGTAATCCCGAACAACATCTACGGGCGCGTCGAGTTCTGGCGACGCGTGCAATCGGTACAACGGATTTAACAAGTTCGCATTTTTATTGGTGCTCTGCCTATTGTCGGGTCTGAGTACAGCAGACCGCGCCCTTCTGGCAGGAAGGGCGATCTGCAGCGCATCGTCCAGCGCCTGCAGTCGCTGCGGCACAGCCGGACTCACTTGAGGATGCAATAGAAGACGGCGCATTTTTGCGTCCCCGGCCAACATATCTAGGACCTCAAAGAAATCGGCATGCAACCGCACATGCTTGCGCGAGAAGGCGCGGTAATTTTTGACTGTCGCGCTACTAGGGATCTGCTCCGGCTCAATCTCGCCTACCCCCAGGCGCGCACGGCGCAATTCGTATTGCAGGTGCTTGTGAAGCGCCGGTGGCAACTGCGCGTTCTGTATGTCCAGTTCCAGGGTGTTCAGAACCATGTCCTGATAGGCCATGAGTGGCTGCAATGCTTGCAGTTGTGCACTCTGCTCCAATAGGGACTTTCCTTCCGCAAGCTGCCGGACCACGTGATTGATCTGCTCATCGTTCAACTCAGGCACCGCCATCGCGCCGTAGCGTCGACCCAATTGCTCAGTACGTTCCCTCTGGCGCAGTTCTGGGGTCGGCGCCGATTGTGGGTGTGGCGCTTTTGACTTGGGTGCATTGGCCACCACGCGTGAATGTCTTTTCTTTTTTTCCGCACGCCCATTCACCTTCTGCGCCGTATCGTGCATCACATCGTGCGCCAAGCGCAGATGGTCCCACGATCTGTACTTCATCTTCTCGGCCAAATTTTCGCGCGTCAGACCGTTGGCCTGGGTTAGGGATGCATCAGAGAGAAGCTCGCGCAACGCCATCTGTTCTGACTGGTTCAGCAGCCGGCTCACGCGTGCGTCATCAAAATATGGCAAATCCCCGCTGCGGGCCACCCAGCTTGTCGGATGGGCCACGATGGCATCGAGCACTGCGTGCGGGGATTGGGCGGTCGCCAGAGTGCCAAAAAGCCAACGCAGATGATGATGTAACCCCGCCGCGTCTGTAGGCACCGACTGGGGTGCGTTCGATAGCGCCCTGGCCAGAGCCTGCAGTTTGTCAAGTGTTTGTGCATCGACAGCCTGCTCCAACGCCCCCGTCGTGCGATGGGCCTTGATGCGCATGAAGTCAGCCGCCAACTCCAGCGCATCGGACTGCCCATAAGCCAGCAGATCAATCACACCTTTCCTAACACGCTGCCGTGCTTCCAGCGCGTGCTCGGCCAGTTGCCCCACATGATGGATCAGGTCATGCAACTCCATACCCAAGGCTTCTGCCAGGTCATGGTGCATGTAGTCCGAGTTCAACCTAAATTTCTTTGCTAGAGCTTCAATCGCCATGTCGTACGCATATTGGTCAAAAATGAGCACGTTGTTTTGTTTGGCCTTGAGCCGTAAATAGTTGTGAAAATGATTGAGGTGGTTGGGAGAAAGTCCATCGAGTTTGTTCTGGTACTCCTTTTTTTTCTCTGCAGCAGCGGCAAGGTCTGATGCACTTTTCTGTGATGCCGAGTTCTGTCTAGCGGCGTGCAACATATCTGCCAGCGACCCCGGGGCCGGGCGCGGCGTGTCCGCAGTGTTCTCTGCTTCGCTAGGACTAAGTTTGAGTTTTTTGGACCCTAGTGCTCCATCGTCAGTCGGCTTGGGCATGCCATACACCCTGCCCGGCCCCCACGGGTTCAGATGCTGCCAGCCCACTTGCGTGTGCTCGTCTAGTGCTCGGCCGGGGTGTCCTTGGTCATGAAATACAGCTGGCTTTGTCTTAACAGGCACCGCAATCCGTTCGGTCGGTTGGGTCAGATACGCGCTGAGCGCCGATGCTGCATCCAGCGCACCCCGGCCCACTTGCCCCGAACTGCCCACAGCCCAGCCGGCCAGAAAGCCGTCGCGCCCCTGCGCCCACAGGTTGCTGTAGTAGTCATCGCTGAAGTACTGCAGCTTGGTCTCGACCACTTTGGCGCCCAGCCTCTCGGTCGAACCCGTGATCATTTCCACGGCGGATTCGCCACCGGCCACGCTGACCACCTTGCTCGGCTGTGCACCGAGCACCGTGCCCACACCGCCCCCTATCTTGAGTCTGGCAAACATCCGGTCCACACCTAAGGTTGCGTTGATCACTGAGTTCAAAGCACCTATCCCTAAGGCCGAAAATAGGTGTGTTTTTTCTTGACCTGAGTGCGCCGCGCTCTGTTGGCGTTGTTCGGCCAGTACGCGTCCACTGTTGGCGGGCACAGACAGCACGCTTGCGCCTGCAATGCCCGATACGGTGAGCCCAGCTGCGGATTTGACACCGGCCGCGCCCGCGAGCGCCCGCCCACCAATACCTCCGGCCAGAACCACACCCAGATCAGCCGCCGATTGCACGATCAGACTCTCGGCGTACTGGCCCAGGCGCATTCCATATTCAATGAAATGCGTTGCGGCCTTGAGCGCGAGGCCGTCCTGGGGCCTGGGCGCAGAGACAAAGGAGTACGGCGTTTGTGTGCTGGTCACTTGCTCCCACTGCACCATGTGCCCTTGGTCCAGGGCACGTTGACGCCGATGTTCGGCCGCTGCCTCGTTGCCCAATCGATCCTGACGCATCGCAGAGGCAAAGTTGTCGTGTCCCATCACGGTGCCGACGTCTTCGAGCAAACCTTGCACCGCACCGACGTAATCGTGGCCCGCCGCACGCAGTAGATGAACATAGGAGTTGGATTGGCCCACCGTGCCAAAGTGTTGGTCTGCCTGAAACTGGTTGCGCACCTTGATTTCTCTGGGACTAAGCCGGGCACGAACCTGTATTTCGTCAGCGAGGTGTTGTTCCATACGCTGGGCAACGCTAGGCCATGCTGGGCCGCTGGGCATGAACTGCAATGCCTGAGACAACACATTGCGTTGGACTGGTGGCACAAAGGGGCTTGCGGGGTTGGCAGCTGAGGGCGTATCAAGCGCTGTTTTTTTAATGAGGGTGCTCATTTCAGCCTCAGCGATGGTTCAAGTTCACATCAAACAATTCAAGGGCGCGCAGTGTTACGCCGTTGCCCCAGATGATCAAGTGCCATACAGCAAAATTTCCTTGGTGCCACGATTCCACTGATCGCTGCCCGTAAACTCGCCCACCCTCTCACTGCCTGGTTCCAGTCCACTCCCATGCCCGCCCAACTCATTGACGGCAAAGCCCTGGCCGCACGCCTGCGTGCACAGCTCACGGACCGTGTTCAACGGTTGAAAAACGCCGGTCACCGGCCAGGATTGGCCGTCGTCCTAGTGGGCGATGACCCCGCCTCAGCGGTTTATGTGCGCAACAAGGTCAAGGCGTGTGAAGAAGT
The DNA here is from genome assembly GCA_964652055.1 of uncultured Burkholderiaceae bacterium. Classification (GTDB taxonomy): domain Bacteria; phylum Pseudomonadota; class Gammaproteobacteria; order Burkholderiales; family Burkholderiaceae_F; genus CAZZAD01. Next base: position 5,082 of record CAZZAD010000062.1, on the reverse strand, counting down.
CGGCATCCGTTCATGGCAAGACACCTTGCCTGCAGATACCACCGAAGTAGCGCTGCTGGCGCGCATTGCGCAGCTCAATGCCAACCCTGAGGTGCACGGCATCCTGGTGCAGTTGCCTCTGCCTAAACACCTGAACGCTGAAAAAATTCTCGAATCCATCGCCTTTGATAAAGACGTGGATGGCCTGCATGCCACCAACGCGGGGCTCACGCTCATGGGGCGGCCGCACTCTCGCTCCTGCACGCCCTACGGCGTGATGAAGATGCTCGAATCCATCGGCACACCGCTGGCCGGTGCCCACGCCGTGGTGCTGGGGCGCTCCAATATGGTGGGCAAACCCATGGCCATGCTGCTGCTGGCGGCCAATGCCACGGTCACGATGTGTCACTCGGCCACGCGCGATCTGCCTGCCATCACGAAACAGGCCGACGTGCTCATCGCTGCGGTGGGCCGCCGCAATCTGGTCACTGCCGATATGGTCAAACCGGGTGCCGTGGTCATTGATGTGGGCACCAATCGCACGCCCGAGGGCAAGTTGGCGGGCGACGTGGATTTTGAGTCGGTGCGTCAGGTGGCCGGTTGGATTTCACCCGTGCCCGGGGGCGTGGGGCCCATGACCATCACCATGCTGCTGGTCAACACGGTGGAAGCCGCTGAGCGGGGACTGAAGTCATGAACCCACTCCTGAACACTGAAGGGCTCACACCGTTCAACGAAATCAAACCCGAGCACGTGGCCCCGGCCATCGATACGCTGCTGGAGCAATGTCGTGCCGCGGTGGAGCGCGTGACGGCGCCGGCCACACCCGCCACGTGGAGCGATGTGGTTGAACCGCTGGACGACGCCACCGAGCGCCTGTCTCGCGCCTGGGGTGCGGTCTCGCACCTGAATGCCGTCGCGGATACCCCCGAACTACGCGCGGCCTACAACGCGGCCGAACCCAAACTCACCGCCTTCTGGACCGAACTGGCGCAGAACCTGGCGCTCTTCAACAAGTACAAGCAGATTGCTGCCGCACCCGAGTTTTCATCATGGAGCGCGGCACGCCAGCGCCTGGTGCAAAACGAGCTGCGCGACTTTCGCCTAGGCGGCGCGGAGTTGCCCCCACAACCCAAGGCACGCTATGGCGAGATTCAGGAGCGCAAGTCCGCACTGTCCACCCGCTTTGCCGAGAACGCGCTCGATGCCATCAATGCCTTCGCGTTGTACGTGACCGATGAGACCGAGCTCGACGGCGTACCCGCCGACGCCCTGGCGATGTACCGCGAAGCGGCTGCAGCCGAGGGCAAACCCGGCTTCAAGCTCACGCTGCAATACCCCAGCTATCTGCCCCTCATGCAATACGCGCGCAACCGCAACTTGCGCGAGCAGATGTACCGCGCCTGGGTCACGCGCAACTCGGAGCTGGCGCAGCCCCAGTGGGACAACAGCGCGCTCATGGTGGAAACCTTGCAGTTGCGGCGCGAACAGGCGCAGTTGCTGGACCTGCCGGACTACGCCGCCTTGTCCTTGCAACGCAAAATGGCCGACTCCAGCACCACGGTGCTCACCTTCCTGCGCGACCTGGCCACACGTGCGCGCCCGCATGCCGAGCAAGATCTTGCGCAGCTGCGCGAATTTGCTGCGCGTGAGCTGCAACTGCCCACGCCAGCCCGGACATTTCATCAGGGACGCGGGAGTTGCGCGGATGCGGGGGCGAGCGGGGTTGCACGAGAGGGGCGCAGTCCAATGCCCGTAGGCATTGGCGAGCACTTGAGCGCAAACCAGCCGCCCCTGCGCCGCGCAAGCCCGCGTAGCCCCAACGAGCCAATGTCGCTTTGCGCTTTGCACGGCGAAAATTCGGGTTCTGAGAAGCAAAAAGCACACGAGCGGGGGCGACCTGATGAAATGTCCGGGCTAGAAGCCTGGGATGTGATGTACGCCTCGGAGCGCTTGCGCGAGCAGCGTTACGCCTATTCCGAAAACGAACTCAAGCAGTACTTCACCCTGCCTGCCGTGCTCAAGGGTTTGTTTCACGTCATTGAAACCTTGTTCAACGTGCGCATCCAACCGGACAGCGCGCCGGTCTGGCACCCCGATGTGAGTTTCTATCGCGTGCAAACGCAAGCCGGTGAGCTGGTGGGGCAGTTTTATCTCGACCTCTACGCGCGCGAACACAAACAAGGCGGCGCCTGGCAAGACGATGCACGCAGCCGTCGGCGCACGGCGCGCGGCGTGCAAACGCCGGTGTCGTACCTCACCTGCAACTTCTCGCGCCCCGTGGCCGTCAATGGCAAAGCCCGTCCGGCGCTACTCACGCACGACGACGTGCTCACGCTGTTTCATGAATTCGGTCACGGCCTGCACCACATGCTCACGCGTGTGGAGGTATCGGGCGTGTCGGGCATCCGCGGTGTGGAATGGGATGCGGTGGAGTTGCCCAGCCAGTTCATGGAGAACTTTGCGTGGGAGTGGGAAGTGCTGCAGCAACTGAGCGCCCACGTCGACACCGGCGAGAAACTCCCGCCCGCGCTGTTCGAGCGCATGATTGCCGCGCGCAATTTCCAAAGCGGCCTACAAATGCTGCGGCAAGTGGAACTGAGCCTGCTCGATATGCAACTGCACCTGACCGAGGCCGCGCAAAGCGCTGCTGACCTCATTCGGGTGAGTGAAGCGGTGCGCCGTGAAGTGGCTGTGCTCATCCCCCCCGACTGGCATCGCGGCGCGTGGAGCTTCTCGCACATCTTTGCCGGGGGTTATGCCGCGGGTTACTACAGCTACAAGTGGGCCGAAGTGCTCTCGGCCGATGCCTATGAACTGTTTGAAGAAGCCGCCACACGCAGCCACACCGTGCTGGACCCGCAAGCGGGCGAGCGGTTCCGCGAAGAGATTCTTGCCGTCGGCGGCAGCCGCACTGCCATGGAATCATTCATCGCCCTGCGCGGCCGCGCACCGCGCATTGATGCACTGTTGCGGCACCAAGGACTGGCTTAATCCAATGCCGCAAGGACAATGCCGAGCCGCATCTTCAAGGCACCCGTCGCCCCGGCGCAGGCCGGGGCCCAATTTTGGGTGGCCGCAAATTGGGCCCCGGCCTGCGCCGGGGCGACGAATGTTCGTTGAAAGGGAACCGCGATGAAATATCTACTTCCTATCGCTTTGATCACCACCTTGGCCAGCCTGCCTTTGGCTGCCACAGCGCAATACCGCTGGATCGATGCCAACGGCAAAATCACCTACGGCGATGCCCCGCCACCCAAAGCCAAAGACATCCAGCGCCTGGGTGAGCCGGCCAGTGGCGCGGCCGCCAATACTGATCCTGCGCTGCCCTACGAGCTGCGCATGGCGATGGAACGCTTTCCGGTCACGCTCTACACCGCTGCCAAATGTGCGCCCTGCGATCAGGCGCGCAATTTTCTGCACGGCCGAGGGGTGCCCTACACCGAAAAAACCATCAGCCACACTGAAGAATTAGCACTGATGAAGCAAAAAGGACTGGGCACCGATTTACCTGCGGCCACCGTCGGCCGCCAGAGTCTGCGCGGCTTCAGAGCCGATACCTGGGCCCTAGAGCTCAATGCCGCGGGCTATCCAGAGCAATCCAGACTGCCCCCGAACTGGAAGCCAACCGCAGCTCAGCCCTTGCTGGAGCCGCCCCAAAAGTCGGCTAATAAATCGGCCAACGCACCGAATGAAGCAGCAGCCGCTGACACCGATGCGGATAACACCCGCACGCAAGGGCAGCAAACACCCGACCGTCCCGTACGCCCGCCGTTCCGCCGCGTGGATACGCAGCAATAACCGCCGTACACATTGACGCCGTGCAAATCGCCACCTGGAACGTCAACTCCCTCAAGGTACGCCTGCCGCACCTGCTGGACTGGTTCGCCCAGCATCAGCCCGATGTGGTGTGCCTGCAGGAGACCAAAACCACCGACGAAAACTTTCCTCTCGACGCACTCACCACGGCCGGATACCGCAGCACCTTCGCAGGGCAAAAAACCTATAACGGCGTGGCCATCCTCACCCGTGAAAGCACCACCGCTGCACCGATCGACGTGCAGATCAACCTCCCCGACTTTGCAGATGAACAGCGGCGCCTGATTGCCCTCACACTGGGTGATGTGCGCATCGTCAACGGTTACTTCCCGAATGGTCAGGCAGTGGGCAGCGACAAATACGCCTACAAACTGCGCTGGCTCGAAGCGCTCACGCAGTGGCTACGCGGTCAGCTGTCCCAGTACCCGCAGCTACTGCTGGCGGGCGACTTCAACATTGCCCCTGAAGCGCGCGACGTGCACGACCCGCAAGCCTGGGAAGGCCAGGTGCTGTGCTCGGAACCAGAACGCGCCGCCTTTCGTGCCCTACTCGACCTGGGCCTGCAAGACAGCTTTCGCCTGTTCGAGCAACCCGAGCGCAGTTACACGTGGTGGGATTACCGCAACATGGCGTTCCGCCGCAAGATGGGCCTGCGCATCGATCACATCCTGCTCACCCCTGCGCTGGCCACCCGATGCAACGCCTGCACCATCGACATCGAACCGCGCAAACGCGAACAGCCCAGTGATCACGCGCCCGTCGTAGTCACACTGAATTGACAGCCATATTGGGCTGCCACCTGGCGTGGCACCATAAAAATATCGTCCATGGCTCTTGTTTCGGGGCGGCGTATCGGGTGTCATAGCGCGCCGCCTCCGTCGCATGCAGCATTGCTGCCACCCCCCATGGTTATTCGCTCCGTCCTACTGAAGGCCAAACCGCACCTTACGGCTGATGCAGATGGCGCGCACGCGAGCTTGCCTGGTCTGGCCCCCAGCCCCATCCGTGCCGTGGCGCAAAGTCTTTCCGAGGCATTCGCAACAACTTCCAAACCCGCGCTGCTGGCCCCCGCGTTGTTCCAGCCCGGCCAATCGGCAGCGCAGCGCATCGAGGCACAGCTCGCTGCCGAAATACAGCTACGCGCCCGTCTTAGCCCCATTGAAATCAAGGCGCGCAACCAGTTTCAGGCGGACCAACACTTTGGCACTGTGGGCCAATCCAACCCCTACGTTCATCTACTGCGTGCGGCGGGCCACGATTACGTCGGTGCGGTGCAAGGTTTGC
>CAZZAD010000061.1:0-13043 GCA_964652055.1 uncultured Burkholderiaceae bacterium | reverse complement strand
CAACCCCTCTCCCGGAGGGAGAGGGGCTTTAAACCTCCCTCTCCCTCCGGGAGAGGGACCGAGGGTGAGGGAAAGGCGCTGCGCAAAACCGCGCAGCAACGCAAATGGGAGCGCAGTGGAACTACGCAAGCCGCTGTGCGAGATGCGATCAAGACACAGGGCGCAGACCGGGGCGACGGCGGTTGGGTGCGTGAGAATTCATCGCGCCGCGCTCCCCCTTTGCTCTAGCCAACAAAACAATATTGGGGCTGGACGTGTACGTGCCGCGTACTGGCACAAGAGCCGACACGCGCACTGCGCGCAGAAACTACAGCTCGCTATCGAGCGTGCTGGCCGCAGCCATGGCACGCAGCAGCGCCTCGTTGCACGTGGCCACCGGAAGCGCCAGCTCGTCGAGTTTTTTCTGAATCACGATGGGATCACTGCGCTCGATGGCTTCGATGAGCTGCAGGTAGGGTGCGTAGGGCCCTTCCTTTTGCACCACAGCCTCGACCACGCTCTCGGACAGCGAGATGAGTTCAAACAGCTGCGAAAACGGTGCGCCGGTAATGCGGTCGAGCAGCGAAAACGCGCCGGTGATGAACAGCTCATCACGCAGATCGTTCTGATTGTCTTCAGCGCCGATGTACTCAAGAAACAAGCCCCGCCGGATGGAGGCGTGCATCAGTGGGAAGGTATTGGCGTCTTTGGATGCCGTGGTCATCAGCAGCGATAACCAGCGCATCATTTTTTTGTAGCCCAGCATCATGACGGCGTGCTGGAACGAAGTGATCTGTACTGACAGACCAAACGCGGCCGAGTTAACCAAGCGCAGCAGTTTGAAAGCCAACGCCGGATCGCGTTTCAGGGTGGAGTCAATCTTTGATACGTCGGCGTCATCACGCACCAAGCGCAGCAATTCAAGCACCACCGCTTGGCCAGGCTGCAGGGGCCGCGCCTGCTGGGTCTGCGCATCGTCCAGAGGCCAACCCACGCTCGACTGGGCGCCGCGCTCGAACGCAGCATCAATTTCTGCCACAGACTGGACACCGGTGATGATGAAGGGAATCCGGCGTGAGACGCCTGCATGCGACTGAACCAACCGACCATCAGGGTCGTGACGACGATCCTCTGCGGTATGCACCAGCGCGCACTCAAAGCAGGACAACAACGCGGGAGGCAGCGGTGTTTCTGACCGGCCACGCAAAGCCAGACGTTTGCCGTCGCGAAAAAGTCTTTGCACCACGGTCTGCGCCTCGGGGTTGCGCAAAGTGATCGAGGGAATTTCCAGGATGCCGTTCTTGGGTTGCTGCCACGACAAGGCCGACTCATCGAAATTGGCATCCAGTGGCGCCACCAGCACCAGCCCCTTGTTGTCGGGCCAGACCTCATTGAGCGCAGATAGCACCTGCCCCACCGGCAAACGTTCGCCCGCATTGACTGACAACATGGTCAGGCGCGTGCCGACGGCTTTACGGTTCTTGTCGATCAGTGGCGCGTAACACATGGACAGCGTGCCCAGCACACCAGAATTTCCCAGCACGATCGTTTCGTTGGCGTTCATCAGCAGCTCTTGGTCATGGGCACTCGAAGTCGATTTCAACAACGCACAGGGGTCATTATCGAAACGTGGCGCTGACTCAATGCCCGGAAATGATGTGTCTGCGCTATCGATTTCGCGGCTTTTTGCGCTTACGGGTTGCCAAAACCACCGCCCCCGGGTGTCTGAATGACAAATACGTCGCCCGGTTGCATCGTGACCTCACCCTTATGTCCGAGCTCAACGCGGGTGCCATCCACACGCTCAACCCAGTTGCGCCCCGCTGCCCCCGCTCCGCCTCCGGCCAATCCAAACGGAGCATGCGTACGGTTGTTGGCCAGGATGGAGGCCGTCATGGTTTCAAGGAAGCGAATGCGACGAGTGCCACCATTGCCACCCGACCACTGTCCCCTGCCTCCCGAGCCCGCGCGTAGGGCATAACTTTCCAGCCGCACGGGGAAGCGCAGTTCCAGTACTTCAGGGTCCGTCAGGCGCGAGTTGGTCATGTGCGTTTGCACCACATCGGTGCCGCAAAAACCACTCTGCATGGCGCTGTCCCCAAGTTGTTCCAGGCCTGCGCCCGAGCCACCGCTGATGGTTTCGTAATACTGATGGCGCGCGTTGCCAAACGTGAAGTTGTTCATGGTGCCTTGCGAGGAGGCCAGCACACCCAACGCAGCGAACAGCGCGTCGGTAATGCACATGGAGGTTTCCACGTTGCCAGCCACCACCGCGGCGGGGTAGCGCGGGCTCAACATGGAGTCCGCGGGAATTTTTATCGTGAGCGGTTTGAGGCAACCTGCGTTGAGAGGAATGTCGTCATCGACCAACGTGCGAAATACGTACAACACCGCGGCCACGCAGATCGACGAGGGCGCGTTGAAATTGTTGGCGAGCTGCGCCGAGGTGCCTGCAAAATCAATGACCGCACTGCGCTGCGCTTGATCGACCGTGATGCGGACCTGGATGAGTGCACCGTTATCGAGTTCCAGTGCAAACGCACCGTCATGCAACACACCGATTACGCGCCGCACCGCTTCTTCCGCGTTGTCCTGCACGTGGCGCATATAGGCCTGCACCCGGTCCAACCCAAATTCGTCCACCATGCGCAGCAATTCTTCGCGGCCTTTTTCGTTGGCGGCGATCTGCGCCTTCATGTCGGCCAGGTTCTGCTGCGGGTTGCGCGCCGGATAGGGGCCGCCACGAAGAATTTCCAGACACTCGGCCTCACGCAGCACACCGGGCAGCACCTGACCCTGCGCATCCACGCCCTGCCCGGCCACAAGCGCAAAGTTGGTGAAGAGCACACCTTCCTGATCGAGCGAGCTTGAGTTCGAAGGCATGGAACCGGGCGTGATGCCACCGATGTCGGCGTGATGGCCGCGCGAGGCGACATAAAACAATATTTCGCGGCCCGCGCGGTCAAACACAGGCGTGACCACGGTGATGTCGGGTAGATGCGTGCCGCCGTGATAGGGATCATTGATGACGTACGCATCCCCTGGGCGCATGCACCCCGCGTTGGCCTGCATCACCGTGCGTATGGATTCGCTCATCGAACCCAGATGCACCGGCATGTGCGGCGCATTGGCCACCAGGGCCCCTGCCCCATCAAACAAGGCACAAGAAAAATCAAGTCGCTCTTTGATGTTGACCGAGTGCGCGGTGTTTTGCAGGCGCAGGCCCATTTGTTCAGCAATCGACATGAACAGGTTGTTGAAGACTTCCAGCATCACCGGATCAACCTGCGTACCCACAGCCTTGCGCGCGGTCCGCGGTGTGACGCGGGTGAGCACCAGGGCATCAAACGCTTTGACTTGCGCGCGCCAGCCGGGGTCCACCACCGTGGTGGCGTTGGCGTCGGAGATGATGGCGGGGCCATCGATGACATCGCCCGCGTGCAGCGCGCTGCGCACATAAAGCGGGGTGTCGCACCAGGCGCTTTGATCGCCGTCGTCGAACCAGGCTTGTACGCGGGTGGCAGGTTGTGCTACCGCAACAGGGTACCGAAGAAGCAACACCTTTCCCTCACCCTCGGTCCCTCTCCCGGAGGGAGAGGGAAGCTTAAAAGCCCCTCTCCCTCCGGGAGAGTCAGATACAGCGTGATGCGCTGTCGGCTTGCGCCCCGGAACCTTTGGGCGTTGGGTTGTTTCTCCCCTTTTTCCACAAGAATGGGGGATGTTACAAATCAATGCCTTACCCGAGGTTCCTGGGTAGGGGTTGGGGTGAGGGAATGCGGTGTTGCCACTGGGCACACTCTGAGTCATCGACTCACCACGCCCAATCGCCTCGGCCGACACGCTCTCCACCACCAACGGATGTCCCTGCATCAGAAATGAAAAGCGCCGCGTATAGGCCGCTTCAAACGCCGCGCGCATTTGCGGCAGTGAACCCAAGGGCACCGATTGCGTGACATCGGTCCCCCGGTACTTCAGGTGCACACGCCGCTCGATGCGGATGCGTGCCACAGCCACACCCTGCCCCACGAGATCCGCCTGCGCCTGGCGTGCGGCCTCATCAATGAACGCGGACAGTTGTGACATCAGCGCCTCATCAAGCGTGGCCTCCACATGCCGCTGCCGGATGGAGGTCTGGTCCGCAAGGCCCATGCCGTAAGCCGACAACACACCGGCGAGCGGGTGCACAAAGAGGGTGGTCATGGCCAATTGATCGGCCACCGCACAGGCGTGCTGCCCACCGGCGCCGCCAAACACGGTCAATGCGTATTGCGTGATGTCGTGGCCGCGCTGCACAGAAATGCGTTTGATGGCTTCGGCCATGTTGCCCACGGCAATCTGTACAAAGCCTTGTGCAATCTGCGCGCTGGTCTTGCGCTGGCCTGTGGCTTGAAAAATGTCTTCGGCCAGCGCCGCGAATGCCTGCTCGACCCGGTCACGATCCAGCGCTTCATTGCCTTGGGGACCAAACACTTGCGGGAAATACGCGGCTTGCACGCGGCCCAACATCACATTGGCATCGGTCACGGTCAACGGCCCGCCACGTCGGTAACACGCCGGTCCCGGATGCGCACCCGCCGAATCCGGCCCCACCCGCATGCGCGCGCCATCAAAGTGAAGGATGGAGCCGCCACCTGCGGCCACGGTGTGGATGCTCATGATGGGTGCACGCATGCGCACACCGGCCACGGCGGTCTCGAACTCGCGCTCAAACTCGCCGGCAAAGTGCGACACATCGGTGGAGGTGCCGCCCATGTCAAACCCAATCACACGATCAAAACCCGCCAGGGCGCTCACGCGCGCCATGCCCACCACGCCGCCCGCAGGCCCGGAGAGCACCGCGTCTTTGCCCTGAAACTGATGCGCATCCGTCAGCCCGCCACTGCTTTGCATGAAGAGCAGCGGCACACCCGGCAATGCATCGGCCACCTGATGGACATAGCGCCGCAACACGGGCGACAGATACGCATCCACCACGGTGGTGTCGCCCCGCGATACCAACTTGATGAGCGGGCTCACCTCGTGCGAGACCGACACCTGTGTGAAACCCACCTCACGCGCCAGCGCGGCCGCACGCTGCTCATGCGCGGGTGCGCGGTAGCCGTGCATAAAGACAATGGCGCAAGCGCGCAGGCCATCATCAAAGGCACGCTCCAGTTGCACGCGCAAATCAGCTTCACTCAACGGCGTCACCACCACACCGGCAGCATCCATACGCTCATCGGCTTCGATGACGGCGGCGTACAGCGGCTCAGGCAACACGATGTGCCGGTCAAAAATTCGCGGTCGGTTTTGATATGCAATGCGCAAGGCATCTGCAAAGCCACGCGTGACGACCAGCGCCGTGGGCTCGCCCTTGCGCTCGAGCAAGGCATTGGTGGCCACCGTGGTGCCCATCTTCACGCACTCGATGGCAGAAGCAGGAATGGGCTGCTCGGCCGTCAGGCCCAACAAATGACGTATGCCCGCCACGGCTGAATCGCTGTAGCGTTGCGGGTCTTCGGACAACAGCTTGTGCGTCAGCAATGCACCCTCGGGGCTGCGCGCGACAATGTCGGTGAACGTGCCGCCCCGATCAATCCAGAATTGCCAACGTGGTTTTTGCATAAGCGCTGACCTGTCGAAGTCGTTGTTGTACATCGAACCTAGTCCGCCAAAATGCCAACAACCCGGATAAAACCCAACTTATTGAGCGCCCACGCATGAGCACTCCCCTAATCGATGTAGTCCAGTTACGCGCCATTGAGAGCCAGATGCAAGCGCAACTGGGGGCAGGCGTGCTCATGGCGCGCGCAGGCGCGGCGGCGGCGGCGTGGGTGGTGGCGCGATGGCCGGACCGAAAAACACGCGTGCTCATCGTGTGTGGACCGGGCAATAACGGGGGCGACGGATTCGCCTGCGCCAACGCCTTGGCTGCAGCGGGCTACGCGCCTACCGTGGTGGCGCTGGCCGCCAGCATCACGCCCGACGCGCAGCAGGTGCGCGCGCAGTGGTCAGCGGCGCATCCGGTGCTGACGGAACTACCTTGCCTTGAGGACTACACACTCATCATTGACGCCCTGTTTGGCGTGGGCCTGAGCCGTGCACTGACAGATGTTTTTCTGCAGGTGACTCAAGCCATTAATGCGTCATCGGCTCATGTGCTGGCGCTCGATTGCCCCAGCGGCTTAGATGTTGAACGCGGCGCGTGGGTGGGGGATGTGCCAGGCCTGCGCGCGCGCACCACGCTGACCTTTATTGCTGCCAAGCCCGGCCTCTACACCGGTGCGGCCACCGATGCCTGCGGTGAAATCCTGATTGAACCTTTGGGCGTCAACGTGACCACGCTGGTGCAACCGGCGGGTTGGCTCAACGAACCCAGCCAGTTTCCTGCGGTGTGCCAACCACGCCAACGCGACACGCACAAAGGAACCTTTGGCACCGTGGCGGTGGTGGGGGGCAACACGGGCATGGTGGGTGCAGCCCTGCTGGCCGCGCGGGCTGCGCTGCGGCTGGGTGCGGGACGCGTGTACGTGGATGCCATTGGTGCACCCGAGATGCGAGTGGATCCGCAGCAACCCGAGTTGATGTTTCGCGCACTCAGCGAGGTCGCTCCGGTCCACGCCCTTGTGATTGGTTGCGGCCTGGGTCAGGACGAACGCGCCCGACGTGCCTTCACACAAGCCTGCACACACCAGGCCCTGCAGGTCATTGATGCCGATGCGCTGGCGCTCATGGGCCAGCCCCGAGCGTTCAAATGCGGCGCCGTGCTCACGCCCCACCCTCTTGAAGCCGCGCGCCTGTTGCAGTGTTCCGCCTCAGAGGTACAGGCCGACAGAATCCGCGCCGCACTGCAACTGGCCGCGCAGACCCAAAGCGTGGTGGTACTCAAAGGTGCAGGCTCCGTCATTGCTGCTGATGAGCGCTATTGGATCAACACCACCGGCGGCCCGGCGCTGGCCACAGCAGGCACGGGGGATGTGCTGGCCGGAATGATCGCGGCATTGGCTGCGCAAGGGTTTTCACCCATTGAGTCCGCACTTGCAGCCACGTGGCTGCATGGCGCAGCAGCACAGGCCCATGGTGCGGATGTGGGTCTGGTGGCGGGCGATATTGCGGCGTTGGCCGCGCGGGAGTGGGTTCGGTTGCGCCAGTGAAAGGTGTTGGGATCCGCTGCGCTCACCCCAACAAGCAACCTCACTTCAACGCAACCTTCCCGCCTCAATCTCAATGCGTCGATCACAACGCGCAGCCAGTCCCGCCTCATGGGTCACCAACACCAGGGTTGAACCGTATTCCGCATTAAGGGCAAACATCAGGTCCACCACGGCCGCACCCGTGCGTGCATCCAGACTGCCGGTGGGCTCGTCGGCCAACAACAAGGGGGGGCGTGCCACAAACGCGCGCGCCAACGCCACGCGCTGCTGCTCTCCGCCGGACAGGGTTTTGGGGTAATGCGAGAGGCGCTCGGCCAGCCCCACACGATCGAGCAGCGTGCGCGCCAACTCCAGCGGATCGGCGCCACCAGGCGTGCGCCCGGCAAGCTCCAGAGGCAGCAACACGTTTTCCAGCGCCGTCAGATGGGGCAACAACTGAAATGACTGAAACACAAAGCCGATTTTTTCAGCACGCACGCGTGCGCGACCGTCTTCATCATGTGCAAACAGATCATCGCCAAACACGCGCACCGTTCCACGCGTGGGCACATCCAACCCGGCCAGCAGACCCAGCAAGGTGGACTTGCCCGAACCCGAAGCCCCCACAATGGCCACCGTTTGCCCCGCCTCGATGCGCAGGTTGATATCGTCGAGAATGACCAGCTCGCCCGTCGCTTGCCCCGTAGCATCACTGACCACACGGGTGAGTCCTATTGTTTCAACCGCAATTGAATTCATCTTTAAATTTTGATCTCAACGTGAAACGCCGAACGCTTCTTATCACTTTAGGCGCACTGACCGCCTTGACCCGTGCAGTGCACGCCAATGAACTACCGGTGGTTCTTGTCCTGGGAGACAGCCTGTCCGCTGAATACGGGCTGCGTCGCAATAGCGGCTGGGTCAAGCTGCTTGCTGACCGCATAGAGCAAAGCGGCGCACGATACCGCGTTGTCAACGCCAGCATCAGCGGTGAGACCACGAGCGGCGGCCTGACCCGTGTGCCTGATTTACTCAAAGCGCATCGCCCTGCGGTAGTGGTGATCGAACTTGGCGCCAACGACGGACTGCGCGGCCTGCCCATTGCGGCCATGCGCGCCAATCTGCGCGCAATCATCAAAGCATGTCGCGCCACCAAGGCGCAGGTGCTCCTGGTGGGCATGCGCCTGCCACCGAACTACGGCCGCGCCTATGCCGAACAATTCTTCGCGGCCTTTGGGCAAATCGCGCGCGATGAGAAGGTGGCCCATGTGCCGTTCCTGCTCGACGGCTTTGCGGAAAGTGCCGAGCTGTTCCAGGCCGACCACATCCATCCCACCGAAGGCGCCCAACCGTTGATGTTGGACACCGTGTGGCCACAACTGCAGCCCCTGCTGCGCGAGCGTGCATCTTGAATTCAGCGGCACCACCCCGTGATGATCGCAACGTGCTGAGTTGCACCGAAGCGCTGCAGTCGCTGGAAACTTTCGGCACCGTGATTGATGTGCGCAGCCCCTCAGAGTTTGCGCACGACCATATCCCCGGCGCGATCAACGCCCCCGTGCTTGACGATGAGCAGCGCATCGTGATCGGCACTCTGCACAAACAGGACAGCGCCTTTGCGGCCAAGCGCCGCGGTGCGGTGCTGGTGGCTCGCAACATTGCCGACCATATCGAGCGCCTGTTCAGCGACAAGCCGCGCGAGTGGCAACCGTTGATTTATTGCTGGCGCGGCGGTCAGCGCAGCGGCGCCATGACGCATGTGCTGGGCAAAGTGGGCTGGCGCGCACGCCAGCTGGAAGGCGGCTACCGCGCGTATCGACGACAAGTCATTGCTGATCTGGAAGTGCTACCGCAAGCATTCCAATGGCGCGTGATTACCGGCAGCACCGGCAGCGGCAAAAGTCGACTACTGGGGCATATCGCCGCCGCAGGCGGTCAGGCCCTCGACCTGGAAGCCCTGGCCTGCCATCGCGGCTCGGTGCTGGGCGGTTTGCCGCACGCGCCACAACCTTCACAAAAAATGTTTGAGTCTCACCTGTGGTCTGCGTTGCGCAGCCTGGACCCGCAACGCCCGGTGTTTGTAGAGGCTGAAAGCAAAAAGGTGGGCGAAGTACGCCTACCTGATGCGCTCATCACCACGATGCGCAGCGCACCGTGTTTTCGCCTGGAGCTACCCCTGCAAGAACGCGTGCGCCTGCTGCGCGACGACTACGCGCATTACGAGCAAGACCCCGCGGCGCTCATCACTCAGCTTGAATGTTTGATTGCTCTGCATGGCCGTCAGCGCATTGAAGAATGGATCGGCTCCATCCACGCCGGTCGCTGGGAGGAGCTGGTGGAGCAACTGCTCGTCCAGCACTACGACCCGGCATATGAGCGTTCGGTACGTAACAACTTCACGCAGTCGGCACAGGCTGGCACGCTAAGCCTTGCCAGCGGAAGCGACAAAACGTTCGGCGCACTGGCGCAGCAAGTCGTGGTGAATCACGCCAAGATTTGAAACTACGGCGTCGCGCCAAGCGACGTCGTAGTTTTTTTGTACTCCACCTTGAGCACCTTGGCCTTATGCAGGGTACGCAATGAGGCCACGTAGGCCACATCGTCGGCGGCACCCGCTTGCTGGGCAAGGCCGCGCGCGGTGGACTGCACACGCTTGGGGTCCGGCGCCTGGGGGCTCACGCTGCTCAGCACGGCATAAATGGCATAAGCGTCGCCATCTGATTTGGCCATGACATAGGTCGGCAGGGTTGCGGCCAAAGGCGCCATGACGACTTTGATGGCGTCGGCTGAAATGCTCTCGGGCTTCATGCGTGAGACCTTGTGCGCCGGTGAGAAACCCACATCACTGGGCGTGGCGCGTAGTTGTGCCAAGGCTTTTTCGGCCGCTTCTTTGGCAAGGCGCGTCGCTTCTTCACGTTCGAGCTTGGCTTTGATCTGACCACGCACTGCATCGAGTGGCAATACGGCTGCGGGCTGATGGCTCACCACCCGGGCGGCGATCGATTGGCCCGGCGCAACCTCGATGGCCTGGGTGTTGTGTTTGGCCTTGAGGGCATCGTCGGCAAACAAGGCATTGACCACTTTGGGCGGAAGCACCTGAACCGCGCCGTCACGCACGACGCCTTCGGCACGCTGCACGTTCAGTTTCAGCTTTTCTGCCACGGGCTGCAGGCTGTCGGACTGCTCGTATACGGTGTTGCTAAACGCTTCTGAAGCCTCAGCAAACCGCTTCTGGGCCTGCTGTAGTCGGGCTGCTTTTTCCAGCTCTGCACGTGCGTCTTCAAAGCGCTTGGCCTCCGGAGCGCTGAGCAGGATGTGGCGGGCCACACGTCGCTCGCCCGAGCCTTGATCTGCCTTCTGGATGTCTTCCAGTTGAATGATGTGAAAGCCAAACTCGGTCTCCACCAGCTTCTGACTCAACTCACCTTTGCGCAAAGAAAAAGCGGCTTGCTCAAACGGCTTGACCATTTCGCCGCGGCCAAAGGCAGGCAACAACCCACCTTGCGCGGCCGAGCCCGGATCTTCCGAGTGTTGCTTGGCCAGTTCAGCAAAACGTGAGGGGGTTTTGCGCAGTTCAGTCAGGAGCGCGTTGGCCTTGGTGCGAATCTCATCACGTTTCTTCAGCTTGTCGCCAAATGCCGCCTCATGCTGTTTACGCAGCTCGGCTTCATCCACGCTGATCTGCGCGGCCAAGGCATCGAGCGACAAGACGACATATTCGGCCACCAATGTTTCAGGCGATTCATATTGTTTTGTATTGGTGTCGTAATGCGCCTTGATGGCGTCGTCCGCAATCGCGACCTGCTTGAGGTAATCCTGAGCCTTGAAGTGGAGCGCGCGTACTTCGCGCTCTTCTTCGGTGAGGATCAGCAGTCGATCACGCACGGAGGTGGGCACAAAGCCTGTTTCGCTCACACCCGAACGAAGCAGCAGCGATGACTGTTCGCGCCGCACCAGCTGGTCGAGGCCCACACCCGTCAAGCGCAATGCTTCGGCAATCTGGGCCTTTTTCTCTGGGCTGAATTTGCCGTCATCAAGAAAATCGGGCGTCGAGCCGTAGAAGTCTGCGAGCTGCGAATCGGAATACACCACATGGGAGCGTTTGGCCTCAGCGAGCAGCGCCTTTTCGCTCATCAGGCGTTCCACCACGGCGGCACGCGCCTGCGGTGTATCAATCACGCTGGGGTCGAGCGACTCGCCAAACTGACGCCGCAGCTGCTCGACAAAACGACGTTGCGCTTCATCAACCTCGGGTTGCGTGATGACGGTGCCCGCCACGCTCGCAATGGCCCGGTCGCCTTCCATGAGCTGGTTGTAGCCCTGAATGCCAAAAAACACGAAGGACGGCAGGATCAGGACCAGCACAAAAAACAGCATCCAGCGTCGATGCGTACGAATGATTTCCAGCATGGGAGGCCACTTTGAAAAAGGGAGGTTCTACAAAAGAAAAAAGGCGAACCAGGGTTCGCCTTTGATTCCTATCGGTTGGCGGAGTGGACGGGACTCGAACCCGCGACCCCCGGCGTGACAGGCCGGTATTCTAACCAACTGAACTACCACTCCAGTCTTAAAACATCACTAAACATCATTCATTGCGTTGGCTGTCAACACTGCATCCCGGCGCAGACCCCTGCGAACATCCAGGAATAAAGTGGTGGGTGCTGAGAGGCTCGAACTCCCGACCTACGCCTTGTAAGGGCGCCGCTCTACCAACTGAGCTAAGCACCCGCAGAGCAAAAAGCAACTGAAACTCAACTTTTTGCGCGACGTGCCAACAAACGCAGGCGCTAGTTTAGCGAATCCTTGAGTCCCTTGCCAGGCCGGAACTTTGGAACACGCGCTGCCTTGATTTTGATGGCCGCTCCGGTACGCGGATTTCTTCCCGTACGCGCAGCGCGCTTGCTCACGGCAAACGTTCCGAATCCCACCAGCGTGACCGAAGTTCCCTTCTTGAGCGAAGTGCGAATCCCCGAGATCACCGCATCGAGCGCACGACCTGCCGCTGCTTTTGAGATATCCGCCTGGCGGGCAATGTGATCAATCAGCTCTGTCTTGTTCACCAAAATCCCCTCTTTCGTAGGTCAGCAATCGCAGTGGCGCATTCAAAAACTGCACCGCCGCCGTTCAGTCAGTCAGTCAAATGGAAAAGGGCGCAATTCCAACGCGTGGGTATGGCAGTGTCAAGTCATCACGCACAGACATCGCGCCCTTACGTTTGTGTGTCGTCAGTGTTTTATGACATCCGCCGCTGATGCAGGGGCCACCGCTGGGGTTTTGGCAGCAACTGCAGCAGCCACCACCTCATCAGTCAGCGGTGTGGGCTGCCGCTCCAGAGCGATCTCCAACACTTTGTCGATCCACTTCACAGGAACGATTTCCAGACGGTTTTTTACGTTGTCCGGAATTTCTGCCAGGTCTTTGACGTTTTCTTCGGGAATGAGAACGACTTTGATATCACCGCGATGCGCTGCCAGCAGCTTTTCCTTCAGCCCACCGATGGCCAACACCTCGCCACGCAATGTGATTTCCCCAGTCATGGCCACATCCGGGCGCACGGGAATACCCGTCAGCGCTGAAACAAACGCTGTGGTCATGGCAATGCCCGCACTGGGTCCATCTTTGGGCGTAGCGCCTTCGGGCAGGTGCACGTGAATGTCGAGCTTCTCGAACGTTTCATCTGAAATGCCCAGTCGCTTGGAGCAGCTGCGTACCACCGTACGCGCAGCCTCTACCGATTCTTTCATCACATCACCCAGAGAGCCGGTGCGAATGATCTTGCCCTTGCCAGGAACGGCGGTGGCCTCAATGGTGAGCAACTCACCACCGACTTCAGTCCAGGCCAAACCGGTCACCTGACCGACCTGCGCTTTTTTCTCGGCCACCCCAAAGGTGTAACGGCGCACGCCCAGGTATTTGTCCAGATTGCGCGGCGTGACCTTGGTGGTCTTGTCT
>CAZZAD010000060.1:0-13182 GCA_964652055.1 uncultured Burkholderiaceae bacterium | reverse complement strand
AGAAGGAGATCCGCACCAACGGTCTGACGGAGCACCGGCATTTCCTGAACGCCGGGGGCATGACCTTTGCGCTGTACGTCCAGCGCACGGGCACGCTGGGCAGCAAGCCGGCCACGGCGCTCAATTACTGGCACCACGATCATCTGGGGAGCCTCGCGGTCATCAGTAATGAATCGGGCGCGCTGGTGGAGCGCCTGGCTTATGACCCGTGGGGTAAACGCAGAAACGTCAACGGCACCGCGGACAAGCTCGATGCGCTGACCAGCCCGAACACGGACCGCGGTTACACCCAGCATGAGCATCTGGATGAGGTGGGGGTGATCCATATGAACGGGCGCATCTATGACCCGCTCATCGGGCGGTTCATGAGTGCGGATCCGTTCATACAAAGTCCGGAGAATTTGCAGAGTTACAACCGGTATGCGTATGTCCTAAACAATCCGCTGGCGTTTACGGATCCGAGTGGGTATTTCAGTTGGAGGAAGGCGATCAGGATTGCGGTGGCGATTGCGATCACCGTGTATTTGGGGCCACAGGCCGGTACGGCGTTCTTTAGTAGCGCCGCGTTTGGAGGGAGCGCCGTGATGGCAGCCATTGCCAATGGCGCCGTAGCTGGATTTCTTTCGGGCGCAGTGATGACGGGGACTTTGAAAGGAGCCATGCAGGGGGCATTGGGTGGGGCGTTATTTGGAGTCGCCAGTCAAATCGGCGCTGTAGGCTCAATGTCGAACTACGCCGCGACGGCCGGTGCGGGGTGCGTGAGCGCGGTCGCCGGTGGTGGCAAATGTGGGCGAGGCGCAGCCTCAGCGACGTTTGGGAAATATGCAGGGAGCAAAGTAGACGGAATAAGCGGCACAGAAATCCAAGACTCTCTTGTCCGAGGCGTAGCAGCTGCGGTGGCTGGAGGCACTGCCTCTGTAATCGGCGGCGGGAAATTTGAAAGCGGGGCCACGACCGCCGCCTATGCACATCTACTTAGATCATTACCAAACTTGTACAAAAGTAGCGTTGGATATGAACTTGACGGAAGCCCTGGAAACAGTGCCACCAAAAAAGATGAACTTGAGCTACCCATTAAAGGCGCAAATAACATCGGCACCCAAGGCAAGCCTCTGGACCCCCAATGTCTATTCTGTGAAGGTGGCTACGTATCGAGGGCAGCCAATCAAATACCTGGGCTCAATGCAGTGTCTGGACTACACGATGTATTCCAAGTTTCCATGGGAACAGGCGCTCTGCGTGACATCTTTAATATTCCGGGAATGCCGGTGGCTGCAGGCATTACGTATGGCGGCTTTGTTGGTGAGGCGCTGAATTCGGCTCCAAGCCCTATAAGAATTACCACTCAAAGAAAGAGCCGAGACGGGAAAGCGATTTACGACAGTATGGCAATTTTTTGAAACTAAACAGATCAAATAAACCAAATGCAAACGACGATTCTGAGGCGCATTGTGTATATCAATCAGCTTTTATTAATTGCTTCAATGGCATCACTCATTGCCGCCTGCAGCTCTACCCCGGGTGATGCTGCATATCGGGCCGGTCAAAGTAATGCTGCAGCCGATCTTTACCACCGCGGCGCCCTTCAGGGGGATGCTCAAGCCGCATTAAAACTTGGGCTTATGATCAGTGGAGAAGCGGCTTCCATAGAAAAATATGGAATAGCAGGCCAGTGGTTTATTCGCGCTTGCGACCTGGGTAACGCTACTGGCTGTCACAATGCGGGCGTTGGGTATGAATACGGCCCGAATGGAAAAGCAGGGTTGGACAAAGATTTAGGCAAAGCCCTTGGTTACTACCAACGCGCAGCCGATCGCGGATACATGTCATCCCAATACAATCTGGGTAGCCTTTATGCAAATCAGTATTTTTCTGACGACATAGAGGGCCTGAAATGGCTCCTGGTGTCCCAAACATCTGCGCGTGGATGCGCCGCGGAGCCCACGTGTAAATGGGTACTAGATGACTCTCCTGGCCACATTCTCAGAATGCGTCAGCGCATGCCAAAGGACTCTCAGGCTCAAGCGGAACTCTTGGCAAAAAGATGGCGGCCAAAGGAGAAGAAGTAACCTGGATAAGGAACAGAAAAGAAAGTAACCGGCACCAGGTCTTGCACTGACACATCCCCCCATAAACTAGCCGCCTTCTTCTGCCTGCCCTTCGAATTCCCTTTGATGTCTACTACCGCGCCGCTCACCGCTCAACGCTCCGCCACGCTGTCGGCCGTCTGGACCCAGGCAACGCTGCATCTGTCCAGTCGCGCCTCATTGCGGCAGATCGTGGTGGCGGCATGGGCGCTGGCGCTGGTGGGTTTTGCAGGGGCGGGAGGGCTTTGGTGGTGGAGCGTGTTGCCGCTACGCGATGAGGTGGCGACGTTCAAAGGTGCGCAAGAGGTTGCGCGTGGCGCAGATCTCCGCGCCCTGTCGGCAGCGCCCCAGGCGGGGAATTTGCCGCCCCGTGTGCTCATCGATCAGGTGCTGCTGGACATGAACCGGGCGCGCGAGCGCGCGGGGGTTCAGTGGGCCGCGGGAGGGTTGGTGGTGCGGCCGGTCAATGCGGACCCTGGCGCTTCGCTGGGCCGACAAGACGTTGCCATGGGCGTCAGCGGCACTTATGCGCAGGTGCGGCGCATGGTGGCCGAGCTGCTCAACGCCTACCCAAGTCTGGCCCTGGTGTCACTGGACGCACGGCGTGATGAGCCCGCCAAAGCCAGGGTCGAGATGCAGTTGCAGTGGGTGTTTGTGCATCAGCCAGCCGCCGCGCTGCCCGATGGTGCGTTCAATGCACTACCCATGAAGAGGGCCCCGATCAGCATGGGCGCGGCCGATCCCTTTGCGGCGCCGGCGGTTGTGGCGGCAGTGCGGCCCGCACCGGTGGTGGCACCTGTGGTGGCCCCCGTGGTGGTGGCGCCCGCACCCAGCGCGCCCCCCCTGCCCTTCAAGTTCTTGGGCCGGGTGTCTGAAAAAGATCAGGAGCAAAAGGATGCGGTGTTCCTGGCGCAGGGCAACCGGGTGTGGCGAGTCAAGGTGGGCGATACGTTGCTTGGGCAGTACCGGGTGGATGCGCTGGAGGCGGGGGCGATCCGGTTTACCTATCTGCCACTCGACGAACGGCAGTCGTTGTTGCTGCGTTAGTGGCGGTGCCTCGATATATTGAGTCCCCTCCCCTTCAAGGGGAGGGTTAGGGTGGGGATGGGGCACGTTACGAAGGAAGGTTTTCCCGTACAACCCCATCCCCACCCCCGCCCTCCCCTTGAAGGGGAGGGAGTAAACCGCGCACCTCTCGATGAACACAGAGGGTGATCAAGCGACAGGGCGCAGGCCGGAATATCGAACTTGAATAGGCATCGACACACCCATTTCAGCGTACGGATCCGCAAGGGCCACCGCATCCATCGCTCACACAGGCAGAGGGACTGGGCCTGACCATCATGAAAAAAACTACCACCACTCACTTGGGCCTGAGCGCATTGCTCACCGTACTCACGCTCACCGGCTGCGCGGTGCAGCGCATTGAGCGCGAAGCGCGCAGCCTGGCCGATCAGGGCAAGTACGAAGAGGCGATTCGTACTCTGGAGCAGGGGGTGCAGCGTTATGACGATGAAGCGGGCCTGCGCCGCGCGCGGCTGCGGCTGCGTGATGAGGCCGAGTCTCGCTTGCTGGGCGCTGCGGCGGCCGACCGCAGTGCGGGGCACACGGAGCGCGCGCGTAAGGCCGCGCAGCGCATGCTCAAAATCGAACCGGGCAATGCCCGCGCGCAAACCCTGATCGACGATATGGAGCGTGAAGCACGCGTGCGTGCCGCCGAAGCGCAGGCGCGTGAGCTGGTTACCGCGGGCAAGCTGCGGCAGGCGCAGTCGGTCATTGAGGCGGCGCTCAAGATCAATCCGCGTGATGTGAATCTGGTGGCTCTGCAGCGTGATGTGGATCTGCGCCTGCGCCGTGACGAAGACCCCACCCAGATGCGCCTGGCCGATACACGGCCGGTGACGCTGGAGTTTCGCGATGCCAACGTGCGCATGATTTTTGATGCGCTCAGTCAGTCCACCGGCGTGAACTTCATCGTGGACCGCGATGTGCGTCAGGACTTGAACGCCACCATTTTTCTGAAGCAGTCGTCGCTGGAAGGCGCGCTTAATGTGCTCACCGGTTCCAACCAGTTGCTGATGCGCGTGCTCAGCCCCACCACGGTGCTGATCTACCCCAACACGGCCGAGAAGATCAAGGAATACCAGGACCTGCTCATCCGCGGGTTTTATCTGGTCAATGCCGATGCCAAGCAAACTGGCAGCCTGCTGCGCACCATGCTCAAGCTGCGCGATGTGTTTGTGGACGAGAAGCTCAACCTGGTGGTGGTGCGCGATTCCCCCGAAGCGGTGCGCCTGGCCGAGCGCCTGGTGGCCATGCACGATCTGGCCGAGCCCGAAGTGATGCTGGAAGTGGAAGTGCTGGAGGTGAAATCCACGCGCCTGACAGAGCTGGGCGTGAAGTACCCGGACAGTTTTGCACTCACGCCCCTGGGTTCAGCGAGCAGCAGCAGTTCAAGTGGTTCAACACAACTCACCCTGAGCGATCTGCAAAACCTCAATCGTTCGCGCATTGGTGTGGCGGTGCCTGATTTGCTCATCAACCTCAAGCGTGATGTGGGCGATTTCAATGTGCTGGCCAACCCGCGCATCCGCGCGCGCAACCGCGAGAAGGCGCGCATCCTCATTGGCGACCGCGTGCCGGTGGTCACTTCATCGACGGGCACCGGCTTTGTGAGTCAGAACGTGCAGTACATCGAGGTGGGCCTGAAGTTGGAGGTTGAACCCAACGTCTACTTTGACGATGGCGTGGCCATCAAGGTGGCGCTGGAAGTCAGCTCTCTCACGCGCGAGGTCAACACCGGCGGCGTGCTGGCCTATCAAATAGGCACCCGCACCGCCAACACCACGTTGCGATTGCAAGACGGCGAGACGCAACTGCTGGCGGGCCTGATCTCCAAAGAAGACCGCAGCAACGCCAGCCGCATTCCAGGGCTGGGTGATCTGCCGGTGCTGGGCCGGCTGTTTTCCAACCAGCGCGATGATTCGCAGAAAACCGAGATCGTCTTGTCCATCACGCCCCGGCTGATTCGTGCGGCGCGTATGCCCGATGCACACATGAGCGAGTTCTGGTCGGGTACGGAGTCCACGTTGCGGCTTAATCCGCTGTCGCTGGCGGCATCGTCCAACGCGCAGCCACAGAAAGAGAAGGTGGACGCTGCTGCACCCGTTGCGCCTGGACCGACACCCTCACAGAGCAAGCCTGATGCGCCCACCCAAGCCGCCACCACCCAAGTCGCAACTTCGCTGGTAGGTCCGGCACAGGCACGCGTGGGCGAGGTGTTTGAAGTGAGCGTGCGCCTGAAGTCTGATGGCGCTGTGACCTCTGCCCCGCTGGAACTGGGGTACGACGCCCAATTGCTCGAAGTGTCCGAGGTACTGGAAGGCCCTTATTTCCGCGCGGGGGGTGCGCAGACGCATTTCATGAAACAGGTGCTGGTTCAGAACGGGGCGCAAGACGGCCGCATTGTGGTGGCAGCGCAAAGTGATCTGCCCCAGGGCGTGCAGGCTGACGAAGCCCTGGTCATCATGCGCTTCACTGCCAAAACCAGCGGCACCGCGCACGTGCGGCTCACCGGTGCAACGGCCTTTGGCGTGGGCGGCAGCACGCCCACCGTCACGCTGCCCGCTCCCCTTCAGATCAACATCGAGTAAGCGCAGGGCTGTTGAGCATGCACACCACGCGGCGCGGCTTCACGCTCATCGAGCTCATGGTGTGCCTGGCCGTGATCTCGGTGCTGGCCGTGGTGACGGTGCCGGTCATGGAGTTGGTGGTGCAGCGCGAACACGAGCGTGAGTTGCGCCAGGCGCTCGCTGACCTACGCAACGCACTCGACGCCTACAAACGCGCCGCCGATGAAGGACGGCTGGGCAGCGCCCATCCTGAATCGGGTTACCCCGCACGCCTGGACGTGCTGACCGAGGGCGTGTCAGACAAAAAAGCCGGACGCACGGTTTACTTCCTGCGACGCATTCCGCGCGATCCCTTTGCGGCGGATGGGCGTACCCCTGCATCGCAGACGTGGGGCTTGCGCAGTTATGCCTCGGCCGCACACGCGCCTCGTGCGGGCGAGGATGTGTATGACGTGTATTCATTGTCCGAACGCACGGGCCTGAACGGCGTGCCGTACCGCGAGTGGTGAGCACGGTGAAACCAATGAATTCAATCGTAGGTTGGGGGCGAGCTCGGGGTTTCGCGGCGCATGCGGCGCGTTGCTCCCTCACCCCAACCCCTCTCCCGGGGGGAGAGGGGCTTTTAAACCTCCCTCTCCCCCCGGGAGAGGGATTGAGGGTGAGGGAAAGCGGTTTCGCATATTGGAGAAAGCTCAATACGCAACGTGCCTTCACGCTCATTGAACTGCTGGTGGTGATGGCCATCCTGGGCTTGCTGCTCAGCTACATCGCACCACGTTACTTTGGCGCAGTCACGCGCGCTGAAGAAGCCGCGCTGCGGCAAAACCTTTATCAGATGCGCGACGCCATCGACAAGTTTTATGGCGACCGGCTGCGTTATCCCAACGACCTCACCGAACTGGTCAGCGCGCGCTACCTGCGCACCATTCCGCCTGACCCCATCACCAAGCGCAACACCTCGTGGGTGGTGGTGGCACCCCACACCAGTGTGAGTGGCAAGGTGGCCGATGTGCGCAGTGGAGCCCCAGGCCGCAGCAGCGAGGGGACAGACTATGCGGCGTGGTGACGGTGCAGGTGGACCCCATCCCCACCCTAACCCTCCCCTTGAAGGGGAGGGAACTCAATATCAGCCTCCCCTTGAAGGGGAGGGAACACATCAGCGCGGCTTCATCTACGCCGCGCTGATTCTGGCGCTGGCCGTGATGGCCGCGGGCAGCGCAGTGTTCGCGACGTACTGGAGTGAAACGGTCAAGCGCGAGCGCGAGCAGGAACTCATGCGCCTGGGCGCCACCTTCGTTCAGGCCATAGGCGCGTACTACGAGGGCAGCACGGGCACCGTCAAGGCGTACCCCCCGACGCTCGAAGCGCTGCTCGAAGACCGGCGTTACCTGCAGGTGCGCCGACACCTGCGCAAAATTCCGCGTGATCCCATTTCACTGACTGACGATTGGGGGTTGATCCCTGCACCCGATGGCGGCGTGATGGGCGTGTACAGCCGCTCATCACAAGTTCCGCTGCGTCAGGGTGAATTCCCCCCGTGGGTGCAAGTGCGTGGCGCACCGGGGCGTTACGTCGATCTGAGGTTTGTTTATGTGCCGGGCTAACGCCGACCACGGAACGTCGTCGCCCCGGCGCAGGTTCTGTCTGTTGATCACATCTCGGTCAGCGTTCAGCGCGGTGGTTGCTCCCTCCCCTTCAAGGGGAGGGCGGGGGGGGGGATGGGGTTGTACGGGAAAATTTTTCTTCATAACGCACCCCATCCCCACCCTAACCCTCCCCTTGAAGGGGAGGGAACAAAGACAAGGCCTGCGCCGGGGCGACGTGTGTTCTTGTCACGTGCGTTCTTTCCCCGTACGTCGCTCCAAACGTTAGGACGAGGAACACGCAATGTCATTGACCCCCTTCCACGTGCGCTATGTAGACGCCCAACGCGGCGCCATTGACGAGCAAATCGTCGATGCGCCCGACGCAGCGGCGGCAGCACAGACGCTTGAGTCCGCAGGCCACACCGTCATTGCCACCCGCGCCCAACGTGCCGCAAAGTCTGCCCGCGCTGATCTCGATCTGCGCGAATTCGCCCTGGAGCTGCGCGCGCTGTTGCTGGCGGGTCTGGGTGTGGTGGCCGCGCTTGAAGCCTTGCAAGCCGCACGCGGCGGTGCCTCTTCCGGCGACGCGTTGCGCCGCGTGCTCGAGCACGTGCGTGCGGGCAAATCGTTTTCCACAGCGCTGGAAGCAGCAGGCGCAGTCTTCCCACCGCTGTTTCGCGCCAGCGTGCGTGGGGGCGAGGCCAGCGGCCGGTTGCCCGAAAGTTTGCAGCGCTACGCCGAGTACAGCCTGACCATGGCGCAACTCAAACGCAGCCTGGTCGGCGCGGCCATTTATCCGGCGGTGGTGGTGAGTTTTGGTGTGGCGGTGATGTTGTTCCTGCTGGCTTATGTGGTGCCGTGCTTTGAGAGTGCTTACACCGCATTGCCACCGGGCACGCGCGCCGGCAGTGGCTGGCTCATGGCGGTGGCCTCGTGGGTGTCGGGCCACATTGCGCTGATCCTGGCCGCGCTTTTGCTTGTGCTGTGGTTGGGGTACCGCGCCTGGCGCAAGCCGCAGACCCGTGCACAACTGGTGCAGTGGATTGCGCGCATCCAGGTGGTGGCGCGCGGCATCCGCGCCTACTGCATGGCGCGTCTGTATCGCACGTTGTCGATGATGCTGGCCGGCGGCTACACCGTGCCCGAGGCGCTGCGTCTGGGGCGCGAAGTGCTGGAGGGCACGCCCTGGCATGAAGCACTGGGGCGGGTGCAGGCCCGTGTGGAATCGGGCAAGCCCGTAGCTGAGGCGCTGCAGGCGGAGCAGTTCACCAGCGTGATTACCGAACGACTGATTGCTGCCGGTGAGGCGTCAGCGCGTCTGTCCGAGATGTTTGAACACGCTGCCAGTCACCACGAGCGCGAACTCACCTGGTTGGTTGAGCGCACCACGCGCCTGGCCGAACCCGTGTTGTTGATTTTTGTGGCGCTGCTGGTCGGGGTGATTGTGGTGGCGATGTATATGCCGATTCTTGATTTGGCCACGGCGGTGGGATGAAGATCATGCAGCGAACCTTTAGTGCGCCCAGCACTTTGCCGTCATCCCCGCGCAGGCGGGGATCCAGCAGGTCTGCGCCACCGGCACTGGATCCCCGCCTGCGCGGGGATGACGACGGAGAGTTGGCATGACATCGGCTCAAGCAACTGAATTAGCCCAAACCCTCGGCGTGCCCTACATCGCCCCCGACCTGCTCACCCGCAGCACGCCCGACTGGACCCACATCAACCTGATCGAAGCGCGCGAGCGTGGTGTGTGGCCATTGAGTAGCGACGAGGGCACCACGCTCTTCGTGCTGGCCAATCCGGCCGATGTGCAGGTGCTGGGCTGGTTGTCGGCACGCCTGCAAGCACCGGTGCGCTGGGCGCTGTCGGCTCCAGGGGCAGTGGCCAGCGCACTGGCACAGCAAGACACGGTCAAAGCAACACCGCGTGAAGTAAAGACTGAGGGCCAGCCCAGTGTCACAAACTTCGTCGACACCACCGTAGCCCGGGCCTGGGCCGCGGGCGCGAGCGACATTCACTTTGAAACCCGACGTGCGGGGCTGGCCGTGCGTATCCGCCGCGACGGTGTGCTGACCGACTTTGCCCGCTGGGCCGGCACCGAACCCCCAGCCGAAGTGCTCTCACGCCTGAAGGTCATGGCGCAGCTCGACATTGCCGAGCGGCGCGTGCCGCAGGACGGGCGCTTCTCGTTACCGTTGGAGGGCAACGCGGTGGACTTTCGCGTCTCGATCATGCCCAACGCCTACGGTGAAGACGCGGTGCTGCGCATACTGGACAAGCGCCATCTGATGAGCAGCACCGGCGTCATGACGCTCGACGGCCTGGGCTTTGCAGGGCCCACGCTCGCCGCATTGCGCGCGCTGGCCCAGTTGCCGCACGGCATGCTGCTGGTGACCGGCCCCACCGGCAGCGGCAAAACCACCACGCTCTACGCCGCGTTGTCGGAAATTCTCAGCGGGCGCGACAAGGTCATCACCATCGAAGACCCCATCGAATACGAACTGCCCGGCGCCCTGCAGATCCCCGTCAACGAAAGCAAGGGCCTGACCTTTGCGCGCGGCCTGCGCTCCGTGCTGCGCCACGATCCCGACACCATCTTTGTGGGCGAGATCCGCGATGCCGAAACCGCCGACATTGCCGTACAGGCGGCGCTTACCGGACACCTGGTCTTCACCACCGTGCACGCCAACAGCGTGATCGATGTGATTGGGCGCTTCATCCACATGAAGCTCGACCTGTTCAGCCTGGTGTCGGCCCTGAACGGTGTGGTGTCGCAACGCCTGGTGCGGCTGTTGTGCCCGCACTGCGGCGCACGACGCGGCGAGGTCGAACACTGTGATCACTGCCAGAGCACCGGCTACAGCGGCCGCACCGTGGTGGCCGAAGCCGTGCTGCTCGATGACCGTTGTCGCGAGCTCATCGTGGAGCGCGCGCCCCTGACCGTGCTCAAGGAACACCTGCACCAGATCGCCACCGCCAGCCTGCAGGCGCAGGCCCTGGCCCTGGTGGAACAACAACGCACCACACGCGAGGAGGTGGCCCGTGTTCTGGCGCTTAACTAAATCTATTCCCCAGGCCACCTGTTATTTCTCGAGCACGTTTTGTGCCCTGATGTTTTCCGACACAGCACAAACGCACCGTCAGGCCGTGACGTCCCTGCCCCAGGCGCTGCACTGGTGCGAACAGGAAATTGCCGCGCGCAACAAAACCGTACGTTCGTTCACTTTTTTTATCGCCGCCAGCGAACTGCGCGCCACGGTCATGGGCCCCGAATCGGGCGCCCGCGGCCTGGCTGACTACGTTGCCCTGGCGCCGCACCGTCTGGCCGTCGATGCGGATTGGGCCGTGCAGTGCGCCCTGATCAGCCCGCGTATCGGTGCACTGGCCGTGGCGCTACGCCGTGAACTACTGGACGCGTTGCAAGCGTTGGCTTCCTCGGCCGGCGCCACGCAAGTCTCAGCGCAGCCCGCCTTCCTGGCGCCCCTGCGTGCATCGGCATCGGATGCAGACACGTGGGCCACCCTCATTGCTGAACCCGGCACGCTCGTCACTGCGCAAGGGCAAGGCCACACCCTGAACCTGGCGATACAGATCACTACCGATCTTTCCGAAGCACTGCCCCGCGAGCAGGCCCGTGCGCGCTATGCAGCAGGCAATGAATGCGTCGTGCAGACATGGCTCATGGAACCCGAGCAACCCACCCCCCTCACCGCTGCAGGGCCCACCTTTACGCCGAGGGCCGCATGAAGCCGCTGCAACATCTGCACCTGGACTTCATACAGCCGCAACGCGCGCTCGCCGGGCTGCGCCGCGCCGCGATGTGGGCTCTGGTGGTGTTCGTGGCCAGCGTGGTGGTGGTCGTGATGCTCACGCGCGAAGCCCGTGAACTGCAGTCACAGTTGCAACCCCATTCCGATCAAGGCGCCACCGCGGACACGCCGCCTGATTTGCCGGCACCCCACTCAACGCTGATCCGCTGGCTCAACAACGACCTGGCCTTTCTGCAGCAATCCGTCGAGCGCACCTTGCCCGCGGGTGTGGTCCTGATGACGCTGACCGCATCGCAGGATTCGGGTGATGTCACCCTGACCGTGCAGGCCGCCTCGGCCGAAAAAATTCTGGCCCTGCCCGCATGGCTGGAACCCAACGCCGCGCAGCGTCGCTGGAAGGTCGAGCAGGTTTCCCTTCGCGCAGGCAGCAACGGCGCATTGGTAGGCGTGCTCTCCTGCACGAAATGCTGGGGTGTGGCGCGCTGAGTGCTCAAGTTTTTCTCTATTAGAGAAGGGACATACACAACAGAACGTCGTCGCCCTGGACTGCGCCCCCCTCTGCGTCATCCCCGCGCAGGCGGGGATCCAGGCGGTCTCTGTCACCGGTACTGGATCCCCGCCTGCGCGGGGATGACGCAGAAAGAGTGCGGCGTTCAGATGTAACCAAGAGACAAGGCCCGCACCAAGTTAACTAAGCTTGCCCCCCAACAAAATTTCTGAAAACCACACACGATGAAATGCACCGTTCGATGGGTTGCCGCCAGCGGCATGACTTTTCTTGCCGAAACCGGCAGCGGCCACTTGGCGCTGATGGATGGCGCGCCCGAGGGCGGAGGCCGCAATCTGGCACCGCGGCCGATGGAATTGATCCTGGCCGGAGCCGGCGGGTGCACGGCTTATGACGTGGTGCTGATCCTCAAACGCGGACGCCATGACGTACAAGGTTGCGAGGTGGACCTGATGGCGGAGCGCGCCACCGATGACCCCAAGGTATTTACGCGCATTGAGTATCGGTTCCGCATCACCGGCCGCAAGTTGTCTCACGCCGCAGTGGAACGCGCCGTGCAGCTCTCGCACGACAAATACTGCTCGGCCACGGCCATGCTGGCGCACACGGCAAAAATCGAAACATCGTTTGAAATTATTGATAGCGATCCAGCTGCTGCGGGCACACCGGCGCCGTAATCACACTCGATACGCCACCGTCGTCATCACCTTGGCCACACCACGCATCAGTGCACGGCCCAGAGGGGGAATCTCGACACCTCCCAATGCCGTGGCCGTGGTCCGGTGCGCCGCCTCATCGGCCTGCATTTGCAGCACCACCTGACGCGAGGCCTGGTCTTGCGAGGGCAGCCGCGCCAGATGCGACTGCAGATGCTGCTCCACCTGCCTCTCGGTTTCGGCCATGAACCCAAGACTGACCGCATCGCCCAGTCGAGATACCGCCATGCCTATGGCCAATGAGCCCGCGTACCACAGGGGGGCCAACACACTGGGTTGTCCTCCCAGTTCCTTGATCCGCTGCGCGGTCCAGGCCAGGTGGTCGCGCTCTTCATCGGCCGCGGCCATAAATGCGGCAGCGAGCTGCGGGTCACGCGTCCCCACCGCCTGCGCCTCATAGAGCGCCTGGGCACACACCTCGCCTGCGTGGTTCACACGCATAAGCGCTGCAGCGTGCGCGCGCTGCGCTGCAGTCAAGGCGGACACTTCGGGCGGTTCCGGTTCGCCCGCAGACGCACTCGCCGGATACGGCCGCTGTGCGGCTACCTCAGCGCCCAGCGTGCGCAATGCACGGTCTGCTATCGAAAGCCAGGAATCAAGCAATGAGCTCATGGGTGCGTTGTTGCAAAAAAGTCACGACTAGTGGAAAGCCCTCACGCAATAAGGCGTAGGTGCGTTGGCGTGACGCCGATTGTGACCGACGATGCGCGCTGCTTCTATTGAGCTTTCCGTAATTTGCGACATCTGTTCGATGGTGTGGCGTTGTTCCCTCACCCTCAATCCCTACCCAGGACTCTCGGTGTAGGCCTGGGGTTGATACTCCCTCCCCTTCAAGGGGAGTGCGGGGGCGGGGCTGGGCTTGTACGGGGAAACCTCCCTTCCG
>CAZZAD010000059.1:11087-13207 GCA_964652055.1 uncultured Burkholderiaceae bacterium | reverse complement strand
CCGAATGGGGCGAAGGCGTGTTTGGTGCCGAGGCCGCAGCGCGTTACTACTTTGGCGTGAGTGCGGCGCAGTTGTCCGCCGAACAAAGCGCTCGACTGGCCACGTACTTGCCCAGCCCCAAACGTTATGGCCGCGCGCGCACCGGTGCTTATCTGGATGGACGCGCTGCCGCCATTGAACAGGCCATGCCGGGCGCGCTGATTCCGTAGCACAATCCGCGCCCTGCCGCGAGATGCCCATGGACCCTCAGGTCACGCCCACTTCTGTTGAATCCACGCCTGTGGTGCCCGAGATTGCTCCGGGCTCCGAGGTGCCGGCGCACGACCCCGAACAGGCGCACCGCGCACTGGCGCGTGTACAGGCGCTGCTGGAAAAGCAGCGACGCGTCGCCTCCCTGGTGCAGCGTGAACGGGTGCATGGCGAGCACAGTGCCGCAGAACAGAAAAAGGCGCTGGTCGAGCAGCTCGTTCACAAACAGCACCTGTCGGAACTGAACGCCATATTGGATCGACTGCACGCAGCCGACATCGCCTACATCCTCGAAGCGCTGCCGCGTGTCGACCGGCTCGTGGTGTGGGACTCGGTCAAAGCCGCGCGCGATGGCGACATCCTGCTCGAAGTCTCCGACGCCGTACGCGAGACGCTGATTGCGTCCATGGACCGCGAAGAGCTGGTCGATGCCGTCGAACAACTCGAAGCCGATGAAATCGCCGACCTGGCTGAAGACCTCCCCGCCGACGTGGTGGAAGAGGTCCGCCAGGGCTTGAGCGTTGAAGAGCGCGCCCAACTGCGCGCCGCCATGAGTTACCCCGAAGGCAGCGTGGGCGCACGCATGGACTTCGAGATGGTCACCATTCGTGACGACGTCACCCTTGAAGTGGTGTTGCGTTACCTGCGCCGCTTCGATGCGCTGCCCGACCACACCGACCAAGTGTTTGTGGTGGACCGCGAAGAAATACTGCGCGGCGCTCTGCCGCTCGATCAATTGCTCATCAACGAGCCCGAAATGTCCGTGGCCGACGTCATGAAGCGCGACATCATGACCCTGGCCCCCATCGACGACGTGGGCGAAGCCGCCCAGGCCTTCGAGCGTTATGACCTGGTGTCCGCCCCCGTGGTCGATGCCGGTGGCCACCTCGTAGGCCGCCTCACCGTAGATGAAGTGGTGGACGTCATCCGCGAAGAAGGCGAACAAGACGCCCTGGCCGCCGCCGGCTTGCGCGAAGAAGAAGATCTTTTCGCCAGCGTGTGGAACGCTGCGCGCAACCGCTGGTTGTGGCTGGCCGTCAACTTGGGCACAGCCTTTTTCGCCTCCCGTGTCATCGGCGCGTTTGAAGGCACCATCCAGCACGTCGTGGCCCTGGCCACCCTCATGACCATCGTCATGGGCATCGCCGGCAACAGCGGCAACCAAACCATGACCCTGATGATCCGCTCGCTCGCCTTGGGGCAGGTCACCGGCAGCAACACCCGCCGCCTGGTGTTCAAAGAACTGGGCATCGCCAGCTTCAACGGCATCGTCTGGGGCGGCCTCGCGGGCCTACTGGCCTGGTGGGTCTATCGCGACACCGATCAAGGCTGGCTCATAGGCCTGACCATGACCCTGGCCATGGTCCTGAACATGATGGTGGGCACCCTGGTCGGCATGTTTGTGCCGCTACTCCTTCAGCGTTTGGGCCGCGACCCGGCCATGGGTTCGTCGGTGTTGCTCACCTTCACCACCGACAGCATGGGGGTGTTCATCTTCCTGGGCTTGGCGACGGTGTTCTTTTTTTGATGATGTCTGGCGTGCGTGAGACCGTGAGCTTGGGAAGCCGCATCCTCAAGGTCAATCATGCGGGCGAGAACGGCGCCGTGAACATTTATCGGGGGCAAATCCTTGCGGCCCGAATTACCGCGCGAGACATGGTTGCCGAACTTTGTGAGTTCAAAGCCCACGAGGAGCAGCACCGCTCAATCTTCTGGGCTGAGCTGCAACGTCGCGAGCAGCCACGTTGCCGTAGTTACTGGATTTGCGGGCTCGGTGGCCTCGTGCTGGGTCTGTTTACAGGAATTTTTGGTCGCAAGGCAATTGCTGCAACGACAGTTGCAGTCGAACGAGTCGTTCTTCGCCACCTTCA
>CAZZAD010000059.1:0-11077 GCA_964652055.1 uncultured Burkholderiaceae bacterium | reverse complement strand
TCGAAACGTTGCGCGGAAAAGATGAGGCCGCAGTGCAGGCAATTTTTTCAATCATTGCTGAGGAGCGGCAGCATCACGATCATGCGGCGTCACGCCTTCAAGAAGGGCAATTTTGGCCGCGCACTCTATTGCCGGTAGTTGCTGTATCTACTGAGGCGGTGATATGGGTTGGTATGCGCATCTAAGGAACTGCCAATCCTATGGGCTAGAAGTTTGCGCGGCAGAAAAGTCTTTATCGCCAAGCACTGCACTATGTGGCGTCGTCTGCGCGGCGGGCTTTGAGCATGTTGCAGAATAGTGCGCCTTGCTCGATTGCATCGTCTAGGGCGACGTGCGTGTGTGGAAGATCGTCGAACCAGCTCCGCGGCATGTTGTTTTTCGTGCTCTCGCAGTACTCAGTCTTGAGAACCGCCATCGCATAGGACTTCATGTCCAATGCTGAGTGGCTGAAGGGGCTTTCACCTGCGAAGGCGATTAGATACCAGTAGACGAACAGAAAGTCGAAGCCGGCGGGGTAGGCTACGAACACCGGCCTTCCTTTGAGGGTCTTGATCCATGTGACATAGCGCGCCATCGCTGCCTTGGGCGCTTCAAGATTTGTTCGGCATGCAGCCCACGCTTCGGGCTGAGTTGCCCACCATTGCGCGGTCTTCGGGTGTGCGGTGGCGCCTGGTAGTAGTTCGAGATTTGCTGAGAATGTAGACAGGAGCTGCTTGTCTTCGGTGTAGGCGGCCGATGCAAAGCTCAGCATTGAGTGTGGGCCCGGTATAGGGCCATCGGTCTCGACATCGGTGCTTATGTAGATTTCGGGCATGTTGTAGACGTGGTTGTACGGTCTTATGGTTTGACGAGAGTGGTGAGTTTGCTCTCTGAAACAACGGTCGTGAGCATATCCCTGCTACTCCTTCCCTGGAAAATCGAAGGATTGCTCTGTTGCCTCCTCAGTCATGAAGAACAGCCGATACTCTTTGGTCTCGTGGTCTGAAACGATCATCATGCAGTGATGCTCAGGAGTTTGCGGCTCTTTCACCATGAAGCGCCATGCGCGATCAGCCTGGTTCTCGAAAAAAGTCTGCCAATACTCAAGAGTCCAGCCGGTTCTGGGCCCGCCGCCAAGGCGTACGTAGATCTGCCGGAACTCTTCTTTCGAGACCTCTTTGAATACATCGTTGTCCACTTGTTTGTCCATCGTGTTACCTCGTCCGTGCCCACCGTTGCGACAACTACGTCGACACGCGCCAGCACCTTGCAAGCACGGCGTCTTGCAAGGTTATGCGGCCACGCCTAGGGCCAACAGGCTCGCAAACCACCCCGCGGCCGTTACTTAACCCTTCGCAGCGTGAACTCCTCCTCAATCGTGTCCTTATAGATGCTGCCCGGCGCACTGGCCGATAAAAAGCGCCGCGCGATTTCTTCGCCTACGGCGATGTGCTGGATGACCGAGCCGTTATCAAATTCAATTTCCAAAACCCGGGCACTGCGGTCGTAGCCGGCGGATTTGATGCCGCCGCGGCGGAGGGGTTTGCGTTCAATGGGCATGGCCTATTCCCTGTGTATGTTCCGTGCCGCACATCTGAGCGTAAAAGTCCCGCTTGAGCGGCTCTTTCAGGGGGATGAGGGCAATGAAGTGGGTCCAGCTCAATTGTCGTATCAGTGATACGACAATCTGCTCATCCGCGAATACCTCCGCGAACTGGATCATGCGTTGCAGACTTTTGACCGAAAAACTCTGGCCATGATCGGCCGCCAGTTGCCTTGAGAGCGCGGCCACAATGCCCTGCCCGTATTCCGCTCGTTCGCCATTGAGCACTTTGGCATGCACGCGACGCCCAATGCGCCAGTACAACAAGGTGAGCGAGGCATTCGCCGCGATGGCGGCGGTGCTGCGTGCCTCCAGAATCATTCCGCGTATTTCGGCCGCCAGGTTGTCTGGGGTGCCGATGGTTTTCGTTACGGATGCCGTGGGGTGTGACTTTTTGCGTGTCATAGGTAGGCACTTTGGGCTCTAAAGACCCAGTTGATCCCAGAGTTCATCAATCCGCTTTTTAACCTGTACATCCATAGCAATGGGCACGCCCCACGGACGCGAAGTTTCACCCGGCAACTTGTTGGTGGCGTCGATGCCCATCTTGCTGCCCAGTCCACTCACAGGGGAGGCGAAGTCCAGGTAGTCGATGGGTGTGTTCTCCACGATGACCGTATCGCGCTGGGGGTCGACGCGCGTGGTCAGGGCCCACATCACTTCTTTCCAGTCGCGCGCGTTGATGTCCGCGTCCACCACCACGATGAACTTGGTGTACATGAACTGGCGCAGAAAACTCCACACGCCGAACATCACGCGCCGAGCATGGCCGGGGTATTGCTTGCGGATCGAAACCACCGCCATGCGGTAGCTGCAACCCTCCGGCGGCAAATAGAAGTCTTCAATTTCTGGAAACGTGCGCTGCAGGATGGGCACAAAGACTTCATTCAACGCCACGCCCAGCACCGAGGGTTCGTCGGGCGGCTTGCCGGTGTAGGTGGAGTGGTAGATCGGATCGCGTCGGTGGGTGATGCGGTCCACCGTAAACACCGGAAAGCGCTCGGTCTCGTTGTAGTAGCCGGTGTGGTCGCCAAAGGGGCCCTCTACCGCCGTTTCGTAACCCAGGTTGGCGGCGCTCAACTCACCATGGGCGTTGGTGGGGTCGGGGTAGATATGGCCCTCCAGAACAATTTCAGCGCGCGCGGGCACGTCCAGGTCCACGCCTATGCCGCGGGAAATTTCCGTGCGGCCGCCGCGCAGCAACCCGGCAAACTGATATTCAGACAGCGAGTCCGGCACGGGCGTGACCGCGCCCAAGGTGGTGGCCGGGTCGGCGCCCAGAGCTACGGCAATGGGAAAAGGCTGACCCGGGTGTTTTAGTCGGTGGTCACGAAAGTCGAGCGCGCCGCCCCGATGCGAGAGCCAACGCATGATCAGTTTGTTGGGTCCGATGACCTGCTGCCGATAGATGCCCAGGTTCTGGCGCTTGCGCCGCGGTCCACGGGTGATGACCAAACCCCAGGTGATCAGCGGCCCTACATCCAGCGGCCAGCAGGTTTGAATAGGCAATGAATGCAGATCAACTGCATTGCCTTCAACAACAATTTTTTGGCAGGGTGGACTACTGACTACCTTGGGTGCCATGTCCCACAGCGCAGCCTTGAGCATGGACACCTTGGAGAGGGCGTCGCGTAGCCCTGTGGGCGCTTCCGGTTCTTTGAGGTTGGCGAGCAACTCACCGACGTCGCGCAGAGCTGATACATCGTCGGCGCCCATGCCCAGAGCTACCCGCTGAGGAGTTCCAAATAGGTTGGTGAGTACGGGCGTTTTGTGTCCTATGGGCTTTTCAAACAGCAAAGCAGGCCCGGATTTTCGCAATACCCGATCAGAGATTTCTGTGATTTCGAGCTTGGTGGAAACGGGCTGAGAGATTCTTTTAAGTTGGCCATCACTTTCAAGATTTTCTATGAAGTGACGTAGGTCCGAATATTTCATTGGAGATTTTCCAGGTGGGGAAACGGCGGAATTTTGCGTGTATCGCAGTCAAAAAACAGGGTTGGTAGGCCTTGGATTCATCCGTATTTCCGGGGGCAGTTGGGTTGACCTGAGGCGATTGGCACCTAGAATCGGCCCGGCCTTGAGAGTGTTCGTTTTCTTGCCGCGTGCAGGGTGGTGGAGGAAACCTTGAAACTTGTTCGGGCGCTTTCTATTTGGCGGCACGCCACTTTGTTCTTGGGGATGTTCCCCGCTCCGCGTTCTGGCTCCACACCCTGCTTCGACGCCAGAATGATTCAATGGCAATATATACACGCGCAATTGCGCTGCTGTTCTGCGTCTCTGCGTCTAAGTCATTGCTTTGCATGGAAAGGGGAATCCCTTGATGTTGACGAGTACGAATTATGCGGCGGTATCGCCGCAGAACACCGATAGATCGATCTGGATGAGTGCAAGCCAGTTTGGTCATGACGTGGTGCGTGGTGTGCTGGCCACGTCGAAGTGGACGCTGGTGCTGCTGTGCGGCCTGGTCATTGTGCTGGCGCTGGCGCTGGGGGTGCACGGGGGCCTGCGCGAACGTGCAGCCAGGATGTTGCCCACATCAGTATTGACCTGGGCCAGCGACCAACTTCAAGAGCGTAATGCGGTGCCGGTTCTGGTGGTCCAGTCAGCGTCTGCAGCCGAGACGCCTGCAAAGCCCGGACGCAATTCAGCTCTGGAAGAGGCTCAGCAAAGACACGTGACGCAATATCTGGCGCGCCGCTACCGGGTGGCCGAAGGTGCCATGCGCGGTCTGGTGGCGGTGGCTTATGACTCCGGCGCCGAGATGGGGGTTGATCCCTTGCTGGTGCTGTCGGTGATGGCGGTGGAATCGAGCATGAACCCGTTTGCCGAGAGTTCCGTCGGGGCGCAGGGTTTGATGCAGGTGATGACCCGGGTGCACACCGAAAAATTTGAACCGCTGGGCGGGCACATGGCGGCCCTGGACCCCGTAGCCAATATCAAAGTGGGTACGCGGATCCTGCAAGACCTCATTCAGCGCGGCGGTTCTGTGGAACGTGGACTGCAGCTTTATGTGGGCGCAGGCAACATGGAAAACGATGGTGGTTACGGCCGACGTGTGCTGGGCGAGCACGGCCGACTCAAACTGGCTGCAGACGGCAAGGTGGAACTGGCTTTGCTCTACGGTCTGCGTGCGGTGCAGCCTGAAACCAAACCCGGCGCCGCCCCTATGCCCGTGGCCGCGCCGATCCGGCCGCAATCGAAACCGAGTGAATCTCCGGAGGCAAAAGAAAAGGCAGACGAGGCCGCCTGATCAGACCGAGCGCTTAAAGAATGGGCCACGTAGAAATGGCCAAGCGCTCAAGAATGAGTGAAGAGGGGAAAGATGTTCCCCTGCCCACAGAATAAAAAGAGGGCTTGTTGGTCCGGTGCACCCATGTTCAGCTGAGGAGGGAGGAGAGATGCCAAACAAAGGCTTTGTTGCACACGAACTGGTAACAAGCCCGTTCAAAACTGAGCGCGCAGTGTAGGAATTCCGTACTTGGCAAGTCAATGCTCAATCGTGCCCAATCGCATGAACGCGGGGCGCGCTTAAGTGTCGTGAGCTTGTGGGTTGCCCGCCAATCAATGGCCCGGCGCAGGCCCCGTCTCTTGATCACGTTGAGGAATCAGCACGTGACGAATCAGCACGATGCCCCTTGTCGTCATCCCCGCCTTCGCGGGGATGACGGACAGCGAGCGTGACATGGCGATGTGATCAAGAGGCGGCAGGGCCTGCGCCGGGACGTCATGCTTCCCCGTGGTCAACCTTTATCCCAAGGCGCTATCGACGATCCTGAATGGGAGGGCGTCAGAGAAATTGCGATACATACGGTGACGCGATTCCTTGCGGTTCTGGCAGCAGTTTTGTGCTGGCTGGCGACGCGCGGATAATCGCCGACTCGCGACCTAGCTCCCCCACCTATTACAACGTTCTTTCTGACTCATGGCCTCACAAAACGACGACAACGCCGACTTGCGCAAGGCAGCGCTCGAATATCACGAATTTCCCCGACCGGGAAAAATCTCGGTCACACCCACCAAGCAAATGACCAATCAGCGCGATCTGGCGCTGGCCTATTCCCCGGGCGTGGCCGCGGCCAGTGAGGCCATTGCTGCCGATCCCGCAGATGCCTACCGCTACACCGCGCGCGGCAACCTGGTGGGCGTGGTCACCAACGGCACCGCGGTATTGGGTCTGGGCGCCATAGGACCACTGGCGGCCAAGCCGGTGATGGAGGGCAAGGGGGCGCTGTTCAAGAAGTTCGCGGGCATCGACGTGTTTGACATCGAGCTCAATGAAAGAGACCCGGACAAACTGATTGAAATCATTGCGGCGCTGGAGCCCACCTTTGGCGGCATCAACCTCGAAGACATCAAGGCGCCCGAGTGCTTCTATATAGAACGCAAGCTGCGCGAGCGGCTGAAGATCCCGGTTTTTCATGATGACCAACACGGCACGGCCATCATTGTGGGAGCGGCCATCCTCAATGGCTTGAAGGTGGTGGGCAAATCGATTGACCAGGTCAAGCTGGTCACCAGCGGCGCCGGTGCGGCAGCGCTGGCCTGTCTGGGTCTGCTCGTTGAGTTGGGCGTGCCCCGCAAGAACATCTGGGTGACCGATATTGAAGGCGTGGTCTATGAAGGCCGCACCCAGTTGATGGACGAAGACAAAGCGCAGTTTGCGCAAAAGACCTCGGCACGCACGCTGGCCGAGATCATTACCGACGCCGATATTTTTCTGGGTCTGTCGGCCGGTGGCGTGCTCAAAGGCGAGATGGTGGCCAAGATGGCGCCGCGCCCGCTCATTCTTGCGCTGGCCAACCCCACGCCGGAAATCATGCCCGACGAAGTCAAGCGCGTGCGCTCGGACGCGGTGATCGCCACGGGGCGTTCTGATTTTCCGAACCAGGTCAACAACGTGCTGTGTTTTCCCTTCATCTTCCGCGGTGCGCTGGATGTGGGGGCCACCACCATCACCAAAGAGATGGAAATCGCCTGCGTGCGCGCCATTGCGGCGTTGGCGCAGGAAGAACAAAGCGATGTGGTGACCAGCGCCTATGGCGTGAGCAATCTGGGCTTTGGTCCGGAGTATCTGATTCCCAAGCCGTTTGATCCGCGCCTGATTGTGCGCATTGCGCCCGCGGTGGCGCAGGCGGCCATACAAAGCGGTGTGGCCACCCGTCCCCTGGCTGACCTGGCGGCGTATCGCGAGCAGTTACAGCAGTTTGTTTATCACTCCGGCACGTTCATGAAGCCGATCTTCGCTGTGGCGAAGAAGGCTCACGCGAGCGGCGCTCGATCGCGCATCGTGTTTGCGGAGGGCGAAGAAGAGCGCGTGATGCGGGCGGCGCAAGTGGTGATTGATGAGGGTTTGGCTAAACCCATTTTGTTGGGGCGTCCCGAGGTCATCGAAAGTCGCCTTGAGCGCTTTGCGCTGCGCATGAAGCCGGGCGTGGATTTCCAACTGATCAATCCCAACCACGACGCGCGTTACCGTGATTATTGGGAGACCTATCACCGCATGGCGGCGCGCAAAGGTGTCACCGCGCACTACGCCATGGTGGAGATGCGGCGCCGGCACACGCTCATCGGCGCCATGATGATTCACAAGGGCGACGCCGACGGCATGATCTGCGGCACCTTTGGGACCCACGGCGTGCACCTGCACTACATCGATCAGGTCATTGGCCGGCGTGCTGGGGTGAGCAGCTATGCCGCCATGAACATCCTGATGGTGCCGGGGCGCCAGATCGCCATTGTGGATACACACGTCAATATCGATCCCACCGCTGCACAGGTGGCAGACATCACGTTGCTGGCTGCTGAAGAATTACGTCGATTGGGAATCGAGCCGCGTGCTGCTTTGTTGTCGCACTCCAACTTCGGTACAAGTGACGCGCCCAGTGCCATCAAGATGCGCGAGGCGCTGGCACTGATCCGCGAGTGTGCACCCGAGCTGGAGGTCGATGGCGAGATGCATGCCGACTCGGCCATTGACGAGGCCATGCGCAAATCACTCATGCCCTATTCCGCGCTCAAGGGGGACGCCAACCTGCTGGTGTGTCCCAACATTGATGCGGCCAACATCTCCTACAACCTGCTCAAGACCGCTTCGGTTCGGAACGGGGCCATCGGCCCCTTCTTGCTGGGTGCAGCCAAGCCCGTGCATATCCTCACGCCCTCAGCCACGGTACGGCGCATCGTGAACATGACAGCGCTGGCTGTGCTCGATGCCAATGGACAACGTTAATGAGCAGCGTTAATGGACGGCATTGATGAGCAGCATTGATGGACAGCTCTAGCCGTGGGCGCTGAAGAACTCGGCACGCCCAGCGGCCCGGCCAGCCCGCCCGGGCCGGCGGGGATATCGGATCGGCTGTCAGATCGGGTGCGGCTGCGCTCCTCGCCTGCGGGTCTGATCCTCATGGGCGGCGGCGCACGCGCGGCCTATCAGGTGGGCGTGCTCAAAGGTATTGCCGAGATCCTGCGTGATGCGCGGCGTGGACTCGATCCATCCATCTCCCAGGGGCAGAACCCGTTTCCCATCATGGTGGGCACCTCCGCGGGCGCCATCAATGCCGCAGCGTTGGCGTGTCGTGCGGACAACTTTCAGGAAGCCGTTGCTCAGCTCGTGCACATCTGGGAGAACTTTCACGCCGAGCAGGTGTATCGCTCCGACGTGCTGGGCGTAGTGCGCTCGGGCGCGCGCTGGCTCACGTTGCTGTCCATTGGTTGGATGGTGCGCAAATCGTTGCGCCTGCGCCCCAAATCGCTGCTCGACAACACGCCGTTGCAAGCGTTGCTCGACACCATGATTGACAGCGAGCGTTTGGACGCCGCGCTGGAAAATGGTCATCTGCGTGCACTGGCGGTCACGGCCTCCAGCTACAGCTCGGGTCGGCACGTCACGTTTTATCAGGCGCTGCGTGACTACCCCATTCCCAACAAGCTGCAACGCCTGAATGTGCGCGCGCGCATCTCGCTCGAACATCTGCTCGCCTCAAGTGCCATTCCGTTTGTGTTTCCCGCCAAGTTGTTGCCGTTTGATACCGGTGAATTCAGCGCGGCCGAATACTTCGGCGACGGCTCCATGCGACAAATCTCGCCCATCAGCCCCTCGATCTACCTCGGTGCCGAGCGTGTGATGGTGATCGGTGCTGGCCAGATGGGCCGCCCTGGCGTGTTGAGTGATGTGGATCCATTGCGTTATCCGTCGCTCGCTCAGGTGGCTGGGCACGCCATGTCGTCCATCTTTCTGGACTCTTTAGCCAGCGACATTGAGCGACTGGAAAAAATCAACCGGCTGGTGTCCCTGCTCACGCCCGAGCAGCAAAGCACCATGCGCCTACGCCCGGTTGAGTCGCTCGTGATTGCGCCCAGTGAGCGGCTCGATGGCGTGGCTGCGGCCCACATCAAATCACTGCCGCGTCCGGTGCGTGCGCTGCTTGAGGTGCTGGGCGCACATCGCGGCAATGGCGCGGGCCTGGCCAGCTACCTGCTGTTTGAGTCGTCGTACACCCGTGTGCTCATCGACATGGGTTGGCGCGACACCATGAACCGTCGTGATGCCGTGCTTGATTTCTTGGTGGAGCGGGCCCCACCGGTTCCCTCGCGTGCCACACGTGTGGTCGTCATTTAGTCGCAAGCTTGCGCAAGTCACGGCGGTTGCCGTGCTGCTGGGTTTGGGTTGGGGTTGCAGTGGCAACCCCAGCGCAGCGCCGCCGGCCGAGTCGTCGGCCAGCGAAATAGCACAGCAGCAGCTCCCCTGCGAAGCACGCCAGACCTTGCAGCGCATACGCACTGGCGGGCCGTGTATGTACGAAAAAGACGGCAGCACGGTTCGCAATCGGGAAAAGCGCCTGGTGCGACGCGCGCGTGGGTACTACACCGAATACACCGTGCGCACCCCGGGCCGCGCAGACCGTGGACCGCGTCGCATCGTTGCGGGCAAGGGTGCCACGGGCGATCCGGCCACCAGCGGTGAGTACTGGTACACCGACGATCACTATCAAACCTTTCGCCGCATCCAACTGTGTACTGAACATGACCGCTGCCCCGACATCGACTCCACCGCCCCAGTCACTTGCCGACCCTGAGCTCTACGCCGTCAGTGCGCTGGGCACTGTGCCACTTTCACAGCTGCAGCATTGGGCGCAGGCCGCGGGTCAGCGTTATGTCGAAGTTGATCTGAGCAACCTGCGCACCCGCAAGGCGGCGCTGCAGGCCATTGGCCAGGCGCTGGGCTTTCCCCAGTGGTACGGCGCCAACCTTGATGCGCTCTATGACTGCCTCACGAACCTGCCGCAAGGCACCGCCGGTTTTGTGTTGATGTTGCGCGGTTTTAATCACGCGGCACCGCGTGAAGGCTTGAATGCGGAAGACCGTGCCGAACTACTCGATGTATTCCGCGATGCGCTGGCTGAATGTGCAAAGGGTGATGTGCCGATGCGCGTGTTTTATGCGTAGGGCTGAGTCGATCACGTCGGGGATATGAACATACGTCGATCTGGCCTGCGCCCTGATTCTTAATTACAACTCCGTCAGAGTTCAGTGCGGTGGTTACTCCCTCCCTTTCAAGGGGAGGGCAGGGGTGAGGATGGGGTTGTACGGGGAAACCTTCCTTCGCAACGTACCCCATCCCCACCCTAACCCTCCCCTTGAAGGGGAGGGAACTCAATATCAACCCCCCTTGAAGGGGAGGGAACAAAAACAAGACCGAGATGCGCTCAAGAGGCAGGGCCTGCGCCGGGTCGACGAATCAAAGCGTCAAACCAAATCCCCGTACTGCGCCTGCAGCTGCGCAATGGCTGCCAGCCCCGCGGTTTCGGTGCGCAAAATGCGCGGCCCCATGTGAGCGGGGCGGTAACCCAGTTGTGTGGCCAGGGCCATCTCGCTGTCGTCAAAGCCGCCTTCGGGGCCCACAGCAATGGTGATACGCGGGCTGTCTGCGGCGGCGGCGACCAGTGATTGGGCGGCACCCGGCACCAGCAGCAGGGCGCGCGAATCGGCAGCAGCAGTGGTCAAGCCTTGTTCCATGGTGCCGGCCGCGTGCACGGACGGGATGCTCGTGCGCCCGCTCTGGCAACACGCGCTCACGATGACTTCGCGCAGGTGATCAATGCGGCTGCGCAGTCGATCACCGCTGAGCTTGGCTACACAGCGCGAGGCCGGCACGATGATCAGGCGCGAAGCACCCAACTCCACAAATTTCTCCACCACCCAGTCGAGCTTCACGTTCACCAGCCAGGCCTGCACCAACGT
The DNA here is from genome assembly GCA_964652055.1 of uncultured Burkholderiaceae bacterium. Classification (GTDB taxonomy): domain Bacteria; phylum Pseudomonadota; class Gammaproteobacteria; order Burkholderiales; family Burkholderiaceae_F; genus CAZZAD01. Next base: position 255 of record CAZZAD010000059.1, on the reverse strand, counting down.
GATGAGCAGGGGCGATTCGCGGTCCACCGCATCGACGTGTTCCACCATGGCCGTGTACGTGCGGGCGTTGAGAATGGCGCGCGCTTCACCGCCGCGACCGTTGAACAAAACGATGGGTGCGCCATTGCGCAGGCGCAGCACGTTGACGGCGTGATGAACGATGCGCTGAGGCAGCGACACCTCGCGCCCCTCGCTCAGCGCCTCGTCCAGCCAGAAACGGGGGGTGTGCATGAGCTATCCCCTTCCTCGTGAACT
>CAZZAD010000058.1:442-13257 GCA_964652055.1 uncultured Burkholderiaceae bacterium | reverse complement strand
CACCACCGTGCTGAGTGATCGCGGCATCCCCCCCACCTACCGCCACATGCATGGCTTTGCCAGCCACACCTGCAGTTTCCTCCATGCCTAGAACGAGCGCTGCTGGGTCAAGTTCCACTTCCAGTCACAGCAGGGCATCAAGAACCTCACGGATGCGCAAGCCGAAGCCCTCATCGGCAAGGACCGCGAAAGCCATCAGCGCGATTTGTACGAGAGCATTGAAAAGAAAGATTTCCCCCGCTGGAAGCTCCAGGTGCAAGTCATGCCCGAGGCCGATGCATCCAAGGTGCCCTACCACCCGTTTGATCTGACCAAGATCTGGCCGCATAAGGACTACCCACTCATTGAAGTGGGCATCTTGGAATTGAACCGCAATCCGGAAAACTTTTTTGCTGAAGTGGAGCAGTCCGCATTTAACCCTGCCCATGTGGTGCCAGGCATTGGTTTTTCGCCCGACAAAATGTTGCAAGGGCGGCTGTTCTCATACGGTGATGCGCAGCGCTACCGATTGGGGGTCAATCACCACCAGATTCCCGTCAATGCCCCTCGTTGCCCCGTGCATAGCTACCACCGCGACGGCGCCATGCGCACCGATGGCAATCACGGTGGCACCTTGGGCTATGAGCCCAACGATCAGGGTGAGTGGGCGCAGCAGCCCGATTTCCGGGAGCCTCCTTTAAGCCTGGAAGGGGCCGCAGGCCATTGGAATCACCGCGAAGACGAGGATTACTTCTCGCAGCCTGGCGCGCTGTTCCGGTTGATGAAGCCCGAACAGCAGCAGGCGCTGTTCGACAACACCGCGCGTTCCATCGGTGGCGCACCGCGTGAGATTCAGTTGCGCCACATTCGGCATTGCCTCAAGGCCGATCCGGCGTATGGCGCGGGTATTGCCAAGGCGTTGGGAATTGCATTGAGCGAAGCGTAGTGATCAGTAGGTTGGCGGTGCGCTCACCGCCAACCTACACAACAAAACATTTGACTGGACCTCATCACCATGACCACACGCGAAGGCAGTCTGGATGCGCCCACCCGGCATGCACTCGACTGGAAGGGCCCTGAGTTTTTTAATCCAGCCGCGCTCGAAAAAGAGATGGAGCGCGTGTTTGAGATTTGCCACGGCTGCCGCCGTTGCGTGAGCCTGTGTGGAGCCTTTCCCACGCTGTTTGATTTGGTCGATGCCAGCCCCACGTTGGAGGTCGATGGCATCCCTAAAGAGAAATACCAAGACGTGGTCGACCAGTGTTACCTGTGCGACATGTGTTACCTCACCAAGTGCCCCTACGTGCCGCCGCATCCGTGGAATCTGGATTTCCCGCACCTGATGCTGCGCGCCAAAGCGGTGCACTTCAAAACCCACGGCGCCAAATTCACTGACAAGTTTTTAACGTCCACCGACAAGGTGGGCATGTTTGCGGGCATACCCATCGTCACGCAAACCATCAACGCGGTGAACAAAACCAAGCCCGCGCGTTACACGATTGAAAAAACGCTGGGCATGGATCGCAATGCCTGGATGCCGGACTTTGCGTCACAGACGTTTCGCCGCAATGCACAGCCGCGCGGCGAATTTCCGGTCAATATCGGTGAGCGCACACCGGGCAAAGTGGCCATCTTCTCCACCTGCTTCATCAACTACAACGAGCCGGGCATCGGCCACGACCTCATCAAGATCCTCACGCACAACGAAATCCCGCACATCATTGTTGAAAAAGAAGCGTGCTGCGGCATGCCCAAGCTGGAGATTGGCGATCTGGAGTCCGTTGAGAAACTCAAGAACCTCAATGCGCCTGTGCTGGCGCAGTTGGCACGCGAAGGTTGGGCCATCCTGGCGGCCATACCGTCTTGCGCACTGATGTTCAAACAGGAACTGCCGCTGATGTTTCCTGACGATGCCGACGTGCAGGCCATCAAGGAGGCGATGTGGGATCCGTTTGAATACCTGGTGGCGCGCGATAAAGACGGGTTGTTGCAGAAAGACTTCAAACAATCGCTGGGCACCGTGTCGTATCACGTGCCGTGCCATGGGCGCGTGCAAAACATCGGCAAGAAGACCGAAGAGTTTTTGAAACTCACACCGGACATCAACCTCAATACCGTGGAGCGCTGCTCGGGGCACTCGGGCCTATGGGGTACGCGCAAAGAGTTTCACGCCATGGCCATGAAAATTGGCAAGCCCGTGTTCAAGAAAATGGCCGAGCCCGCGCCTGACTACATCAGCTCGGATTGCCAACTGGCCGGGCATCACATCGAGCAGGGCATTGCGAACTTTGCTGCAGATTCGCTCGGTGGCAAGGTGCCCCAGAACGCGCACCCGATCACGTTGGTGCGCATCGCTTACGGACTGAAATAGGAGAACCTCATGTCAGTTATTTCTCGCGACACCCTCTGGAGTCTGGAGACCTACGCCAAGCGGCGCCCGGAATTTCGTGCACAAGTCATTGCACACAAAAAGAATCGCACCGTGCGTCTGGGCGAACACATCACGCTGATTTTTGAAGACGAGATGACTGTCCGTTATCAAATTCAGGAGATGCTGCGCATTGAAAAGACCTTTGAGGAGGCAGGCATTCAGGACGAACTCAATGCCTACACCCCGCTTATCCCCGATGGCAGCAACCTCAAAGCCACGATGATGATCGAGTACGACGATGCCGATGAGCGCAAACGCGCACTGGCCGCACTCAAAGGCGTGGAGTCGCGCACCTACCTGCAGGTGGACGGACACGCCCCGGTCTACGCCATTGCCGATGAAGATCTGGAACGCGAAAACGAAGAAAAAACTTCATCGGTGCATTTCCTGCGTTTTGAATTCACGCCCGCCATGATTGCGGCGTTCAAAGGCGGTGCGGCGCTCGCCGTGGGCGCAGATCACGCGCACTACAACGTGCGCATAGATGAAGTGGCGCCCGCGGTGCAGGCGGCATTGGTCAAGGATTTTGCGTAGGTTGGGGCGAGTGTGGGCCCTAGGAGTCTGCGCCCTGTCTCTTGATCACATCGCTGTCAGAGTTCAGTGCGGTGGTTATTCCCTCCCCTTGAAGGGGAGGGAATGCAAGAGACCAACGTCTACCGTTCCCGCCCCGCTTCCGCCGCCACCTTCTGCACCGGACTGAGCAGGTACTCCATCACTGTCCTTCGCCCCTGGTGGATCTCGGTCATGGCGGCCATGCCGGGGGTGAGGGTGAGGTGCTGGCCACTGGGCAGGACCAAGGTTTGCGTGTCGAGTTCGATGACCGCCTTGTAGGTCAGGGGCGGCGCGCCGCTGGGGGTGGTTCCCACGGTGTGTCGGGCCGCGTCGGGCTCTTGCGCGTCGGCGCTGATGTTGAGCACGCGGCCTTCAATAAAGCCGTATTTCTGGAACGGGTACGCGGCGAGCTTCAGCTTTACGCGCTGGCCCGCTTCGACAAAGCCCACGTCTTCATTGGCCAGCGCCGCTTCGGCGCGCAGGGTGTCGCCCTGGGGCACCACGGTGAGTAGGGCCGTGCCGGGCTGCACCACGGCGCCGGGGGTGTGGGTGGCGAGGTTTTGCACCACGCCGCTTTGCGGCGCGCGTAGTTCCAGCAGCGCGGTGCGAAAGCCTTGTTTGGTTTGTTCTTGTTGCAGACGCTCGACGTGGGCCTGAGCCTCGACGCGTTCGGTGAGCAACTGGCTACGGAAGCTGGAGCGCAGTTGGTTGATGCGTTGCTCGGATTGCCCTACGGCGGCATCGAGCGCCTGCAGGGTGGACTCCTGCGCTTTGAGATCTTGTTCGCGTTCAATGAGCTCGCGCTTCTTTTCGTTGGCCATGAGCTCGCCCACAAACCCTTCCTTCTGCAGGCGGGTGAAGCCCTCGGCGCTTTGGCGCACGGTGGGCAAGGTGGCGTGCAGTTTGTCGCGCACTTGTCCTGCGGCCAGGCGTTCACTGCGTGCGCGGGTGGCGGCTTGCTGCTCTTGCGCGATGGAGTCATTGAGCGTTTGCAGGCGTGCATTGAACTGGGCACTGACCTGGGCGTAGAGGGCAGGGGGATCACTGGCGCGCAGGGTGAGGGGGTGGTCGTTGAGTGCTGCATCAATGGCACGCACGGTGATGCGTTTGAGCGCGAGTTCACGTGCAATCTGACCGGCATCAGCGCCCGACAAAGTGGCATCCATGCGCAGTAGGGGTTGACCCGCGGCGACGTGATCGCCATCGCGCACCAGGATCTCGCGCACGATGCCCGCCTCGGCCGCCTGCACGATCTTGACCTGCGTGGCCGGTACGAGCTTGCCCGGCGCTGTGGCCACGATGTCCAGCTGTGCAAACAGCGCCCAGATGAGCAACAGCGCCACCAGGCTCAGCAACAACCACAACACCGCGCGCAGTGCGTGGGTGGGTGCGGTGGTGGTGAGGCGGTGCAGTGAGACGCTGGGGTGTTCGGGGGTGGGGGGTGGTGGTGCTTGAGTGCGTAGGCGCGCGAGCAGGTTGCGCAAGCGGGTGAGCGGCGCGGTCAGGCGTGCGCGAAACAGGCGAGGTGTGGAGGGGGTGGTGGTGTTCATAGAGGTTGATGTTTAGTTCCCTCCCCTTCAAGGGGAGGGTTAGGGTGGGGATGGGGTCGGTGCAGCGGGCCTGTACCAACTGACGAACCCAGCGCCTCATGAATCACCTGCAGTACAACTGCAATCTGTGTCAGCACATCGTGGTTCCAGAATCGCAGCGTTCTGAATCCTGCTTCTGAAAGCGTTTGATCGCGCTGCTTGTCGTGAATCGAATCATTGTGCTGCCCACCGTCAACTTCGATGACCAGTTTGTGCGACAGGCATACGAAATCGAGTACGTAGCCGAGGAATGCATGCTGCCTGCGGAACTTTGCTCCAAGCTGTTCGTTGCGCAGCCGTTGCCAGAGCGCGCGCTCGGCGTCGGTTAGTCGGCTGCGCAGCGCAGTGGCGTTCTTGCGTGCGTGGGGGGGGTGAGCGGCCTTGCATGGTGGATGCTTTGTGAGGGGGGTGTACCCCATCCCCACCCTAACCCTCCCCTTGAAGGGGAGGGGATTCAATATCAACCTTCCCTTGAAGGGGAGGGGATTCAATATCAACCTCCCCTTGAAGGGGAGGGGATTCAAGATTTGCCTCCCCTTGAAGGGGAGAGGACTCAGGATTTGACGGCTGCGTCTGCCCCAACCGAATCACCCGATCAAACCGCAGTGTCCCGATGGGCGCGTGCGTAATAAACAGGATGGCCACTTCGCCGCGCAGTTGCTCCACGGTGTGGGCAAAACTTTCTGCGGTGGCTTGATCGAGGTTGGAGGTGGCTTCGTCAAAGATGAGCACGCGCGGACGTTTGAGCAGGGCGCGGGCAATGGCGATGCGTTGCCGCTGTCCGCCCGACAGGCCCGCGCCGCGCTCGCCGATTTCGGTTTGATAGCCCTGCGGCAGTTGTTCGATCACGCTGTGAATCTCGGCCATGCGGCACACGGCCGCGACTTCGTCGAAGGTGGCGCGGGGGTTGGCGGCGAGCAGGTTGTCGAGCACGGTGCCGGAGAAGAGCACGGTCTCTTGCGGCACCACGCCAAAGTGGCTGCGCAGTTCGTTGGCGCTGAGGTAACGCGTGTCGATGCCGTCGATCACGATGGCGCCGCGCGTGGGCGCATAAAAGCCTTGCAGCAGTCGGGCCAGGGTGGATTTGCCGCAACCCGAGGGGCCCATGAGGGCGACACATTCGCCGGCGCGAATGCTCAGGTTGAGATTCTCGTAGAGATAGGGGCGATCATCGGCGTAGCGGAAGGCCAGTTGTTGGATGTCGATGAGCGCGCTGTGCGCAGCGTCACGGCGCTGCGCACGGGTGGGCAGCAGGCGGTAGGGCTCGGCGGGCGTGTCCATCAGATCGCCCAGTCGTTGCACGGACAAACGCGCCTGTTGAAACTGCTGCCACAAACCGACCAGGCGCATGAGGGGTTGGCTCAGTTTGGAAGCAAACATCTGAAACGCCACCAGCATGCCGATGGTGAACACCTGCTCGGGTGAGGCCGGGGGTTGCATGACGATCCACGCGCCCACGATGAGGATGAGCAGGCTCATGGTCTGCTCCAGCGCGCTGGCTACGGTGTTGTAGGTGTTGGCCACTTGCCGCGTTTCAAAACCGGCTTGCAGATACGCGGCCTGGTAGTCGCCAAAACGGCGCTGCAAGACGGGTTCCATCTGTAGGGACTTCACGGTGTCCATGCCGGCGATGTATTCGGTCATGAAGCCTTGATTGCGCGCGCCCAGCATGAATTCGCGGTTCAGGCGCGTCTGAAAGAGCGGCGCCACCACCACACTGGCGCCCACGATCAAACCCAGAATGCCCAGCACCATGAGCGTGAGCGAGACCGAGTAGCTGAGCATGATGGCCAAGCAGATCGACAAAAACGGCAGATCCAACACGAGCGAGACGGCGGCCGAGGCTAAGAAGTCGCGGATGGATTCCACGCCCTGCAGCCGCGCGGCAATCACGCCGGTGGGCCGCTGTTGGAAGTAGCGCGGGGGCAGTTGCACCAGGTGGTTGAACACGCTGCTGGCCAATACGGCGTCGATGCGCACGCCCGTGTGCAGGATGAGACGCTGGCGTATCCAGCCAAAGATTGCTGAGAACACCGCGAAGAGCGCCAGACCTATGCCCAGCGCAATGAGGGTGGACTGCGTGCGATGCACCACCACTTTGTCGATGATGGCTTGGGTCATCAGTGGCATGCCTAGCGCCAGGAGCTGGATGGCGGCCGAGGCGAGCAGCACTTCGCGCCAGATACGTTTGTGCTTGAGCAGCTCGGGCACAAACCAGCGAAAGCCAAAGCGCTTGGGTGTGTCTGCCGTGTCGGAGGCGGGCTCGGGCACTTTGGGGTGAGTGATGAGCAGCGGGCCGCTCAGGCGTTGCGCCAATTCATGGTGGGTGATGGGTTCGGGTTCGGGTGCGGCGCCTGGGAGAAACAGCTGCAGGTGTTCGTGATCGAGGGCGGTGATGAGTGCAGGATGAGGTTTATCCCTCAGCCAGCCCAGTGCAGCGACGGCGCGGTGGCTGGAGGACAAATCGCGGCCTTCGAGCACCTGGGTTTCAAGCCCGAGCTCCTGCAGGGCTTGTTCGACCTGCGCGCGTGTATGCGGCGCGACAAAGCGATTTAGGAGCAACGCGGGTTCGAACGCAATCTGATGAAAACTCGCCAGCGAGCCCAACAGCCAGACGAACTCATCGGCGGTGAGTTCATGGGCGTGGGCTGTGGATGCGTCAGAAAATATGCCGTCCACGGCATGGGGGTATGCCGGCTCGTCACGTGGTGCCATGGGAAATGCTCCGACCAAGATGGTTTTTATTTCCGCGTTGCGGGTTTGGATTCGCAAGGGGTGGAAAACTTAACAGCAAACACGGCCGTTGCCACTGCCGCTGGTCGGAAAGTTGGGGCGATTTTGGTTTACTCCGCCTTGTTGAGCTTTCCCTAACTTGTGACACCGTTTTCCCTTCCCTTGCAGGGCGCGTCTGGGCTTGCAGGCCCAGACCGCTCGACAGGCGAGCCGCATGCGGCTCGAAACCCCTGCCTCGCCCCCCACCCCTCTCCCGAAGGGAGAGGGGCTTTAAACCTCCTTCTCCCTCCGGGAGAGTCCGATACAGCGGCATGCACTGTCGGCTTGCGCCCCGGAACGGGAAAGACGCACGCGCGCTTGTGTCGTCACCCCGGCGCAGGCCGGGGCCCAATTTGCAGCGCATCGCCCAAGTGACCCGCACCCCCAATTGGGCCCCGGCCTGCGCCGGGGCGACGAGTTTTCTTGCCATCAACGTGCCCGTTGGCGAGTTCGTCGCAGGTTCCTGGGTAGGGAGCGAGGGTGAGGGAGCAACGCCGCATTGTTGGACCAGTGTTATGAATTACGGAATTCTCACTAGAAAAAAACTTTAGCCCCCACCCGACCAACGGCGGCCAGCAGGGGCTTTTTTTTAGGGTCGATACCCGGAAATAGACGCAGCGCGCGGCCTTACTGGGGCGATGGCGCCGGCGCGGTCTGCTTAGAGTGGTGTTGTCGAGCGGGCTGGAGGCTCCGTTGGGCTGCGTGCACACCCGTGGGGTGGCTCGTATGGCTTGCCTCATACGGAATGGCGCTGCGTTTTGATGAAGGTGCGTTTTAATTCGTTGCGCTCGCGCATTGTGCTGCTGATTGCGCTGCTCTTTGCGCTGGTGCAGGGGCTGGCCTATTTCCTGGTGAGCAGTGCGCATCGGGACAACGCGCGCATGTCGGTGGCCAACCAGATTGAAGTTGGGCAGCGTGTTTTGGAGCGCTTGCTCGATGACCGGCGCCTGCAGCTACGCCGTGAAGTGATGGCAATGGCGAGCCAGCCTGCGGTGCATGAGCCGCAGCGCGGTGAGATGCGTGGCGAAACGCCGCATGGGGTCAGCCGCTTAAGTGAGCTGTCCGTCGGTCGGCCCCTGGATATGGTGGTACTGCTCAGCGCCGATCTGCACGTGATTGCGGATACGTCGGGGCAGTACGCGCCGGGGGTGGCTTTTCCCCTACCGGGATTGCTCACCGAGGCGCAGCGCGCCGGTGCGGCCGATGCGCTGGCCCATCTGGGGGCGTCGGCCTACGTGCTGGTGGCAATGCCGGTCCGTGGTGTTTCGGCGGGGGCTCCAGAGAGCGCCTCAGGTGAAGCGGCACGCGCCACCTGGCTGATCGGGGGACAGCGTGTGGATGAGCTCATAGCGCGTGATCTGCAGGGTCTGTCGGGCCTGGACGTTTCGTTCATCGAGCACCGTCAGGGCCATGACGGGCGCCTGCTGGGCTCGACCTTGTCAACGACGATGCAACGGGCGCTGTTGCCTGCGTTGAAGTCCATGCCGGCGGGCTGGAACTCCAACTCTGCCGTAAGCCAGGCCGGTCACGCCTTTGAGACACGCCGCGTGGCGCTGACCACTAACGGCCAGTCTGTGGTGGCAGCCGTGTTGCAGCGTTCGCTGGACGATGTGCTGGCCGCTAGCAACCGCTTGCGTCTGCTGTTGCTGGTGCTCGGTTGCGTCAGCATTCCGCTTTCGGTGTGGGCCAGTGTGTGGATTGCGCGCTCAGTCACGCGTCCGCTGCAGGCGCTGTCACAGGCTGCGGTTCGTATTCAGAAGGGGCAATACGACCAGCCCATTGAGGTGCGCTCCAGTGATGAGCTCAGTGTGCTGGCCGAAAGCCTGAACCACATGCGCGCGGGTATTGCCTCGCGCGAGGCGCAGATCATGCGCCTGGCTTACGAAGACCCGCTGACGGGGTTGCCCAATCGCGCACGGTTGATGCAGCGGTTACAGGCCATTCTGGCGCCGGGTTCGGACGCACCAGCGCACGGTGTGGTGTTGTATCTGAATTTGGACCGCTTTCAGGTCATTAACGACACGCTCGGTCATGCGGCGGGTGACGCCGTGCTGCGCGAGGTGGCCATGCGTCTTGAGAACGTGATCGGTGGTCTGCTCGGGGGTCTGGTCGGTGCTACGGGTACGGATGGTTTTATGGCGCGACTGGGGGGTGACGAGTTTGCGGTGGTGCTGCCGGGGGCCGATGACGATGCGGCCGGTGAAGCGGTGCGCGCTATTGCGACCGCGTTGCGACCGGCTATTGAAGTCAATAGCCAGCCCGTAGATGCGGGGGCCAGCATAGGCGTGGCAACGTATCCGGCGGATGCCACTGATCCGGGCGTACTGCTGCAAAGGGCCAGTATTGCCATGGTTCAGGCCAAACGCAGCAACCAGGCCTACGCGCGCTACGAGGCCAGTACGGACGTGGTGCAGCGCGAGCAGCTCTCGCTTCTGGGCGAGCTGCGTCACGCCGTGCAGCACAGTGAGCTGCGCGCCTGCTATCAGCCAAAAATTGATCTGGCTACGGGTCGCGTGTCGGGTGTGGAGGCGCTCGTACGCTGGCGCCATCCCAAGCGCGGCCTGACCTTGCCCGGAGTGTTCATGCCCTACGCCGAGAAGACGGGCTTTGTGCGCGTGATTACGCGCTGGATGCTGGCGGTGACCCTGCGTCAGTGTGGCCGCTGGGCGGACAGGGGTTCGCCTCTGGAAGTCGCTGTGAACCTGTCTGCGCGCGACCTGATGAGCACGGAGTTGCCGCATTTGGTGGGCGAGCTCTTGCATAGACACAAGGTGCCACACCATCTGGTGTGTATGGAAATCACCGAGTCCAGCGTGATGGAAGACCCAGAGCGGGCGTTGAGTGTGTTGCTGGATTTACATCGGTTGGGCGTGCGCTTGGCCATTGACGACTTTGGCACCGGGTTCTCGTCATTGGCCTATCTGAAAAAACTGCCCGTCGATGAACTCAAAATCGACCGTACCTTTGTGCACCGGATGATTGATGACCCTGATGACCGCATGATCGTGCGTTCTACGGTGGAGCTTGCCCACAGCCTGGGTCTGAAAGTGGTGGCCGAAGGCGTGGAGGGCGAAGCCTGCCTGGATGCTTTGCGCGGCATGGGATGCGACCTGGCGCAGGGCTATTACTTCAGCCCGGCCTTGCGGCGCACGGAGTTGGAGACATGGTTGCAGGAATCGAGATGAGGCTTTGCCGGCGTGGGTGAGCAGGTATTGACGGCATAAAAAAACGCCCACGAGCGCAAAGCTCGTGGGCGTTTTCGTGACGCAGGGTGCAGAGGGGTTAGTTGATCAGCCCCATCACACGCGGCAGCCACAGCGACAGGCCGGGCCAGTACGTCACCACCATCAGGAATCCCAGCATGGTGAGCAGCCAGGGCCATACGGCAATGGTCAGCTCGGTAATGCCCATGCGTGTGATGCCGCTGGCTACATACAGGTTCAGCCCCACCGGCGGATGACACATGCCCACCTCCATGTTCACCACCATCAGAATGCCCAGGTGCACCGGATCGATGCCCAACTTCATGGCAATGGGGAACAGGATGGGCGACATGATGAGCACGATGGAGGAGGGCTCCATGAAGTTGCCCGCCAACAGCAGCAGCACGTTGACCACCAGCAGGAACACCACGATGCCCACACCTTTGCCCAGCATCCAATCGGCCAGTTCTTGCGGAATGTTCTCGTGGGTCATCAGGAACGAGAACAGCACAGCGTTCGTGATGATGTAGAGCAGCATCGCGCTCATGTTGGCCGAAGACAGCAGTACGCGCGGCACATCGCGCAGTCCCATGTCTGTGTCGATGAACACAGCCACGATGAAGGCATACACGGCGCTCACTGCAGCGGCTTCGGTCGGCGTGAACATGCCCGAGGAGATGCCGCCCATCACCACCACGATCAGCAGTAGGCCCCAGATGGATTTGCGCAGGGCTTGCCAGCGCTCAAGCCAAGTGGCTTTGGGCTGACGCGGATAGTTGAACTTCCATGCGCGGTACCAAGTGGTCAGGCCCAACAGGAAGGCCAGCATCAGTCCGGGAATGACCCCGGCCATGAAAAGCGCACCCACCGAGGTGTTGGTCGACACCGAGTACATCACCATCACGATGGAGGGCGGAATCAAAATGCCCAGCGCGCCGGAGGTGGTGATGACGCCTGCACCAAAGCGGGCGGGAAAGCCCGCCTTGACCATGGCCGGCAGCAGGATGGAGCCGATGGCTACCACCGTGGCCGGGCTCGAACCCGATACCGCAGCGAACAGCGCACAGGCCAACACGCCCGCCAGACCCAGACCACCGTACCAGTGACCCACCATGGAGGTGGCGAAGTTGATGAGCCTTCGCGCCACCCCACCATGCGTGAGGAAGTTGCCCGCCAGAATGAAGAACGGGATGGCCATGATCTCGAACTTTTCAATGCCTGTGAACAGCTTGAGTGCCACCGCTTCGATAGGCACGTTCGTCATCAGGAAAAGAAAGCTCAATACGGTCAGGCCCAGAGAGATTGAGATGGGCATGCCGGTGAGCATGAGCACCACCAGCAGGGTAAAAATGATGGCGGTACTCATTTCTGCGTCCCCTTGTGGTTTTGATTGCCTTTGGCCACATCGCGCGGATGCAGATCGCCATCGGCCATCGACACTTTGTCTTCCGAGCCTGGAATCGCGCCCACTTCTTCTTCCAGCCCTTCCACGTGACCATGGTCATGGTGCGGCAGCTCGCCGGTGCGCTTGAAGCTCACGGCCACTTGCAGAAAGCGAAAGCACATCAGGAACGAACCCGCAGGCACGGCCAGGTAGACGATCCAGGTGGGCCATTCAAGGTCAGGGGTGGTGGGGCCTTCCGGGATGCCGGTCAGGTCCATGCCCAGCATCTTGTATGTGGCGTAGTGCGCGCCGTTTTCCCACACAAAGGTGGCACCCAGTGTGCCCACAATGCCGGTGAACAGGGCGCCAGCCATCAGTCCAAATAGAACAAAGTGGGCGCGGTTTTTATCTTTCATTCGGTTGATGAGTACGTCCACGCCCACGTGAATGCCGGTGCGCACGCCGTAGGCGGCGCCAAACTTGGCCATCCACACAAACATGTAAATGCAAGCTTCCTGCGCCCAACCAAAATGCATGCGCAGCAAATAATCTTGAACCCCGGGAATGTTGTACCCCGAGGCGTAGCGGTGAACCACCGACACAAAAATAATCACCGTGGCCGCACCCATCAACAGGGTGACCAGCCATTCTTCGAGGTGATTGAGCAGCTTCATGGCTGTCTTCCTCTCACGAAAATAAATGCAGATAAAAAAACCGCCGTGGCGCGTGGCGCCACGGCGGTTCGGTGGGAACTTACAGCGACTTCGGATCGAAGCCCGTTTCTTTGTAGAAGGACTGGATCAGCTCTTTGCCGATACGTGATTCCATCTCTTCGTGCACTTTGACCAGTGCTTTTTTCAGAGCAGCGCGCTCTTCCTTGTTGGGCTCATAGACCTGGGTCTTGC
>CAZZAD010000058.1:0-432 GCA_964652055.1 uncultured Burkholderiaceae bacterium | reverse complement strand
GCTTCACCTTCTCGAGCGCCTGGTCGTTCTCTTCCTTGGCGATCTTGTTGGCGTAGTCGGTGGACTCTTTCAGAGCCACTTCAAGCTGACCACGCACGTCGGCGGGCAGGCCATCCCAGAACTTCTTGTTCACGATCACCGCATAGCCCAGATAGCCATGGTTGGTCAGGGACAGATGCTTTTGCACTTCATGCATCTTCTGCGTGTACAGGTTGGAGATGGGGTTTTCGGTGCCATCGACCACGCCCGTTTGCAGGGCTTGATACACCTCAGAGAACGCCATCACCTGGGGCAGGGCTTGCAGGGCACGGATCTCGGCTTCCAGAACTTTGGACGACTGGATGCGCAGCTTCAGGCCTGTGTAGTCGGCCGGCCCTCTGAGGGGCTTGTTGGCAGAGACCGACTTGAAACCGTTATCCCAGTAGGCCAGGC
>CAZZAD010000057.1:0-13374 GCA_964652055.1 uncultured Burkholderiaceae bacterium | reverse complement strand
GAATATGGAATGCGCCTGGGCCAGTACGCCGAGAGTCTGATCGTGCAATCGGCGGTTGATTTGGGTGTGGTTTTTGCCGGAGGTATCGGCGGACGGGCGCTCGCGGGCGCGGCCGGTGTCAAATCCGCGGCAGGGCTCACCGTATCGGGCATTGCAGGCGCAAGCGTGCTGTCCGTGCCCGCCAACAGTGGACGCGTGCTGGCCGAACAACGCCAACAGAGCATGGCGCACTCAGGTGTAGAAAAAACGCACCTGCCATCGGCCCTGGCGATAGGCGCCGCGAACTCAGTGATCAACTCGACCTTTGGCGTGGACCGGATGTTTGTCACGCTCAGAACGTGGGGCGGTGTGGGCCCCGTGCTCGGTATGCAGCCGAGCAAGGTGCTCAGCGTGGCCGTGGGCGAATCCGTAGTGGAAATGATCACGGGTTCGACTGAGAGGCTAGGCGCCAAAGTGGTCGAGCCCAAGCTGCAGTACTTCGGCAATGACTACTACAGCAACCTGTGGGCGCAGGGGCGCGACGGCTTTCTGGCGGGTTTGGCGGTGCGCAGCTCGGCGCAGGTGGGCGGCAATGCGCTGGAAGCAACATCGGCGCTCAAAACGTTTCTGACCCGACCTACCGAACGGGTTGCAGCGTCTGTTGAGGCAAAGCCGGACGTATTTCGTGAGCAAGGGCACTCCAACCTACTGCTGGATGGCCACACGCAAGTGGGCTGGCAGGGCCTGAACCTGTGGGGGCCGGTCAGGGTGTATGGCATGCCCGAGCCGTTTGACGATGGACTGCTACCCAAACGTAGTTCTGGCGAAGAAGAGAGCACCACGGACACGATGCGCCCGACCGCTGGGTCGTTGGCTGAAATGTTGCAGGCCGCCAGTCAGGACCAGACACCAAAGAAAAATGCATCAGACCTTGCCGCTGCTGCGAAGGAAAAGAAGGAGTATCAGGACAAGCTCAATGGGCTCCAGCCCTACCACCTCGATCATTTTTACAATTACTTGCGGCTCAAGGCCAAACAAAAAGACGTGTTCATTTTTGACAAAAATGCGCACGACGTCGCGATTGAAGGTCTAGCAAAGAAATTCGGGTTGAACTCGGACCACATGCACGTAGAGCTGACACGTGCCTTGGGCATGGAGTTGCATGACCTCATCCATCATGTGGGGCAACTGACCCAGCGCACGCAAGAGGCACAGCAGCAACTTAAGCGAAGTTTGGTCGATCTCCTGGCTCATGGGCAGTTGGATGGGCTGGAGTTGGCGGCTGACTTCATGCGCCATCGCACGACGGGAGCGCTGGAGCAGACTGTCGATGCACAAACACTTGACAAACTGCAGGCTCTGGCCAAGGCGCTATCGAACGAACCCCAGTCGGTGCCTACGGATGCGGCGGGATTACATCATCATCTGCGTTGGCTTTTCGGCACCCTGGGGACCCACTCATCGCCGCAAACAGTGCTCGATGCCATCGTGGCCCATCCAGCACACTGGGCAGCGCGCACCGGATATTTGCCATATTTTGATAGCGCGCGCGTGAACAAACTGCTGAACCCGCAAGAACAGAAAGCGTTGCACAAGTTTCTCTCCGATGCATCCCTAACCCAGGTGGGCCGTTCGGCGCGCGAAGGTTTAGCCAATAAGTTGGGGTACGACTCCTGGGATCATTTGCGCTTGGCGCACGATGCGACACAGGGGGTGGAGCGGCTGCAAGTGCAATCAGATAAGAAAAATTCACGCGTGCTGGCCGAGGCGCCAAAGTCAAAAAATTCTAAGCGCGATCTGCCCGAGATCGATGAACCGCATCCACAACCAGCAGCCACTCCAGAAACACCCCAGGACAAACGTACTCGGCTATTGGGCAAACGCCACGGCGCGATGGCAGTGCCTGATTTGAGCGATGAGCAGATCGGCGATGTGGTCCAGCAGCTTGAGCAAGGGCAGTCCCTATCTGCAATCAGTGCACAACAGCCAGCACTGCTGCAACTCATGGCCTATCAGAACATAGTTCTGAAAACCCTGGAACTGGACATACAGAACGCGCAGTTGCGACCGGCGCTTCAAAATCATCTGCAATACGAATTGCGCCGCGCGCGCTTTGGGGCACGCAAGATTGAGCCGCAGCAGGTTCTTAGTAGTAGGACAGTTGTCGCATACCAAAAATTCTTACGCAAGTCTTTGCCATTGCACACCGATTTCTTTCGGGTCCTGAATATGTTGGCCAGGGATGCAAAAATGCGCCGCCTTCTATTGCACCCTCAATTGAGTCCGGCTGTGTTGCAGCGACTGCAAGCGCTGGACAATGCGTTGGAGACTCTTCTTCAATTGAGCCAGCGCCACGGCGCGACGATGGTGCCTAGCTTGAGCGATGAGTAGATCGGCGATGTGGTCCTTCAGCTTGAGCAAGGGCAGTCCCTGTTTGAAATCAGTGCACAACAGCCAGCACTGCTGCAACTCGTGGCCTATCAGGACGTGGTTCTGAAAACCCTGGCGCTGGATCTAAATGACGTGCAGTTGAAACTGGCATTTCAAAAGCATCTGCAATACGAATTGCACCGCGCGCTCTTTGGGGCAAACGCAATGGAGTCGAAGCGAGTTCATGGTAGTGCGACAGTCAGAAGGTACCGTAATTATTTGCGTCAGCATTTGCCACTGCACGCCGATTTCTTTTTAGTACTACGCATGTTGGCTACAGACGCAAAAATGCGCCGCCTTCTATTGCACCCTCAACTGAGTCCGGCTGTGCTGCAGCGACTGCAAGCGCTGGACAATGAGTTGGAGACTCTTCTTCAATTGAGCCAGCGCCACGGCGCGACGATGGTGCCTAGCTTGAGCGATGAGTAGATCGGCGATGTGGTCCTTCAGCTTGAGCAAGGGCAGTCCCTGTTTGAAATCAGTGCACAACAGCCAGCACTGCTGCAACTCGTGGCCTATCAGGACGTGGTTCTGAAAACCCTGGCGCTGGATCTAAATGACGTGCAGTTGAAACTGGCATTTCTTCAAAGGCATCTGCAATACGAATTGCACCGCGCGCTCGTTGGGGCAGACGCAATTGAGTCGAAGCGGACTCCTCGTAGCGCGACAGTCAGACTGAACCGCAATTACTTGCGTCTGCAATTGTCACTGCACGCTGATTTCTTTTTAGTACTAGACATGTTGGCTACAGACGCAAAAATGCGCCGCCTTCTATTGCACCCTCAATTGAGTCCGGCTGTGTTGCAGCGGCTACAGGAGCTGGACAGTGCGTCGCAGGCCCATCTTGCTGGGAGGACGTGGTCAGGCAATAGACAGAGCACCAAGATCAACGCGATTCTGTTAAATCAGTTGGACCGATTGCGTTCGCCCCCAGAATCCGATGCATCCGCAGACGATGTTCAAGATTGCCGCCAGTTTGCCCAGGAACTTTTCGTCTTGAATGAAAATCAGCGAGCGCAACTCTCAACGTTGCTCTCAAACCACCTAAGGTTCATGCGCGTCGCGGTCTCGGAAGTTGTGAATGGTGATAACGTCGGTGCACACAAAGCAACGACGCGAAGTACCAGAACGATTGACCTATACGGTTTTAAAATTAAAGCAACTCTGGGGCTAAATGCACTTTTCTTTCCGGTCTTACGGGTGCTATCCGATAGGCCTCAGGTGCGCCAGTTTCTTCTAGAGGGCGAGCCTGGCAAGGCTTTGTCATTGCAACTGCAAACGCTAGTCAATGACATCAACCAGGTTTTGGAGCAACGCCAAGAGCAGCATCGCCGGCGCAGAAGTACTGCCAACGCCTTACCAGCGTCACAGGCGAGAGAGAACGATTAGAAGACCCTCGGTTTACCAGACAAGCAGACCTTTGAGGCGCTGCTCTCACGCACCCCGAGTTTGAGTTTGATCAGGTCCGCTTGGTGCGAGCCTGGCGCGCAGATCCACGTAGCGGTGGGCATGGGCGCAGTTGCGGGCGTTAGTTCTTGAACCGGTTGAGGTGAGTCAGGAATGCTGCATCCAGCGTGGTCTGGCGGATCAAGCGCAGGGCCGCAACCGATCCATAGTGCACGCTGTGCGGCGTCATGGAGCCAATGCCGCTAACTCACGGTCGCCAGCATTGCGCTGAACGCCACCCGGGCCCAGGCCGACGAACACGCCCATGAATTCACCCGCGTCGTCCAGGCCTACGCCTACCAGACCCTTTACCCTAGGCCATATCAAGTGGCCGTGCGACCACGGCGCAAACGCTCAAACACCAGGTGCTCGGCGCCAGGGGGCCGACCGGCTGAAAACCATAACGCGCCCACCAGGACCACGTAGATCACCACACCCGTACACACACCCAACAGAAGACGGGCAATGGCGCCCAGATCCGCTCCTAAACCAAAACGCAAGGTATCGAGCGTTAACACGGCCCCAGCCATGACCACAGCAGCCAGCAGCGGCCGGGCAATCACCTTCAACAAAGATCCAAGCTGCACGCCCAGATAACGGCGCATCATCGCCACGCTGACACACACCGCGGCACCCGTAGCGCCCAGCTGAGCCCAGGCAATGCCCACCACACCTCTGTCATGCAGCAATATCAATAGCGGAATCAACACACAGGCCAGCACCAGGTGTGAAATGGCCGGCACATGACTGCGGCCACTGGCCAGGTAGGCCGACTGATTGCTGGCGGTGAGTGCCTGCATGGCCCCTGCAAACGCCAGAATCTGCACCGCCCGCGCAACCTCAATCCATTTTGCGCCCAGCAAGGTCAGCACCAGCGGCTCGGCAATGACCATCAACCCGAATGAGGCGGGCAGTGCAATCAACATCACTGCGGCAATCACCTTGAGCAGACCGATGCTCAAACCGTTTTCCTCCTCGGCCATGCGTGATAAACCCGGCATTACTGCCCGATTAATTGGCATGGTGATTTCATTGGATGCCAGTGCGGCCACGTCATTGGCCACCGTGAAAATGCCCAAGGCCGCGGCCCCTTGGGTGCGCCCGATGACAAAGTGTGAAAGCCGCGAGTTAATGAACCACAGCAGATTGGTGACAAATAGCCACCCGGAAAACGCCATCAGTTCACGCCATACCGCCAGGCTGAACCGCGGACGGTAGGGTTGCATCACGTAACTCAGCACCACGCCCAGCGCGCGCCCCGCCAACGTGCCCGCAATCAACGCCCAGTACGTCTGGTAGGCCAGCGCAATAGACAGGGTGACCACCACCCCAACCACACGCTTGGCTGCAAGAAAAATGAATTCTTTTTTGAAATTTAGATCACGCCGGAAGTCCACCGTGCCCACGTTCTCCATGCTCTCCACCAACCAACCGATGGCAAGCAAAAACAAAATTGGCGTCAGGCGTGCGTCGGCATAAAACGTTGCTGCTGGCAACGCCATGGACGCCGTGGCCACGGCACAAAACACCCCCAACATGAGGCGCAGCGTCCAGGTCGTGTCGTAATGGGCTCGCGACGGCGTTTTGCACTGAATCAGCGCTACCTCAAGGCTGAACGCCCCGGCCAGTTCAATCAACGCAATGACCGACATGGCCATCGCCACCAAACCGAAATCGGCGGGAGCCAGCACACGTGCCAGCACCACGGTGCTCACAAACGCCAACCCCCGATCAAAAATTTTGAACAGCAGCATCCACGTGGCGCCGTGGGCGATTTTTCTTGGAATGGAATGAGTCATGTTTCAAAAATGCCCGCCATCCCACACACAGCAGCGCGCGGAACGGGAAAAAAACAGAGGGGGTCAGACAAAAAAGACGAGGGGTGCAAGCGTACCGGCCTGACACCCCTCACGATGGAGAACGAACGTTTGCAGGTCAAAGAAACCGGCTACACGGTCCTCAGGAACCACATATTGGAGTCGTAATCTGGGCAGTACACCACGCCACCCAAGCTCGGGGCATATAAGAAGCGGCGATACACCCCGTTTTGTGCCGACGGTACCGAGCCACCGGCCGTGGTTGCCAAGGTGGTGACCTCAAACGTCTGCGCATTGATGCGGTACACGGTGCCGCCCGCGTTGGATCGGCGCACCAGATAGGCGTCCATCGCGGGTACGTACACCATGCCACTGCCTGTGTCGTTAAGTGCACCGGCGGCCGCACCTGTCAGTGTTACGGGTTGGGTCGAACTGGCACCCAACACATACAAACCACGGTCGTTACCCAAGCCACCCAGCACCAACACACGGTTGCGTGTGGTGTCCAGCGCCGAGGCTGCTTCAAAACCATAAACGGAACCGCCGCTCACCAACGTCGACCAAGTGTTCGTGCTGTTGGTCCACTTGAATACGCCATAGTTGGCAAAGGCGTAAATGTCACCTGTGCTTTTGTTCTCAACAATGGAGGCCGCGTAATACAGCGGCACGGCCCCGGGAACGTCGGGAAAAGTACCGGCCGCATCCCAATCACCGCCGGTCAAACTAAAGCCATCCATCGAATCGATCTGATAGCCATCACCGTAGCGTGAGCCGGCCATCAATATGACGCGGTTGCGATTTTCATTGCACACGACGCCGTAATAAGAATGCCGCGACGTCGGCCGACCATCGCTGTAATGCGAAGCGCTGGTACGAACCTGACTGGCAGGCGTTGCAGCGCGCCGCTCCACCCAGGCCGGAGCATTGTCTGAGAGTCGAATCCGGTTCACTTCATTGCCGGCATAGTCGCCATGCCCGCCACCGGCGGCCGAATAAATCGACGAATCACGCGTATCGATGGCCAGCCCACACCAAGCAATGACCTTGGACGCAGGACCCGTTGCACCCAATGACGGATAGGTCTTCACAGCAATGGGTGCAGAGGACAAGGCTGAACCAGGAATCTGCCTCCATTCGCCCACAGCCATTCCCGAACCCCATGCCGGTAGACCGACGGGTGACGGTGCCGGCGTTGGTGCCGGCGTTGGTGCCGGCGTTGGTGCCGGCGTTGGTGTGGGTGTGGGTGTGGGTGCCGGTGCCGGCGTTGGTGTGGGTGCCGGTGCCGGTGTGGGTGTAGGTGTGGGTGCGGGCGCCGGAACAGGAACCGGAGCGGGTGCAGGTGCGGGGGTAGGTGCGAGAAGCGCAACGCCAGTCTGATCCGTCTCAAACACCCCACCACAGCCGCCCAATGTAAACAAACCTGCGGTTGTTGCAGTTGATTTCAGGAATGAACGACGCTTCATCAAAATTCCTCAGTTACCGTAAGTACCTTTATCGGGCGGGCACTTCAGCAGGCAGGCCCAAGCCCACTCACACCACGGCGGTTTACGCAGTTTCTGATTATCGGTCACCTGGGAGCCTTCTGATCCCGACGCAGCGCTAATCCTTTTCGCCAGGTCTGTCGCGTGTACATGGGTACTAGTGCAGTGCTTCGCCCATTCCGACCCTTTTGGAGTCGCGCCTTTGCCCCCGTGGCAGCGTTGCGAATCCGCGCGATACCACTGGGTATCGCTGTGGTTCGCGCCTCGCCACAGAGGCAAATCCACTGACCCAAAAGGGCCGGAATAGACGAAGCACTGCACTAGAAGGGCATTGGGCAAATTGACGCGTTGAACCCGCACAATTCCATCGATTGAGCAACCGCACCAGATAATGCGGCCATGAACATCACCGTCTATTCGTCTTTTGACGCGCTTCCCGCCCCCGCCCTGCAGCGCTGGAGCTTTCCTACCCAAGCCAATTTTTTTCTTTCACTCGACTGGTTTCGGGTGTTGGCCGAAGCGGGTATGCCCAACACCACGCAACTGAGGCTATATCTGGCCACGGACTCCAGCGGCCTGCCCGCAGCCTTACTGGCTTGTTGCAACGACCCAGGCAGCCGCACACTGCGCAGCCTGACGAACTTCTACACCACCGAATTTGGTGCCGCCTGTCTAGGCGATGCATCGTCGATGGTTGAGGTGCTGCCCGCCTTCAGCGCATATCTCGCAGCAGAACGTCCTGCCTGGCATCGCATCGATCTGAGACTGCTGCAGGCCTCGGACCCTTTACTTGAAACGTTGCAGCAGTCGCTGCAACTACAGGGCTTTGCAGTACGCCGATATTTCCAGTTTGAGACCTGGTTCATCGCAACACCTGAAACTGGCTTTGACGCCTACTTTGCAGCGCGGCCCTCGCAGCTACGCAACACGGTGTCACGCAGGGAACGCAAGCTCAAGCGCGAACACGCCTGCACTCAGGTCATCGTGCGCGAGCCGGGGGATGCACTGGAGTCTGCGCTCAAAGACTTCATCACGGTGTATCAAGGCAGCTGGAAAAATCCCGAGCCTTATCCCGATTTCATCGCCGCGCTCGTGCGTGCCGCGGCGCGCTGTGGCGTGTTGCGCCTGGGCGTGCTGAGCGTCGACGGCCAGCCCGCCGCTGCACAGTTGTGGATGACAACCCCGGGTCGAGCCACGATATACAAGTTGGCCTATGACGAAAAATATCGCGACTTGTCGGTGGGTTCAGTACTTTCTTCAGCGTTGTTTCGCATGGCGCTGGATGAAGACCGGGTGGCCGAAATTGATTACGGCGTGGGTTCAGAGCCGTATAAGCGTGACTGGATGACCTCGGTACGCAATGTCGAGGGGCTGGCCTGCTTCAACCTGCGCACATGGCGCGGACGGGCGTTCGCTGGGCTAGAAGCGGCCAAGTACATGGCTCGACACGTGCGCAATCGGCTCAAAAAGTCGTCCAACCAAACAAGCTGAACCTTCGGTTTGCGGCATTTGGACTAGCCGCTCGGAGCGACCAAACCTAAACCTTGCCCCCCGATAATCCGACGTTGTTGATACCCCGTCCCTCCTTCGAAAGCGCTCGCCATGTCAAGTAGCAAACGTTTATTTGCCCACTGGACCCCGATTAGTCGCCGAAAATTTCTAAAGATAGCGTCGGGCTCTGCGAGTGCCTTGACCCTAGCGGCGTGCGGCGGCGGCAAGAGCTCGTCAGCCACTCCTCCTGCCCCGGCTCCGGCGCCTACTCCTACGCCCACGCCGGCACCTACGCCTACACCAACTCCTACTTCTACACCCACACCTACGCCTACGCCTAGGCCTACACCCACACCTACACCTACGCCCACGCCTACACCAGGCTCGCTGCCTGCAATTCGCGTCACCAGCGCCACGACCGGAACCGTGCCGTTCTGTATGGGACAAGCCTTCCCTCAAGGCGATGTGCCCATGGGCAAATCGGTAAACGCCGACGTCACGGAATTTCAGGCCATCGTCAAGAACCGATGGCCCGATGGCAGCGTGAAGTTCGCCGTGCTCTCGGGCCGTGCGAGCGTGACCGCCAGTACACCACGCAGCATTTCGCTCTCGATCATTGACACGCCAGCCGCCCCCACCGCCATTTCACTGACTGATTTGAAAGCCACCGCCATCACGGCATCCATCAGCTATGGCGCCCACGGCACGGTCAGCTGGTCAGGCGCGGACTGGGACGCCCCCTTCCAGACCTGGATCAGCGGTGCGCAGATGTCGTCCTGGGTGTACCGCAAGCCCATAGGCTCCGATGCTCATCTGGTGGCCTGGCTTGAAGTGCGCTGCTTCAGCGGCGGCGCCGTTGAAGTGCTGCCCTGGATTGAAAACGGTTATCTCACCGTGGCCTCTCCTGGGTCACGTAGCGGCACCGCCAACTTTACTTTGGGCGGAAGCCAGCGTTTCAACCAGAGCCTGACCTTGCTCAATCACACCCGCGCTGTGCTGGCCAGCGGCACTACCTTGACCCATTGGCTGGGCACCAGCCCGCAGGTCACGTTCGGGCACAACGTTGCCTATCTCATGGCCTCGCGCATGGTGCCGAACTACCGCGCAACGACTTCAGGATCCAGCCCTCTCTTTAGTCGCCTGGCATCGAGCTACATACCGCTGGCACAAGCCGATTACTCGCCCGAGATGGGCTCTACGGGATATCACCCCTCGATTGGCCTGCTGGCGGAGTGGGACGTGGCTTACCTCACCACCAACGCCGATGTGCGCGCACTGCGTGCGGTCATCATCAATGGCTACTGCGCAGGCCGTTACGGCACGCACTACCGCGATCAATCGACCCACCGTCCGCTGGCTTTCTCGACCCATCCCACGCTGGTCATGGGAGAGGGTTCAGGCTTCACCGACATTGGCTCTTCCAGCGCCAGCAATTACACGCCAACCTCCGGCGGTGGATCGCCCCCTCAGTTCAAAACCTCTCACCACCCCTCGATGGGTTACCTGGCATACCTGATTACCGGCTGGCGCTATTTCATGGAGGAAACTCAGTTTCTGGCCACAGCCAATTACCTCAAGCAGACCGACACCGTGCGCCAGGGCAGCAAAGGCGTATTGCAAACCGCCACGGGGACCAATCAGGTACGCGGTGCCTCGTGGGCTATCCGCACCCTAGCGCAAGCCGCCTGCATTACGCCTGATGATGACGCTCTGCGCACTGAGTTCGTAAACAGCATCAACGAGAACATCAACTGGTACCACGCCCGTTACGTAGCGCAGTCCAACAATCCGCAGGGTCTGGTTGAGCCGTATGACGACTACAACAACAGCAGCCGATTCGATTCGGCCACTTGGCAGGACGATTTCTTCACCTCTGCTTTTGGCTTACTACGCGACATCGCACCCTACGGCACCGGAGCTTTCACCACGAAAGTGCAGCAGTTCACCGAGTGGAAGTACAAGGCCATCGTCGGGCGCCTGGGTGGCAGTGGCGCTGACGAGTTTTCCTACCGGCACGCCGCGCAGTACACCGTCCCCTTCGCACCGAATGACAATGCCAACTACTCCAGCGGTACCGGTCCTTGGTATTCAAGCTGGGGTGCCATTGCCCGCACCTTGGGGAACAGCGAAGTCCCCCAAGACGGCACGCCCGGGCAGACACTGCAAGGTGGTTACTACCCCGACCCTACAAGTTACTGGGGCAACCTCATGCCCGCCATCTCTTATGCCGTGGATCACACCGCCGCAGGTGCGGCCACCGCCTGAGGCCGCCTTTGCGGGGGTTCTAATTTTGGCGACATCGTGTCAGGGCTCACTAACGATCCGGCTTGGAGCGTCACGCCGCGCAGCGCCTGATCAAGTTGCGCCACGCGCCCGATAGGCCCCGACCAACGCAATCAGTCCCGGCACAAGAATCAACGCCCAGATGATCTTGCTCAGGTTGGCCGGCACCCAGGCGGTCTGGCCGAAGAGGTAACCGGCGCCCGTCAGTCCCACCACCCAGAGAACCGCCCCCCCCACGTTGTAGGCAGTGAATTTCGAGTGCGTCATCTGCGCCACACCGGCCACAAAGGGTGCAAAGGTGCGGATAAAGGGCATGAAGCGCGCCAGCACAATGGTGATGCCACCGTACTGCTCATAAAACGCATGGGCCCGATCAAACGCTCGGCGGTTGAACAGGCGCGAGTTCTCCCAGGCAAACACCCGCACACCGAAATAGCGCCCGATGCTGTAGTTGGCCTGATCACCTAACGTGGCAGCGATCAGCAGCACCGCCACCGCCACAGGAAAAGAAAGCATTCCTGCACCCGCGAGCGTGCCCACCACAAACAGCAAGGAATCACCCGGCAAAAACGGCATCACCACCACACCGGTTTCGGTGAACACGATGACAAAGAGCAAGGCGTAGACCCACACCCCGTACATCTGCACAAACTGCACCAAATGGCGATCGATGTGCAATATGAAATCAATCAGGGCGGCGATGATGTCCATAGGTCATGCCCCCGGTAACGCACAGCCTTCAGGGCCACAGTGGCCCTCATCAGGCGCCGCACCCGCCGAACGCACCGACACCGCACGCTGTGCCACCAGTTGGGCGATGGCCGCGCCCACCGCCATGTCAGGCACATGACCAAACTCATGCAGCCGGATGTTGCCCACCGCATCGATGAGTACCAGCGACGGCGTGCCGCGCATGCCATACGCCTGCATCGTGAGAGGGATATCGCCGTCAGGCGCGGCCTGGTCAATGCCGATGGGAAAACTCAGTCGGTATTCATGCATAAAAGCTTCCAGCGACACACGCGTCATCGCGGCATGGTGCTCAAACACCGTGTGCAGCCCGATCACCGCCACATCGTCCGTCGAAAACGTCTCATGGATGAGTTGTGCCTGCGGCAGGCCCGTCGATACGCACCCGGGACACAGCATCTGAAACGCATGCAGCACCACCACACGACCACGCAAACCCTCAAGCGTGAGCGGGTGCGCAGTGTTCAACCAGTCGGTCACATGCAGTGCGGGCGCCGGATAAGTTTTATTCAATGACACGGCGCTCTCCTCGAAAATAAAGAGCGCGATTGTATTTTTTATTCGTCTTGCATACGTCGCCGGCGCCCCTGAGCCGCAAACAGTGCGGCCAGCAAACCGGCCAAAGTCGCATAACCCGTGGCGCCTCCCGCCTCTTTTGCCGAAGCGCTCGCGGACGGTGCGGGTGCCGGACCGGGGCTGGGCGTCGGTGCCGGTGCATTGGTTGCCGTGCCTTGCAAACTGAGCTGACGTGCCACCACCCCGCCGGTGAAATTGACGTTCCAAACTGCAAACCGTGAGCCGCTGGCTTGTGGGCTGAACCGCACCCCGAATGAACAACTCATGCCAGGAGCCAGCGAAAGATTGGCCGCACACGCCGTAGTGCCAGATGCAGGCGCACCAAAAACAAAATCCCCGGTATTGCCACTGAACACCGTCAAGGGCACCG
This sequence comes from uncultured Burkholderiaceae bacterium, assembly GCA_964652055.1. Taxonomy (GTDB): domain Bacteria; phylum Pseudomonadota; class Gammaproteobacteria; order Burkholderiales; family Burkholderiaceae_F; genus CAZZAD01. Next base: position 751 of record CAZZAD010000057.1, on the reverse strand, counting down.
CCCCAAAAGTGACGGCAACCGCCGCCGAGTTGGTCAACAGCACGCCCACAAGGCTTGAGTTCGACCCCACGGCAGTGTTGTTGAACATCACCGGGTTCGGGCTCGCTGAAGGCGTCGCAGGTACCGCGGTCGGCGAGGGTGTGGGTGACGGAGTAGGCGTAGGCGACGGAGTAGCGGTCACATGCGGGCCGCGCATGATGTAGGCAGCCAGGTCAAGGCGCTCCTGCGTGCCCCAGATCGGCCGGTATGCCGCCATGACCCCAACGCTGTTAATCGCGTTACTGACCAGGGTGTACGTCGATGCTTCGTTGTAGCCCAGGCCGGTGTAGAGCGTGTACAAAACCGGCGCGGTGCCGTGGCAGTCCTCACAGTTGCGCTGGCCACTGGGTGTACTGACCCGCAGGTCAAAGAGCGTTTTTCCACGAACCGGATCCCCGGTCTGGGCCGCACTGACCCCCACCGCCCCCAGCGTCAAAAGAGCTGCAGCGGCACGTGGCAACGTAGTCATTCGGAACAAGGCGTTGGGTTTGGACATGATGTACGCCCCCCAGGGCAAATGGACCGACCCACCGGATGCGAGCTGGCCTGTACGCCAAGTCTATGAATTTCATGCCGATGACGCCTTCATGCAGAAGGCGTAGCTGCGCAAGTACATGAGCCCCGAAATGGCACGCAAAATCGGCTCATTTTTCTTGTGAGTATTTTCCAATCCAGGTATGAGCCTGAGCGGAGCTCGGAGTGAGGCCGCAGG
>CAZZAD010000056.1:0-13547 GCA_964652055.1 uncultured Burkholderiaceae bacterium | reverse complement strand
GCTCTTGTGTGTGGTGCTGGTCACCACGTCGGCGTGCGGCACGGGGTTGGGGTAGACGCCCGCGGCAATCAGGCCGGCGTAGTGCGCCATGTCCACCATGAAATAGGCGCCGATGGATTTGGCAATGGCGGCAAAACGCTCAAAGTCGATTTTCAGCGCGTAGGCCGAGGCGCCCGCCAGGATGAGCTTGGGCTTTTTCTCGTGTGCGATGCGCTCGACTTCGGCGTAATCAATTTCTTCTTTTTCGTTCAGGCCGTAGCTCAGCACGTTGAACCATTTGCCGCTCATGTTCACGGCCGAGCCATGCGTGAGGTGCCCGCCCATGGCCAGCGACATACCCAGGAACGTGTCGCCGGGTTTGAGCAGCGCCATGAACACGGCCTGGTTGGCCTGCGAGCCGGAGTTGGGCTGCACGTTGGCCGCTTCGGCGCCGAACAGCTTTTTGGCGCGGTCGATGGCCAGTTTTTCGGCCACGTCAACAAACTCGCAGCCGCCGTAGTAGCGCTTGCCGGGATAGCCCTCGGCGTATTTGTTGGTGAGCTGCGAGCCTTGTGCGGCCATCACCGCGGGGCTGGCGTAGTTCTCGGAAGCGATGAGCTCAATGTGTTCTTCCTGACGGCGGTTCTCCGCCTGAATGGCTGCCCATAGATCAGGATCAACGTTGGCAATGGTGGACGTGGCGCGACTAAACATGCAGACCTCGACAAGTGAAAGGTGAGTGAGAAGAAGTAGAGTTCACTTGCCATCGGCCCAGGCGAGCGGCGCGGTGTGTGCTGTCCTGTGCTTCCTGGGTGTGCTCACCCTGTCGTGCTTCGCCGGTGACACAGGATTTGATGGCGGGGGGAATTATAGGTAGCGCGAGTTAGGTCACCCAACGGACCTGACGCCGCTTCATTCAATCACCATCGCCCCGGCCTGCGCCCGGTTTCTTGGACACAACGATACGTCGTCGTCCGTCATCCCCGCGAAGGCGGGGGATGACGCAGAGGGGCGCTTTGCTGAGTCATAAATGTGACCAAGAGACAGGGCACAGTCCCGGGCAACGTCTACCCCGCAGTTCGGTCCCTTTCTATTTTTCAAACCGCCACCCCAAACATCCGCCCCACCAGCGATGTGGCCAACATGGCCAGCGCACCCCAGAACGTGACGCGCACGGACGCCTTCAAGGCACCTGCGCCACCCGCGCGGGCGCCTAGGGCGCCCAGCGCTGCAAGCGCCAGCAGCGAACCCGTGCTCACGCTGACGACCATATGCGCGACGCTGCTCAGGGCAATGAGCAATAGAGGAATGGCTGCGCCGATGGCAAAGGACAGCGCTGAGGTCCACGCCGCTTGCAGCGGGCGCGCGGTGACGGTGCTCGACAGGCCCAGCTCGTCGCGCATGTGGGCGCCCAACGCGTCGTGCGCCGTCAGTTGGGTGGAAACCTGATCGGCCAGTTCGGGCGTGAGGCCGCGCTCGATGTAAATCTGCGCCAGTTCTTTGTGCTCATGCACAGGGTTGGCTTCGAGCTCTTTGCGTTCGCGTTCGCGGTCAGAGCGTTCGCTGTCGGCTTGGGAGCTGACCGAGACGTATTCGCCAGCCGCCATGGACATGGCACCGGCGACCATCCCGGCCACACCGGCCACAAGCACCGCAGCGGGCGTGGCCTGCGCCGCAGCCACGCCCAGCACCAGGCTGGCGGTGGAGACGATGCCGTCATTGGCGCCGAGCACTGCAGCGCGCAGCCAGCCAATGCGTTCAGCGAAATGACGTTCGCGATGGGCCACTGAACTCATGCGCGTCAGAGCACAACGCTCGCTCCGTGTTCGGGCACCAGACACGGCCAGTGGAACTGCTCTTCAATGGCCAATCGCAAACTGTCGGAGGCCACCGGCTCGCCATGCGTGACATACACCTGCTTGGGCGCGTGGGGCAGACGTCCAATCCACGCCAGCAGGCCGGCGCGATCGGCGTGGGCCGAGAGCATTTCCAGATTCACCACTTCGGCACGCACCGGCAAATAGGCGCCATGGATCTTGATGCTGTCGACGCCCGCCAGCATGGCCGCGCCGCGCGTGCCCGCAGGTTGAAAGCCGGCAAAGAGCACGGTGTTGCGCGCGTCCGAAACAAAGGCTTTGAGGTGATGCACCACGCGCCCGCCGGTGGCCATGCCGCTGGCCGACACGATGACCGCGGGCCAGCGCAGTTCGTTCAGGCGCTTGGATTCGTCCACTGAAGTCACGATCTTGGCCACGGTGCCCAGAGCCTGGCATTGCTCCTTGCTCAACCGATGTTCCTTGCAATGCGCCTGATAAATGCCGGTGGCGTCGGCCGCCATGGGGCTGTTCAGATAGGTGGGGATATCGGGGATGCGGTGCGCTTTTTTCAGTTCATGCAGACACAGCAACAAGGCTTGCGCGCGGCCCACCGCAAAAGCGGGCACGATCACGATGCCGCCGCGTGCCGCGGTGCGCGTGATGACATCGGCCAGGGTTTGCAGCACATCACCGGCCACATGCATCCGATCACCGTAGGTCGATTCAATCAACACGGTGTCAGCGGCGGGCGGCGTATCGGGTGGCAGCATGACCAGATCATCATCGCGGCCCAGATCGCCGGAACACAAGAGCGATCCGCCCTTCCACTGCACGTGCACGCTGGCCGCACCCAAAATATGACCGGCGCGCTTCAAGGTAAAGCGCACACCGGGGATAGGTTCAAACGTGTGATCAAACGCCTGCGCTTCAAAGTGCTTGAGTGCATGCCGGGCATCGGCATCGTTGTAGAGCGGCAGCGCGGGATGGTGTTTGGAAAAACCGTGGCGATTGGCGTACTCGGCTTCTTCTTCCTGCAGGTGGGCCGAGTCAATGAGCAGCAGTTCGGCCAGGTCGCGCGTGGCATGGGTGCAGATCACACGGCCGTGAAACCCCTGTTTGTACAGGCGCGGAATAAACCCGCTGTGGTCCAGGTGCGCATGCGTGAGCACCACGGCATCGATCGATGCGGGCGGTATCGGGAAATCACTCCAGTTACGCAGCCGCAACTGCTTGAGGCCTTGAAACAGGCCACAGTCGATCAACACGCTTCGGCCCTCGTGCTCCAACAAATACTTGGAGCCGGTGACCGTGCCCGTGCCGCCCAGAAAGGTCAGCCGCATTGAGAAATCAACGCCGCTCGGTCAACGCCTGGCACGCGGTGCAGCGCAGGGCAGCGGGCTGAGCCAGCAGACGTTCGGCTTGAATGTTCACGCCACAGGCCATGCACTGGCCGTAGCTGCCCTCGGCCATACGGGCACGCGCGGTTTGCACATCTTTGAGCTCTTGCCTGTCGCGGCTGATTTCGGCGCGATCCACCGAGGCTTCTTCTTTCACCGCGTAGCGCGCGGCGTCGTCGCCCACTTCGCGATCGGATTGCAGCTCGGCAGTCATCTCTGAGGACACGCGGTCGATTTCCTGTTTGAGTTGCAGTTCACGCGCGCCCAGGCGATCGGCGAGTGATTTGAGTTGTTCTGCAGTAAGGGCCATAGCGAGTCTCCATCCAAAGTCGAAGCGGTGCAGTATGGCAGCCTAAACTTTTTTTCAGGGGGCTCGCCATGCACGTCTTTGCACTGAATGCCACACAGGCGCTGGGCGATGAAGTGGCGCGCGCGCTGGGCGTGAGCCTGGCCGCACATGAGGAACGTGAGTTCGAAGATGGCGAACACAAGGCCCGGCCCCTGGTCGAGGTGCGCGGTCACGACTGTTATGTGATTCAGAGTCTGCATGGCGAGGCCGGGCACAGCGGCAACCAAAGCGGCAACGACAAGCTCTTGCGCCTGCTCTTTTTTGCCGCCGCGCTACGCGACCACGGCGCCGCGCGCGTCACCGCGGTGGTGCCCTATCTGGCCTATGCGCGCAAAGACCGCCAAACCAAGCCGGGCGATCCGGTCATCACCCGCTATGTGGCGCAGTTGTTCGAGGCGATGCGACTCGATGCGCTCATCACCTTCGAAGTGCACAACGTGGTGGCGCTGCAAAACGCGTTTCGTATTCCTACGCTGCACCTGACCTCGGCCGAACTCTTCGCACCTGCGTTGGCGGCGCACATCGGCACCGGAAAGACCGTGGTGGTCTCGCCCGACCCCGGCGGCGTAAAGCGCGCGCAACTGTTTCAGGAAACGCTGCAAACGCATTGCCCGCAGCCCCTAGGTGCGGCCTTTCTGGAAAAGCGCCGCAGTGATGATGTGGTGACCGGTTCGCTGTTGGCCGGCGAGGTGCGCGATGCCACCGTCGTACTGGTCGATGACCTCATCAGCAGCGGCGGCACACTGCACCGCGCAGCGGCCACATGCCACGCACACGGCGCCGCGCGGATTTATGCCGTGGCTGCGCACGGCCTCTTTACAACGGGCGCCGAAGCCGCCATGGCTGACCCGGTGTTCAACGGCCTCTGGATTAGTAACAGCGTGTCCGCGGCACACGTGTCACCGGCCCTGCGCAGTCGTCTTCAGGTGGTCAGTGCTGCGCCATTGTTGGCGCAGGCCATTGCGCAGATGCAAACGGGTGAGCGATCCGATAGCCAGTAGGTTGGCGGTGAGCGCAGCGAACCCCAACACTGTGCCTGCAATCACGGTAGACGTTGGGGTTCGCTGCGCTCACCGCCAACCTACATCGCCGTCATCCCTGCAGGCCACAGCGGCCCACTGCAACATCGGCCAACTCCAGATAGGTACGGCCCGCCTGCATCCATTTTTCGGGCGTGCGAACCTCGGCTTCCAGCAAATGCGCCAGGGCCAGCCGCGCGCGCACGCAGGCAGGCACGGAAGGCCAGGTAAAACTGAAACAGACGCTCTGGCACCACGTCCTGCAACGCTTGTTCAATCTGTGCGCGCAAGGCCAGGCCCACGGGGCGCGCGCCGAGCACCGCGCACTCCAGGGTCAGGAACGCAATCTCATCAACCCAGTCCACCAGCCGCAGCGAGCGGTTGAATTCCAGGCCATCGATGATCACGGGCGGGTCGGTCAGAAACACGTGCTCGGGGCGCAGATCGCCCTGCCCCTCCACCACCCGGCCCTGAAGCACACGCTCGTGCATCAGATCGGACTCATGAGCAAACCAATGCTGCAACGCGCCCAACACCCGCTGCAGTTGGGATGCGTTCAGTGCGAAGTCAGGCTGGCGCAGCGCGGCTTCGTTCAATCCATGTTGCGATTTGAACAGGGCCACGTGTTCAGGCCCACTGATGCCACACGGCGGCAGTGCGCGATAAAACGCCCCCAGTACAGCACCCACCGCACTGATTTGTGCGGCGTCGATTGCCCCGTGGCGTAGGGCATGTTCGAGCGTCAGGGCTGACGGCAAGCGGTGCATGCGCACCAGCCACTCCACCACCTCACCAGAGCGATCAAGATCTTTGACATCAGCCAGACCCAGCCGCCCTTGCGCATCCACCCACAGACAGCTCAGCCCCAGATACACCTCGGGCGCCAAGCGGCGATTGAGCATCAGCTCGTCGCGGCAATTGGCAGCGCGTGCAGACAAGGTGCGAAAGTCTAGATACGTATTGGCGATGGGCTTCTTGAGCTTGTAGGCGGTGGTGTCCGTGAGAAACGGCCAGGACATGCGCGTTTGCTTAACCTGCACCTGCACAGGCCGCTGCGCGTAGGCGTCGGGTGCGCCCAGGAAGCGCAGCTTCTCGATCAGCGAGGGCGGGCGCGCGCAGGTCACGACACTCCCGCATATGGGCAACCTCTATTGAGGCGGTCTGGCTCACACTGATATGAATCAATAGTGGTCATCATCAATCCGGTCAACATGAACACTTATCCCATCGGAGGATCTCACCATGAACCGCACCCCGCTCACGCCCCCTGCTGAAAACATTGAACTGCCTCCCGTCGTGCAGCGCCCCGATGGCTGGTACTGGCTGGCTGAGGAGGGCCACCGCGAAGTGGGCCCCTTTGCCAGTGCCGACGATGCACTGGCCGACTGGCGCGCGCCCGCCTCCAATGAACCGGGCCAAACCTTAGCCCAGGTCGAAGCCGAATTGAACATGACCGATTGGATCGACCCGCAAACCGGCGCGCCCGCTGAGGACCACGCGCTGCACACCGGAGACGAGTGAACCCTGCGGCCATGACACCGACGGCGCCAGCACCGCCGCCGGTCATCTCGCACACGACGGGCCCCGCCCCCTGGGCGGCCGACACTGCGCAGTTGTTTGCGCAGTGGCAGACCTCGCCTTCTGGGCTTGGTGCCCCCGAGGCTGCGCAGCGGTTGGCGCTTTATGGCCGCAATACGCTGCAGCCGCAACGACACACCACGCTGATGGCGGCCTTTTTGGCGCAGTTCAAAAGCCCGCTGGTGTTGATCCTGGTGTTTGCCGCGGGGATTTCGGTGCTCACGCAAGACTGGGTCGATACCGCCATCGTGCTGGCCATCGTGCTGGCCAGCGCCACGCTGAGCTTCACGCAGGAATTTCGCGCCAGTCGGGCCATTGAGAATTTGCTCGCGCGGGTGGCCCCGCATGCGACGGTGCTGCGCGACGGTGTGCGCATGGACATTCCCGCGCATGACGTGGTGGTGGGTGATGTGGTGTGTTTGTCGGCGGGTGATCTGATTCCCGCCGATGCACGTGTGCTGGAGGCCGATGACTTCTTCGTCAACCAGGCCGTGCTCACCGGCGAGACCTTTCCCGCCGAGAAAGCGCCGGGCGTGGTCTCGGCCGATGCCGCACTGGCGCAGCGAACCAACTTTGTATTTCTGGGCACCAACGTGCGCAGTGGTTCGGCGCGCGCCTTGGTGGTAGCCACGGGGGCCGGAACGCAGTACGGCCACATCGCCGACCGCTTGGCGCTGCGCGCACCCGAGACCGAGTTTGAGCAAGGCATCCGGCGCTTTGGCAATTTGCTCACGCAGGTGATGACCTTGCTGGTGCTGGGCATCTTTGCGGCCAACGTGGCGCTGGATCGGCCGGTGATTGAGGCGCTGCTCTTTGCCGTGGCCATTGCGGTAGGGCTGGCCCCAGAACTGTTGCCGGCCATCATCAGCATCACGTTGGCACGCGGCGCGCAGCATCTGGCCACCAAGGGCGTGTTGGTGCGGCGCCTGGCGGCCATCGAGAACCTGGGCAGCATGGACATCCTGGCCACGGACAAGACCGGCACGCTCACCTCGGGGGAAGTGGCGCTGAGCAGTGCACGTGCCGCGTTGGACAGCTCCGATCAAACTTCCGCACGCGTACTGGAACTGGCCTACCTGAACGCGGCGTTGCAAACGGGGCTCACCAATCCCCTCGATCAGGCCATCGTGGCGCGCGGCACGGCCGATGCGCTCGACATCAGCCGCTATGAAAAGAGCGAAGAAATTCCCTACGACTTTGTGCGCAAACGGTTGACCATTGCCGTACGCCAGCAGGGACACACTCAGGATCTACTCATTACCAAGGGCGCGCTCGATCCGATCCTCGACTGCTGCGTCCTGGTGCGCCAGGGTGACGATCACGTTGCGCTCGATGCGCAACATCGCCAACGCCTGCTCGATCAGGCATCCACCTGGCAGGACCAAGGCACCCGCGTGCTGGGTCTGGCCACGCGCCAGATCGCGGCGCAGGCGCGCTACACCCCGGCCGACGAAGCCGGACTCGTGTTTGAAGGCTTTCTGCTGTTCGTCGACCCACCCAAGGCCGATGCGGCGCAGGCCATTGCGGATCTCAAACGCCTGGGCGTGGCGCTCAAGGTCATCACGGGCGACAGCGCTCGCGTGGCACTGCATGTGGCGCAGCAGGTGGGTCTACCCGTGCAACGCCTGATGACCGGCGCGCAAATTGATCAGATGTCTGACGAAGCGCTCTGGCAAGCGGCCGAACACACCACACTCTTTGCCGAGGTTGACCCCAACCAGAAAGAAAAAATCATTGCTGCCCTGCGCCGCACCGGGCACGGGGTGGGTTATCTGGGCGACGGCATCAACGATGCGCCCGCGCTGCACATGGCCGATGTGGGCATCTCGGTGGACAACGCGGTCGATGTGGCCAAGCAAACCGCCGACTTTGTTCTGCTCGAACACAGTCTGTCTGCGCTGCGTGCGGGCATTGAAGAAGGCCGACGCGTGTTTGCCAACACGCTCAAGTACGTGTTCACCACCACCAGCGCCAACTTCGGCAACATGCTCAGCATGGCGGCGGTATCCGTGCTGCTGCCGTTTTTGCCGCTGTTGCCCAAACAAATTTTGCTCAACAACTTTTTGTCCGACATCCCCGCCATGGCCATCGTGGGCGATAACGTGGATCGCACCTGGGTGGCGCGGCCGCGGCGCTGGAACGTGCGCTTCATCCGCAACTTCATGGTGGTGTTTGGGCTCATCAGCTCGGCCTTCGATTTGCTGACCTTTGCCCTGCTGTGGTGGGTGGTGCAGGCGGCCGCGGCGGAATTTCGCACCGCGTGGTTTATTGAATCGTTGCTCACCGAGTTGGTCATCCTGCTCATCGTGCGCACGCATCTGTCGGTGTGGCGCAGCGCCCCGTCGCGTGGGGTGTGGGTGTCATCCATCGCCGTAGCCCTGACCGCCGTAGCCTTGCCCTACGTGCCAGTGCTGGCCACGATGTTTGGTTTTGTGCCGCTGCCGGGGTGGCTGCTGGCCACGCTGATGGGCATTACCTTGGCTTATGCCGCCGTCAACGAGGTGGCCAAGCGGGTGTTTTATCGACATTTGCATTGGACTTGAGATGAGTATGTTTGAAAACCGTCATGCCGCAGGTCTGGCGCTGGCGCTGGCGCAGGCGCTGCAACGCATGCCGCTCGATCAGCCCGTGGTGCTCGCCATTGCACGCGGGGGTTTGCCCGTGGCTGCGCCCATCGCCAACGCGCTGAGTGCTCCACTGGATCTGCTGCTGGTGCGCAAGATTGGCGTGCCCTGGCAACCTGAGTTGGCCGCGGCGGCGGTGATCGATGGCGAGGCCCCGGAAATTGTGTTGGATGAGCCCGTGATGCAGGCGAGCGGACTCGACCTGAACTACATCCAGGAACAAGCCCAGGTGGAACTGGCGGAGATCCAGCGCCGCCGCCGCACGTATCTGGGCGCGCGGCCCCCCCGTGCCCGTGACGGGCCGTTGCGCCATCGTGGTGGACGACGGTCTGGCCACCGGCACCACGATGCGTGCCGCCCTGCAAGCGGTACGCAAGCGCCATCCGGCCCGATTGGTGATGGCCGTACCCGTAGCCGCGCGCGACAGCCTGGCGGCGCTGCGTAGCGAGGGGGACGAGGTGGTGTGTCTGGCGCAGCCCGAACCGTTTGAGGCAGTGGGCTTGCACTATGCGACGTTCAATCAGGTCAGTGATGCCGAAGTCATTGCACTCATGAAGCGCCACCTTCATGAAGACAGCTGAGGCGATCCGCCGTTCGTTCCAGAGCGAGCAGCATGTGAAGTCACCCAGATAGGTCACGAAAAGCACGTCTTTCCGGTACTTATTTATGACCTATTTGTTGTGCTGCAGCTTGAGTCGCGGCACATGCCCAGGCACATTGTGCCATCCGCAAAGTGCGGAACACGAAATCTGTAGCACAAAGACAAGGCAAATCCGGTGAAAACCGGGGACGCAAAGCTTCCGGGCTGCCGCGCATGAAGTCGAGCGCAACGCCAGCGGGGCTGCCACCACGGAAGCCGCTTTCCTGGTGTATGGGTCGCCTTGTATATCGGTGGAAGTATCTGTAACCCATACGAGGACGCATGAACGCCGTCAATTCCAACCCCACTCATACGAGCCGCAACTTATTGCGCTCACAGCGCTCGCCGACGTACAGCGCGAGCCCAGCGGACAGCAACGCGCGCCGTATTGCAACGCTGGCCGTGGCCCCCCACCTTGCCCCCACGGCCCAACGTGTACTGACCACCACGGCCAGCGCCTGGACCGCACCCCTCGTGCTGCAAACGCGACGCACTGAAATCGCCTGAACGAGCCTGAAAACCAGCCGTCCCGCGTAACAAACCGACCTACACTGAGCGCCCTTTCGTCTGGGCGCTGCTCATGAAAACCTGGATCGTTATTGCCAACGCCTCTCGGGCACGTTGTTTCACACGCGATGCCGCCCAAGCAACGCTGCAAACCCTGAAGCAGTTTGAACACCCGGAAAGCCGCGCACGTGATGCAGACCTCACCTCGGCGGGGTTGGGCCATGGACTGGGGGCTGCCACCTACGCACCGCGTCTCGATCCCAAGCAAAAGGAGCACGAGCGCTTTGCTGCTGAACTGGCCCAACACCTGAACGCCGCTGTGGCTGCGCATGAATGCGAAGGGCTGGTGCTGATCGCCTCCAATCCATTTTTGGGTGAAATCAAAGAGCACCTGAGCAAGCAGGCGACCCAGGTCATCAAGAACACGGTGCCTACCGACCTGACCGCCTTTGAGGGGCGCGAACTGCAAGAGCGTGTGGATGCGGCACTCGAACCCCGTTAAGCCTGCGCGCACCGGCTCGCTAAAGAGGTTGGCGGCGCTCAGTGTGGCCGCCTGCCTCACAGGCTGCGCAGCGTTACTGCCTGCGGGCACCACGGACACTCGTTCGCCCTTCGATAGTTTTGAAGCCGCGGAAGACGCGCTCGCAAAGATCGAGCCGTACAAAACCACCGTCACCGAAATGAAGGCGCTGGGCTTTGACTTCAACGCCAGCCCCAACGTCACCATCATCACTTACCCCGACGTCATCGCTCGCCTGGCGCCCAACGCCAGCGTGCCGATGGATGCACTAGACCCCGGCATCCGCGACTGCATCCTGGCCCAGAGCCAGTGTCAGGCCTATGAGTTCCGCATCACGCGCCAGAAACGCAAGCGGGTGGGCAACTTCTGGCCCGACTTTATGAACTTCCGCCGCACCATTGCAGTCTCGGGCTGGCGTTTTGAAGCCTTGATTGTGGTGCGCGATGGCGTGGTGCTGTTCCGCCGCTTTGGTGGCGAGCCCCAGATCAGCCAGACCGAACAGCAGGTCAATCCACTCGGGCCGCTACAAGGCGCGGGCGAAGCGGCTGCGGGACGGATCATCAAATAATTACGGAGATCAGTATGAGCAACTACGCCTTTGGCAAAAAAGTGAATCTGGACTTCGACACCGCCGTCATGCGCGTGACGGAAGAGCTCTCCAAAGTGGGCTTCGGCATCCTGACTGAAATTGATGTGGCCGCCACCATGAAGAAGAAGCTCGATCTGGTGATCCCACCCTACAAGATTCTGGGCGCGTGCAATCCACAGTCCGCCAGCCAGGCCCTAGCGCTCGAACCGCAAATCGGCGCACTTCTGCCCTGCAACGTGGTGGTGCGGCAAGACAGCTCGGGCCAGAACTACGTCGAGTTCATGGACCCCAACGCGGTGCTGACCCTAGTGGACAAACCACAAATCAAAACCATCGCCGCCGAGGTGCGCGGCCGGCTCACGCAGGTGATGAACGCGTTGTGATGACTCCGCAACAATGAAGACACTGCGTCAATTCGCCACCGGACAGATCGCCATCCCACCTTCAACAGCGTGGTACCTGACTGATCTGGGTGAGATTCGCGGCACCCAAGTGCTGTACACGCGTCAATCACCCCAGCGGCTTAAGGCACTGCGTGAGCATGCGCTGATCGAGAGCGCAGTTTCATCCAACCGTATTGAGGGCGTGTCGGTTGATCCGGCTCGCGTACGCGATGTGCTGATCGCGCCCAAACCGCTGTTGCGCGACCGCGATGAAGAAGAGGTACGCGGTTACCGGGATGCGCTTACATGGATTCATGCGCAAAGCGCGAACATCACAGTTGACGAAGCCACGATCAAGCAATTGCATGCCACGGCACGCGGCCAGATCTGGGATGCAGGTCACTACAAAGAAAAGGATGGCGACATCATTGAGCGTTATCCGGACGGCCATGAGCGCGTTCGATTCCGCACCGTGCCCGCAACACAAACCCCGGTTCACGTGGCCGCTTTGGTACAGGACTGGCGCAGCTGCATTGACGACCGGTGGGTGCCGCCACTGATTGCGCTGGCAGCCTTCAATCTGGATTTTCTGTGTATCCACCCATTCCGTGATGGCAACGGTCGAGTCTCGCGCCTGCTGTGGCTATTGCAGAGTTATCAGCTGGGTTATGAAGTCGGCCGGTACGTCAGCCTTGAGCGCCTGGTTGAACAAAACAAAGAGCGCTATTACGAAACTCTGGAACAGAGTTCACAACATTGGCATGAGGGTAAACACGACCCCTGGCCCTACATCAACTACGTGCTGTACATCCTGAAGTCTGCCTACAGAGAATTTGTCGAGCGCGTCGGACAAACCAAAGCCCCTCGCGGCGCGAAAACAGACCAAATCGTGGCGGCGATTCAGAAACTGACGGGCGTATTCACCATCGCGCAGTTGGAAGCGCACTGCCCTGGCATCAGTCGTGACATGGTGCGCCGGGTGCTACGCGAACAACAAGCCGCAGGCAAGGTTCAGTGCCAGGGTCGCGGGCCCGCCGCCAAGTGGCAGAAGAAGGGGTAATAGGGGTAATAGGGGTAATAGAGAGGGTAATAAGAGATATGCCAACCGCGAATGTGGATGCCTCACACACAACATTCAGGACAGGCTCCAACAAAAAGAAAAATGGCCGGGTTTGACCTCGTCAGACCCGGCCAGCACTTATTCACACGATTTACCGTCCGCGGCCACCACCCCCGCCACCGCCACCTGCACCACCTGTGCCACCGCTTCCCGTACCACCGCCTGCTGGCCCCATGCCACGGCCCTGAGCGGGAGGCTCATCCGGCAGCTGCACCCCGCGCTCTTTGGCGCGTGCCTGCATTTGTTTATGGTGCTCTTCACGAATGCGCGCACGGTCCTGCTCGGTTTTGGCCTCACGCATGCGCTTCTGATGTTCGGCCCGCTCTTGCGCCGTCATCAATTCACTTCCGTAAATACGCTCGCGTGCCTGCGTTTCGGTCTGCGTTTGAGTCTGCGTTTGAGTCTGAGCTTGCGTCTGCTCACGGTCCTTGACCTGCGCCGAAGCGATCCCTCCAACAGACACGCACAGTGCAGCTGCCATCGCGATTCGAGAGCCATGTTTCATCATTTTTGATCCCCTTTTGACATCGATTGAAAACCCCCATGGGCTAACAAACCCACTGAGGAAACTGTAGGCCCATGTGACCTTGCGTCGTTGACTTGGCTCAACGGTGTTCAAGATTGTCTGGCGCGCTGCGATAGGCCACAAAGTAGAGCACGGGTATCACCACCAACGTGAGCAGTGTGGCCACCGCAATGCCAAAGATCAGCGCAATGGCCAGGCCGTTGAAGATGGGGTCATCGAGGATGAAGAGCGCGCCCAGCATGGCCGCCAGGGCGGTGAGCGCAATGGGCTTGGCACGCGCAGCAGCGGACTGAATCACCGCTTCATGCAGCGGCACACCTTCGGCCACGTTGAGGCGGGTGAAAGCCACCAGCAAGATGGAGTTGCGCACGATGATTCCCGCCAGCGCAATCATTCCAATCATGGACGTAGCGGTGAAATTGGCGCCCAGTAGTGCGTGGCCCGGCATCACACCGATGATCGTGAGCGGGATGGGCGCCATGATGATGAGCGGCACGCC
>CAZZAD010000055.1:0-13647 GCA_964652055.1 uncultured Burkholderiaceae bacterium | reverse complement strand
CTATGCGCCGCTGTCCAAGGACTTCGTGGCCACATACTGCCTTGCCACCGACGGCTGGAGCAAGCTCACCGGCCACGACGTGGTGGATCTGGCCAAGAAGTACGAGGACTATGGCGTGGACGCCATCCTCTACACCGACATCGGCCGCGACGGCATGTTGAGCGGCGTCAACATTGAAGCCACGGTGGAGCTGGCCCGTGCGGTCAACATTCCCATCATGGCCAGCGGCGGCGTAGCCAACCTCACCGACATTGAAAAACTGCTTGCCGTAGAACACGAGGGCGTGGGAGCCGTGGTGCTGGGCCGCTCGCTTTATGAGGGCACGCTGGATTTCAAAGCGGCGCAGGCGTTGGCGGATAAGAGCGAGGCCTAAGCGTCAGTCGCCGTACTGCATTTCTTAAACAAAAACATGGTTTGCGTGACGCGTGCCAGAGCAACGTAACGCAAACCAACCTTTCTGTTACTGCCGCAGCCGCGCCACGATCCCGTCGAGTTGATCCAGGCTGGAAAAGCGGATGTCCACTTTGCCGCGGCCCTTGGCATCACAGGTCACGCTGACCACGGCGCCTAGCGCGTCGGAGAGTTCTTCTTCGAGTCGTTGCACATCACGATTGGGCCGGACCTTGGGTTGATTCGCATCGCGCATGGCTTCTTTGTGCGCGCGGGCCACCAAGGCTTCGGCTTCGCGCACTGAAAGACCTTTGGCCTGGATCTGATGGCCCAGCTGAATCTGCGTGGCGCCGTCCACCGCCAGCAAGGCACGGGCGTGGCCCATGTCGATGTGGCCGTCCATGAGCATGTCTTGTACGGGTGCTGCCAGGTTGAGCAGGCGCAACAGGTTGCTGGTGGCGCTGCGCGAGCGGCCGATGGCCTGCGCGGCCTGTTCATGCGTGAAATCGAATTCGCGTATCAGGCGTTGCACGCCCTGGGCCTCTTCCAGCGGATTGAGGTTCTCGCGCTGGATGTTTTCGATGAGCGCCATGGCCAATGCGGCTTCATCGGGCACGTCTTTGACCAGCACGGGTACTTCGGTCAGGCCCGCCATCTGCGACGCACGAAAGCGCCTTTCGCCGGCAATGATTTCGTAGTGGTTGCCCTCAACAGGGCGCACCAGGATGGGCTGCATCACCCCCTGAGCCTTGATGGAGTCAGCCAGTTCGGCCAACGATTCGGGGCTCATGCGGGTGCGCGGCTGATATTTGCCCGCACGTAGCCGCGAGACAGGCAGCGTTTGCGGTGCGCCGGGCACCGGCGCAAATACCGGTTCACTACCGAGCAGCTGATCCAGGCCGCTGCCGAGGCCACCTTTCTTTTTCATGGGTGCTTTTGTGGTTGTCATGCGAGGTCAACTGGCGGATTTAGGTTTAAGGCGCTCAATCATTTCAGCGCCAAAGCTGATGTAGGCCTGCGCGCCGCGCGAAGACCGGTCATAGGCCACGCCGGGGATGCCGTAGCTGGGCGCTTCGGCCAGCCGCACGTTGCGCGGGATGATGGTGCTGAATACTTTGTCGCCGAACTTTTCGACGAGCTGCTCAGAAACCTGCTGCTGCAGCGTCATGCGCGAGTCAAACATCACGCGCAGCAGGCCGATGATGTGCAGGTCGGGGTTGAGGTTGGCCGCCACCCGCTTGATGGTGTTGACGAGGTCGGCCAGGCCTTCGAGCGCGAAGTATTCACACTGCATGGGAATGACCACACCGTGCGCCGCGCACAGGCCATTCAGGGCCAACAGTGAGAGTGACGGTGGGCAGTCGACCAGGATGAAGTCGTAATCGCCCTGCACATCGGCAAGCGCGTTTTTCAGGCGCATTTCGCGCCGGTCGATGTCCACCAGTTCAATCTCGGCGCCGGCCAGATCTCGGTTGGCGCCCAGCACATCAAACCCACCGGCCTCGGACCTGACCACGGAGTCTTTGACGTGGGCCAGGCCCAGCAACACTGGGTACACACTGCGCTCCAACGTGCGCTTGTTGATGCCGCTGCCCATGGTGGCATTGCCCTGGGGATCGAGGTCAATGAGCAACACACGCTGCTGATGCTGCGCCAGTCCCGCAGCCAGGTTGACCGCAGTGGTGGTCTTGCCCACGCCACCCTTCTGATTGGCAATACAAAACACTTGCGCCATCGACTTATGTTCCCGACTGTGGTGAATCAACCAATCGCGCGGGGTCATACCCGGCGGACCTCACGAGTGCGTCGATGAGCGCTCGATCCGCCGCATCGAGCTTGGGTTTGCGCGCGAGCACCCAAAGGTATTCCCGCGAGGGCTCGCCAACTACCGCATAGCGGTAATCATCGGCCAAGCCAATGACCCAATAGTGTCCCCATCCCAGCCCTGTCCAGCGCAACCATGCCGGCAAAAACGACACGCTCAGTTTGGCGCCGGTCGCGGGGTCTGAAATTTTTGCTAGCCCCTGAACGGCTTCGACCGATCCGTCTGCACGCACGCAACGGTTCACCACATCAATGTGACTGTCCGCACGCCGGGCGTAGTTTGCTGTGACGTCGCGCGTGCAGCGTTTTTGGAAGCGGTTGGGATACTTGGCCACTTCGTACCAACGCCCCTCGTAGCGCGCCAGATCGACAGCCGCAACAGTTCCCAGGCGGCCCTGCTCTGCGCCCACAACGGCTGGCGCCACGCCCAGCCCACACAGGAGGACGGCACAAAAAACACGGACTCCGGAAATGCTAGCCCACATATTTCGTCAGGGACGTGGGAGTTGGGCGGATGCCTGCGGGATGCAGGTTGGCCGAGTGGGGCGCAGTCCAATGCCCGTAGGCATTGGCGAGCACATGAGGCCAAGATGCGCCCGCAGGTGCCGCGCAAGCCCTCGTAGCCCCAACGATCCAATTTGGCTTTTCGGTTCGCGCTACGAAAGTGAGTGTTCTGTGAGGCAGGCGGTTCATAAGCGGGGGCGACCTGACGAAATATGCGGGCCAAGCAGCATCAGGAAGCAGACAAGTGCAGAGGCGGGGTTGAATTGGCGCGCAGCACGACCAGATGTCGCTCGGCGGCCAGACGCGGGACGCGCAGTTTAACGACCTCTTCGATCTGCGCGTCTTCACGCAAAGAGGTGCTGTCCTTCTCGAGCAACGCACCCTTCATAGCCACCCAGGAGCCCCCGGGGGCCAGCGCCGCGTGTGAGAGCTGCACAAAGTCGCCCAGCGAGGAAAACGCACGCGAAATGATCACGTTGTAGTCGTGCGTGGTCAGCGTTTCGACACGGCCATGGACCACCTCGACATTTTTTAGTCCGAGCTCCACTTTCACCTGGGTGAGGAATGCGGTCTTTTTGCCGACCTTGTCGATCAGGGTAAAGCGCCAGTCCGGTAACACCACGGCCAGCGGGATGCCCGGCAGGCCCGCGCCGGTACCCACATCAAGCACGCGGGCCGACATGGGATACAGGCGCTGCAGCGTGGCCACGACGGCCAAACTATCGAGCAGATGGTGCGTGAGCACCTGTTCGGGCGTGTCGATGGAGGTGAGGTTGTAGGTGGCGTTCCAGCGCAGCAGCAGATGCGCATAGGCCGACAGCGCCTGGGCCTGTTGTGCACTGAGCGGCAGCGGCAGCTCGGATGCCGCCTCAACGATGGCCTCAGGCGACAAGAGCGCTGTGGCCGTCATCTTGATCGGGGCGATTCAGCCGTTTGATATGCACCAGAAGCAGCGAAATGGCGGCGGGCGTGACTCCCGAGATGCGCGAGGCCTGACCTACGGTTTCGGGTCGCTGGGCCTTGAGCTTTTGCCGCACTTCGTTGGACAGCCCGCGCACCTGGTCGTAGTCGATGGCCTCGGGAATGCGCGTGGTTTCGGCCGCGGCATGGCGCAGCACTTCATCGTGTTGCCGGGCGATGTAACCGGAGTACTTGGTCTGGATTTCGACCTGCTCGGCCACCTGGTCCAGCGTTGCACCCTCAGCGGGCGGCCCACCCAGAGGTTGGCCTTCCACGCCCACCAGGGTCACCAGTGCGGCGTAGGTCACATCGGGACGGCGCAATAGGTCAGCGAGCGTGTACTCTCGCTCTAAGCCTTTGCCCACAACGCGCAGAGATTCTTCCTCCGTCACTAATCGGGGGTTGACCCAGGTGGATTTGAGCCGCTCCAGCTCGCGCGCCACGGCATCGCGCTTGCGGTTAAAGGCCTCCCAGCGAACGTCATCCACGCAGCCCAGCTCACGGCCCAACTCGGTAAGGCGCAGATCCGCGTTGTCTTCACGCAGGCTCAGGCGGTATTCGGCGCGGCTGGTGAACATGCGGTAGGGCTCGGCCACACCGCGCGTAATGAGGTCATCAACCAGCACGCCCAAGTAGGCCTGGTCACGCAGCGGGCACCAGGGCGCGCGGTCGCTGGCCTGCAGCGCGGCGTTGACCCCGGCCAACAGTCCCTGGGCGGCCGCCTCCTCATAACCCGTAGTGCCATTGATCTGCCCCGCGAAGAACAGTCCCTCAATACCCTTGGTTTCCAGCGAACTCCTGAGCGCACGCGGATCGAAGTAGTCATATTCAATGGCGTAGCCCGGCCGCAGGATGTGCGCGTTGGACAAGCCCTTCATGGACCGCACGATCTGAATCTGCACATCAAACGGCAGAGAGGTGGAGATGCCGTTGGGATACACCTCATGCGTCGTCAAGCCCTCGGGCTCCAGGAAGATCTGGTGGCTCGACTTGCTGGCAAAGCGATGAATCTTGTCCTCGATCGATGGGCAGTAACGCGGACCCACCCCTTCAATCACACCCGAATACATCGGGCTGCGGTCCAGATTGGCGCGGATGACGTCATGGGTGGCGGCGTTGGTATGCGTCACCCAGCAGGAAATCTGCTCCGGGTGCTGGTCGGCGCTGCCCATGAATGAAAACACCGGCACCGGGTTGTGATCGCCGGGCTGCTCCTGCAGCACTGAAAAATCAATGCTGCGGCCGTCAATCCGGGGCGGCGTTCCCGTCTTGAGGCGGCCCTGGGGCAACTTGAGCTCCTTGAGCCGCGCCGCCAGACTGATTGAGGGCGGATCCCCCGCCCTGCCGGCCTGGAAATTCTGCAGCCCGATGTGCACCAGACCATTGAGAAAGGTGCCCGCAGTCAACACCACCGTTTTCGCTCGGAATTTAATTCCCGCCTGAGTCACCGCCCCCACCACGCGCTCGCCCTCCACCATCAGGTCATCAACTGCCTGCTGGAAGACCCACAGGTTGGCTTGATTTTCGATGCGCGCGCGAATCACCTTTTTGTAAAGAATCCGATCCGCCTGCGCACGGGTAGCTCTAACCGCCGGGCCTTTTGAGCCATTCAGGATGCGGAAGTGAATTCCGGCCTCGTCGGTCGCTCCCGCCATGGCGCCGCCCAGCGCATCCACTTCCTTGACCAGATGCCCTTTGCCGATGCCGCCCACCGATGGGTTACATGACATCTGCCCCAGGGTTTCTATGTTGTGGGTGAGCAATAACGTGCGCGCACCCATGCGCGCAGCAGCCAAACACGCCTCCGTGCCTGCGTGCCCACCGCCGACCACAATGACGTCGAATTGTTCCGGATAAAGCATGAAAAGAATCCCCGGCGGCAGGGCCGCCCGTGGAGTGTCAAATGTTCAATTTTCAGGCCCGCCGTACAGCGGGCCCGAATTGTTTCACGTGAAACGGCAAATGCAATGTTCCACGTGAAACACGGTCACCGAACAAACTGTGGCGCCAGGAGCGTGCCCCGCACCTTCAGGCTGATAGGCGCCTGAACCCGGGTGGCGCCCATATCCACGCGCAACACCCCTTTGAGCGAGTTGTCGGGATCCATCCGGAGCTCACCCCGGGTGGTCATGGCGCCCGCACGTGCCACGATGTCACGGAAAACAAACCCTTCTGGGCTGGCCAGCAGCATGGCTTCGAAGTCACTAAAACGGGTGAAGCCGCCGCCCAAACCGCGATCCGAGCCGCCGTGGGTGGCCGCGTAACCCAGATTCACACCCTTAATTGAAGCCCAGCGGACCTGAACCGGCCCAGCTGCAACACCTTTATCTACGGCTTCCGCCAGCGAATCTCCGCTTCCAACCAGCGCCAGATCCAGCGTGGCGGTTCCCGAAAACGGCACCGGGTTGGCTTCAGCCTTTTCACCGGGCTCAGCGCGCACCACTTTTGCGGTGGCGGCAACGATGGTCTCGATATCCAGTCCCGTCCCGCGGGCATACCCCGTCAAAGCCCATTGCACATCGCTGGCGGCATACAACGCACCGCGAATTACGCCGTAGGTGCCTGCCAGCAGGTAGGACTCAACCTCGATAAAGCCGGGGGTGATGTACCCATTGGCCACCACCTCGCCCCACTTAGCTCCCGGACCAAATGGCAACACCCAGCTGTTGGCATCAAATTGAAATGCAAAACGAGGTGGCGCTCCGGCTGGGGCATCCAATGCAGGACTGTTCTTAAGCAACAGACGAAACGGCGGCTCTGCGCCCACCGGCGCGACCTGTATCGGGCCGAACTTGCCGCCCGCCACCCGGCGCAACGTCAACTCATAGTGGCCCTTGATTAAGGGCGCATCGGACACTTCAACCGAGTCAAAACGCAGCACAAACAAAGATTCAGGCAGCGCCTTAGTCAACGCCGACATTTTGTCCAGCAAAGACCAGACCTGCTCCTGGGACAAGCGCAACGGTGATATGGTGGCTTCGCCCAGACTCAGCTTGCCGCTAATCAGCGCATTCCAGGTGTCCTGCCAGTTAAGGCGTATGGCCACTTCATCCATACGCAGGTCGTCGCCCAGCTGCACGCCCAACAGCACAATCCGGGGGCTAGGAGTAACGCGATACGCCACGTCCGCGACCTGCACCTTCAAACCCGACTGCGTGCTCAAGCGCTGTGAAATGCGCTCCGCAGATAAATCATCCCGTATGGGCAAAGCCGTCCGGTATCCCCAGAAGCCCAGAAAGCCCAGCACGGTGAGCCACACAATCCGTCGTATCCACAAACCCAGCAGATAGCGGTCAAACGAAAACAACCCGGGCCGTTTGTACTCTTCCTCGGCCCGATCTCTCACTTCCCTGAGATCGAGCCGATCCGGAACATTGATGTTGGTAATTGCAAAATCGGTGGGGCGATATTCAGTCGGTCGATATTCAGTAACCCGATAGGCATCGTCTTCAACACCAGACAATGTGAGCGGGCGCACACTCTCTACGTGAGCCTCGTTAATCAAGTCATCAAGTATCGGCAGCGGTGCCTGCGATGTCCTGCGCCCGCCCGGGGTCTGGGCCTGCGCCTGATCGTCGTCGTGTTTATCAAACCGCGTGAGCCGATCCAGCAAAGTGGGAGGTGAGGAATTGTGCATATCGAATCCCTGCGCTTTCATGATGACGCGTGCCGGGAACCCAGACACGCAAGCCGACGTTGCATTCTAGGTTCAGTTAGCCCTTCCTGACACATGCAAACTGCCTAACCTGCCCCGCTTTTAGCTGTATCGGCCCGGCCATCAGGCCAGCGCAACGCCCTCGTCGGGCTCCATGAACCCTGCAGCGCGATAGGTCAGCACCAAGGTGTCGCGATGCGCGATGGGCGCCACACCAACAATAGGGGTGGTCTCATGGTTAACTCGCCGGTCGTCCATGAGCAATGCGGTCCAGGGTGCATCCAGCTGGGTCTGCAGCAACGGCGCTCCATCAGCCGAGCGCACCACAGTCTGGCCGCCAGCCACGCCAGCGCGCTCGAGCAAAACCACGGCAACAAAGTCGACCCCATCCCGGTGTGCCCCTTCGGGCGTGGGCTTGCCCACTTCGTGGCGCGCATCAATGCGGAACTGATGCGCCTCGACAAACCATTCATCCACGGCGGGTTGACTCACCTGCCCAAACACACGACCCAGCTCAACCATCACGCGCTGCATGGCCGGGTGGGACCAGGCGGCCACTTCAATGGGCTCGAACCAGCGGCGGATGCCCCCGTGCAAGGCGTTGTACGTGGTGGGCTGCCAATGCGGCCGATGCGGCGCCAACTGCGTTGTGCCCATTGACGGAACAACGCGCGCCGAAGCGTGTCGCCGAAACCGATAACGACCGCTGTCCTTCAAATAAAGATCGGGGGGCAGCCGCTCCCACGTCGCCTGCAAAGGCGCGCTATCGAGCAAGGTTTCGCCCAGCCAGAGGCGCATCGAGTCACTGTCGACCAGCGCAAACCCCTGCTCACGCAGCAAGGCGGCGGCTTGGGCGGGTTGCATCACAAATACCCTCTCATGAGGCGTCATTTACCAATACAAAACCGGCTAAAGATCCGGCCCAACAAATCATCCGCACTGAATTCACCCGTAATACCGGCCAGCGCGTTTCCGGCCAACCGCAACTCCTCGGCAAAGAGCTCCAGCGGCGCATGGCTGAAGCCGCGGTCCGCCCTCGAGACCTCGGCGGCCGCCTGCAGATGCTCCCGCGCCTCGCCCAGCGCCACTAAATGACGCTCACGCGCCAGTATGGCGGTGTCACCACTATGCACATCACTCCACCCCGCAATCTGAAGCAAGGCGGCACGCAAGGCATCGAGCCCAGCACCCGTTAACGCCGACAGATAAACCGTGTCCTCATAAGCCCCTGGCGCGCGCCCCGACAAATCAATTTTGTTCACCACGGTCAGCACCGCCACGCCGGGACGCACACGCGGCAGGATCGCGGCCAATACATCCTGATCCACACCCAAGGTCTGTGCCCCCGAAGCATCCGCGCTCGCCTCCACCAAATGGAGCACGACATCAGCGCGACTGACTTCATCCAAGGTGCGTGCGATACCCAGCCGCTCAACCTCATCCACCGTGGAGCGCACCCCGGCGGTATCGATGATGTGCAGGGGGATGCCCTCAACCGCCATCGCATGCGCAATACGGTCTCGCGTGGTGCCGGCAATGGGCGTGACGATTGCCACATCCTCACCAGCGAGCGCATTGAGCAGGCTCGACTTGCCCACGTTGGGCGCACCTACCAGCACCACATGCAGGCCTTCACGCAGCACCGCACCCCGCCGGGCGCGCACCAACAAGGCCGCCAGATCCGTGCGGATCTGGCTCAGCCGACCCCGTGCATCACTGGCCTCAAGAAAATCAATCTCTTCCTCAGGAAAATCCAGGGTCGCTTCCACCAAGGTACGCAGGTCAATCAACTGTTCAACCAACGTGTACACCTGGCGCGAGAACTCGCCCGATAAAGACCGCACCGCACTGCGCGCCGCCGCTTCTGTCGATGCATCGATCAGGTCGGCCACGGCCTCGGCCTGGGCCAGATCGAGCCGGTCATTCAGAAATGCACGGCGCGTGAACTCCCCGGGCTCGGCCCAGCGCGCCCCAACAGCGCGCCCGGCCTCCACGCAGCGCGCGCCCAGCAGGCGCAGCACCACGGGACCGCCGTGCCCCTGCAGCTCCAGGACGTTTTCGCCGGTAAACGAATGCGGCGCGGCAAAGTACAGGGCGATGCCGTGATCGATGGGGCTGCCATCGGCCGCCAGAAAACGCGCCAGCGTGGCATGCCGCGGCACCAGCGATTGCGCCAGGCGCTCGCCCAACACAGCACGCACGATCGGGGCGATGTCCCGCCCCGAAATCCGCACCACCCCGATACCACCGCGCCCGGGGGCCGTGGCCATGGCAACGATGGGCTCAGTGCCACCCGCGCGCATGACAACCCCTGGCGGCCTACCCCGCCGGCTTGCTCTTGGCGATTTGTTGCGTGATGTACCACTGCTGCGCAATCGACAACACGTTGTTCACCAGCCAGTACAGCACCAGGCCCGCGGGGAAGAAAAAGAACATCGCGCCAAAAATGAACGGCATGGCCGCCATGACCTTGGCCTGCATGGGATCGGGCGGCGTGGGGTTGAGTTTGTATTGCACCCACATGGTGCCCATCATGATCACCGGCAGGATGAACCAGGGGTCGGGCGTGGCCAGGTCTTGCACCCAGAGCAGCCAGGGCGCATTGCGCATTTCCACGGAAGCCAGAATCGTCCAGTAATACGCAATGAACACGGGGATCTGTACCAGGATGGGCAGGCAACCGCCCAAGGGATTGATTTTCTCGTTCTTGTACAGCTCCATCATGGCCAGATTCATTTTTTGCTTGTCGCTGGCGTATTGCTCGCGGATCTTCATCATGCGCGGCGTGACTTCTTTCATGCGCGCCATGCTCTTGTAACTGGCTGCCGACAAGGGATAGAACGCCAGCTTGATCAGGCACGTGGCCACCACGATGGCCCAGCCCCAGTTGCCCAGGAAACTGTGCAGCACGCTAAGCAGCCAAAACAGGGGCTTGGCGATGACCGTGAGCACCCCGTAATCGACCACCAGCTCCAAACCCGGCGCGAGCTTTTCCAGCGCATCCTGATCCTGCGGTCCCGCAAAAAACGTGGCCGTGCGCACAGCCGTCGCCCCAGGGGCCAGGGTGCCCAGGGAAAACTGCGTGCCCACCACGTACAGATTGGGGCTGGGGTTGAGCGTGTAGTACTCGCGCGCCACGCCCTGAGGCGGCACCCAGGCCGATACAAAGTAGTGCTGGATCATGGCAATCCAGCCCGAAGGAGCGGCTTTGACGAAATCGGCCTTGCCCTTTTCGATGCTGCTGAACTCAATCTTCTGGAACTTTTTCTCGTCGCTGTACACCGCGGGGCCGGTGTACACGTAGTAGAGCGAGCTTTCGCCCTCAGGCTTGTTGCCATCGCGCATGAGCTGCAGGTAGAGCGCGGGCGCGAGCGGCGCATCGGTCAGATTGGTCACCTCATGCGTGACCTCCACATCATGGCGCCCACGATGAAACGTGTAGCTCTTGATAACGCGCACGGCCCCCGACTCAGCCGCAAAACGCACCGTCAGGGCGTCGCGTCCCGGCTCCAGCGTGCGCGGGCCCTCCAGCGCTTTCCACAGTGTGCGGTGCGTGGGAAAGCTCTGCCCTTCCGGAGCCCCAATCAACCCGCTTTGCGCCAGATACGTGCGGTGCGCACTGACCTCCTGCAGCACCACATGGGCCCCAGCGTCCTGACGCTTGCCCATCACCATGCCCAACAGGCCACTGGCGGTCCAGTCAGGCGCCACGTGATGCCCGACCAGCTCCACGCGCGACAGGGCTGCACCCTGCACATCAATGTCCACACGCAGTACATCGGTCTGCACCTGCACGCGTGGCCCGCCTTGCGTGGGGACAACGGGATCGACCACCGGAACCAGCGCAGAAAGTGCAGCAGGTGTCGCCCCCGTTTTGGCGGCCGCAGGCTGCGGCACACTGCCCTCACCCGCGGGCGCGGTTCCCGTCGCCGGCGGGGTCGCACCTGGCTCAGCCGTTACGGGTGATAGCGAAGTGGAGGGCATGAACGTGGCCGGCTTGCCCTGCGACCTTTGCCAGTTGTCCCACAACACCACGATCGACATGGCAAAAACTACCCAGAGAATGGTTCGATGCATATCCATAGAAACTCAGTCCGTTGATTCAGAGTGTTGTAAACAGGTGCAGCGCCAGCTAAATGTTTCGGGTACCGGATCCACCCCGCCGCGCCCGTACGGGTGACAGCGCAGCAGGCGTCCTAAAGTCAGCCAGGTGCCACGCAATGCGCCATGGGTCTGGATCGCCTGACTCGAATAATCTGAACAGGTAGGCCAGTAACGACAGGCCCCGCCAATCCAGGGCGACAGAAAAAACCGATAGGCACGCAGCAGTGCCAGCAGCATCCAACGCATCACACCCCCCGCCCTGCGGCTTTGCCAGCCTCGCGTGCCAGGTGGGTCAACAGTGCATCGGCCTCGGCGCGCAAGCTCACCCGCAGCTGGGCGCGCGCCAGCTCAGCCGCGGGCGGCAAAGGCGCTTTGAGGCGGATCACCACGTCGAGCTGCGCGGCCTCTGCCACGGCCGCATCCAGCGTCGGGAGGGCAGCACGCATCGCCTCGCGCGCAATGCGCTTGATCAGGTTGCGATCCAGCGCACGGCGCGCATACCGTTTGGGCACAACCAGTCCCAACCGGACCCGCGCGCCATGACCTGCCTCTACTGAAAATGGGGTCGCGATCAAATCGGCTGGATCGGCCATGGGGGTCAAAGAACTACTCAATGCAAGCCAGCGCCGAGTCCCGCGCAGGCTGCTCGGCCCACGTGCAGCCACCACTGCGGCAAACTGTGCCGGTGTACGCAGCCGCCGATCTGACCAGACCGAAGCTGCTGGGCGGCGAGCACACACGCCAGGAAAAACTAAATCGCGAGCTGCTTACGACCCTTGGCGCGACGGGCTCGGATTACTGCCCGGCCGCCACGGGTCTTCATGCGGACCAAGAACCCGTGAGTGCGCGCGCGCTTGACGCGTGAAGGTTGATATGTACGTTTGGTGGCCATGGTGTTTCCTAACAGACTCTACAAATTCAGACAGCGGCAGTGCTCGCGCAACCTGCCGACCGCAACACAGACTGGACTGGCATACAGCCGCACTTTGAGGTACCCACCAGCGCTGCGACGTGAAAGCGCGCTGGATTACGGCATGCAATTCAGACGGGGGCGCGCATTAGACGCGATGCACCGGCGCGCGTCAAACGTCGTGGAATCGGTCCTTGGTCCTGAAATTGGCACCACGCCTCGATATCACGTCTTGTAGCGACTCCCCGCCACGCTGTGGATAACCCGTTCCGACGTCAGTACACTACCCGGCTCGAAGTTTTTGCCACCGTTTTCTGTATCACCAGTCTCCAACCCCTTTCTCCACTCCGTATA
Organism: uncultured Burkholderiaceae bacterium; assembly: GCA_964652055.1. GTDB lineage: Bacteria > Pseudomonadota > Gammaproteobacteria > Burkholderiales > Burkholderiaceae_F > CAZZAD01. Next base: position 946 of record CAZZAD010000055.1, on the reverse strand, counting down.
TGCACTGGTCCGCCTGGGCGCACCAGTCCACCCTCCGTGAAATGTTCAGGCCCTAGAGCGTGTCGATGACTCATTTTTGGCAAGACTGCTCGCAACTGCTGGAGCGCGAACTCACCCCCCAGCAGTACACCGCCTGGATCAAACCGCTCAAGGCGCTCGATTACGACGCACCCAACGCCCGTTTGCGCATCGGCGCACCCAACCGGCTCAAGCTCGACGCTGTGCGTTCACAGTTTTCTGCCCGCATCCAGGCGGCTGCGGCCAGCGTGGCGCAACACCCCGTTGATGTGGTCTTCGAAGTCGACGTGGCGAGCGCCATAGAGGAACTGCCGGCACCGGCAGTTGTTAATACCGAAAACTCCTTTGGCTCACTGAATGCCGCCCCTGAAGTTCAGTCCGACGCCAACAACGGTTCATTCACCAGCGAGTTTTTTGATCGTGCCCGCATTAATCCGGCGCTCACGTTTGACAACTTCGTCACCGGCAAGGCCAATCAGTTGGCGCGCGCCGCTGCCATCCAGGTTTCGGAAAATCCCGGGGGTTCCTACAACCCGCTGTTTCTCTACGGTGGCGTGGGGCTGGGCAAAACCCATCTAATTCATGCCGTGGGCAATGGCATCCTGGCGCGCAAGCCCGATGCCAAGGTGCGCTACATCCACGCTGAAAAATACGTCAGCGATGTGGTGCGGGCCTACCAGCGCAAAGCGTTTGACGACTTCAAACGCTATTACCACTCGCTGGATCTGCTGCTCATCGACGACATTCAGTTCTTTGCCGGCAAGAGCCGCACCCAGGAAGAATTCTTTTACGCCTTTGAAGCCCTGGTGGCCGGTCGCAAGCAGATCATCATCACCAGCGATACCTACCCCAAAGAGCGCAAAGACATCGAAGACCGGATGGTATCGCGTTTTTCCTCGGTCCTGACCGTGGCCATCGAGCCCCCCGA
>CAZZAD010000054.1:13869-14775 GCA_964652055.1 uncultured Burkholderiaceae bacterium | reverse complement strand
TTCCATCCCGCTCCCGACGGGAGAGAGATCGAGGGTGAGGGAATGCGATGTGACCCAGTTAGAAAACTCGTGATAGATGCATTGCAATCCGCGTAAAGAAACGGGGGTGGGACGCCCCACCCCCGCTGAACGATTCAAACGCGGCGCAGTTTACCTGCCTAACGACCGCTACCGACTTCCATTGCCGCGCACGATCACGAAGCTGCGCTGATCGCCCCGCTGTACCAACAAGGCCACAGGTTTCTTGAGGTCAAGTTTGCCCGCCAGATCGTTGAACTGTTTCACATTCACAACATCCACGTTGTTGATGCCCACGATGATGTCGCCCGGCCGCAACCCTGCACGGGCGGCGGCGCCTTCTACGGCGTCGACCTGAACCGCACCTTTGACGCGCAGCTCCTTGATGCGCTCGGCCGGCACCTCAGACACCGACAGACCCAGGGCATTGGCCACGCCCGGCTTGACGGGGCTGTCGGCACGCTGCGCGGGCTTTTCCTGCTCTTTGAGCTCGCTCACGGTGACAGTCAACTCGCGGTTCAAACCCTTGCGCCATACGGTCATGTTGGTTTTGGTGCCCGGTTTGAGGCCAAACACCGTGCGCGGCAGATCGCGCGAGCGCTCAATGATCTTGTTGTCAAAACGCAAAATGACGTCGCCCGCCTCCACGCCAGCGCGTTCGGCGGGCGTGTCTTTTTCCACGGCCACCACCAGCGCACCTTGCGGCTTGCCCAAGCCGATGGCTTCGGCCACGTCTTTGGTGACTTCATCAATCTGCACACCGATGCGGCCCCGGACGACGCGGCCCGTGGAACGCAACTGATCAACCACCCGCATGGCCTCGTCGATGGGAATGGCCAGCGAGATGCCGTTGTAGCCGCCCGAGGTGGTGAAGATCTGCGAGTTGAT